>NC_011661.1:0-309260 GCF_000021645.1 Dictyoglomus turgidum DSM 6724
TTTAATTGTAATAAAAAATCTCATTTGATAAAATTATTTTTGTCTCAAATTAAAAACTTTTGGAGATTTGTATTATGGATGACATAAAAAGCATTTGGGAAGAGGCTCTTTCTTATCTTTCCTTAGAGATTAGCAGACCTGGGTTTGAAACATGGATAAAAACCCTCAAACCTCTCACCCTTGAGGGTAGCAAAATAGTTCTACAAACTCCAAATAAATTTTCAAAAGACTGGTTAGAAGAATATTACCTTCCTCTTATAGAAGAGGTAATAAGAAAGGTAACCCAGAAGGATTTTAAAGTAGAGATCCTTGCCGAAGAAAAAGAAGAGAATATTCCTGAGGATAAGAAAGTAGAATATCTTTCTACCTCTTATAACAATTTAAATCCTAAATATACCTTTGATACTTTTGTAGTAGGAGATAGCAATAGATTCGCTCACGCAGCTGCATTAGCGGTGAGCCAAAACCCTGGTAAAGCCTACAATCCCCTCCTTATATATGGAGGAGTAGGATTAGGTAAAACCCACCTTATTCATGCTATTGGTCACTCTATTCAAGAAAAATACCCGAAGGCAAGAGTAGTTTACGCCTCTATGGAAAAATTTACTGTGGAACTTATTGACGCCATAAAAGAAGATGGTATGACAAAATTTAGAAATAGATATAGAAATATTGATGTACTCTTAATAGATGATATCCAATTTTTGGCAGGAAAAGAAAGAACACAAGAAGAATTCTTCTATACTTTTAATGCTCTCTATGAAGCTGGAAAACAAATTGTACTCACCAGTGATAGGGTTCCAAAGGAAATTCCAACCTTAGAAGATAGATTAAGATCTCGCTTTGAGTGGGGATTAATTGCAGATATTCAACCTCCAGATCTTGAAACCCGAATAGCCATACTAAAGAAGAAAGCCGAAGCTGAAAAAGCAAAAGTACCTGATGAGGTTATTGAGTTTATAGCCTCTCAAATCCAATCTAATATTCGTGAATTAGAGGGAGCTTTAATAAGAACCATAGCCTTTGCCTCTTTAAACAATATGCCTATAAATCTTGAACTTGCAAAAACCGTTCTTAAAGATATAATTCAACCTCAGATAAAGAATATAACTATCCAAAATATACTTCAAGCTGTGGCTGAATACTTTAATATTACTGTTGAACAGTTAAAAGGTAAGGGAAGATCTCAAGAAATAGCTGTTCCAAGACAAATAGCCATGTACCTTGCAAGAACTTTAACTGACCTCTCCCTCCCTAAAATTGGAGAAGAATTAGGAGGAAGAGATCACACCACAGTACTTCACGCCTATGAGAAGATCCAGGAACTTTATCAAACAGATCTTTCCATTAAAAAGGCTATACAAGATATACAAAATCGATTAAGAAACTCTAACTCTAATTCTTAAGTTTATTTTTTCCTTAAATATTTGAAAAGCTCAGAGTCAGGAGTAATTATCAACACATTACCAGGAAGAGTGCTCTTGTAAAGCTCTAAGGTTTTAAGAAACTGATAAAATTCGGGATCTGAAGATAGAGCAGTTTGAAGTATTTTGCTTGCTTCTGCTTCACCCTTCCCCTTTAACTCCTGAGCCTTTCTATATGCCTCTGAAAGAATAATTACTCTCTTCTTTTCTGCCTCCGACTTTATTCTCTGAGCCTCCCTTTGCCCCTCTGCTCTATAAAGAGCAGCCTGTCTTTGTCTTTCTGCTGTCATGGAATCATATATCTTTTTGAGATTTTCCGCAGGAACACTCACCCTTTTCATTCTAACGGTACTTATTTCAATACCAAGTTCCTTTGCTTTTTCCCTTGATGATATTGTTATCTCTTCAAATACCTCTTCCCTTTTCTTAGAAACTATATCATCAAAGTCATACTGCCCTACCACTCTTCTCATCTCACTATAGATAATATCATCAAGCCTCGCCTGAGCTCCCAGTTCATTTCTTACTGTCTTTAAAAACAATATGGGATCATAAATTTTAAAAAGAGCAAAAGAATCCAAAATCATAGACTTTTTATCCTTCGTAACCACTATGGTAGGCTCTGAATCATATTGCAGAATTCTTTTCTCAAAAAATATTACTTCCTGTACAAAGGGCTTTTTAAAATAAAGACCAGGCTCTTTTACCACCCTTACTGGCTTTCCAAATTCAAGGACCACAGCCTGATTTGTTATATCAACTATAAAGATGGAAAAAATCAAGATAAATAAAATAATAAAGAGAATTACACCTAAATAAACATACTTCATTTTTTATCCCCCTCTTGAAGAGTTATGGTACTTGTGAAAAGCTCTGATGGAAAACTATATATTTTCATAGATCCCTTGGGATCATCAATTATAATAATCTTAGTTTTTGGAAGCACCATCTCCATAGCCTCTAAATAAAGCTTTGTCCTTATAAGAGATGGAGAGTTTTTATATCTTTCAAGTAGTGCTTTAAATCTTTGAGCATCGCCTTTTGCTCTCTCTATTTGTTGGTCCATATAAGCCTCTGCTTCGGCAATAATTTTTGCCGCTTGACCTTCTGCTTCGGGAACAATCTGGTTGTAATATGCCTGAGCTTCAAGAATAAGTTTATCCTTTTCTGATTTTGCATTTATTACATCTTGAAATGCTGGTTGGACAGGCTCTGGGGGAACTACGTCTTGAAGTTGAACATTCACAATCTTAACACCAAAATTGTTATTATTCAATAAATTTTGCAAAAGAGTTTTTACATTATTCTGAATTTCTTCCTTAGAAACTGTTAAAATCTCGTCAAATTCATACCCTCCAACGATTTGCCTCATAGAAGCCTGAGCAAGGTCACGAAGAAGTTTCTCTTCTCCCTTCACATTACTAAGATAAGATACAGCATCAGTTATCTGGTATTGAACCACAAAATCTAAATCCACAATTTTACCATCCTTGGTCAAAAGAAGAGATTCCTCTTTCACATCTCTATATTGAGGAGGAGGTCCCAAGGTTATAGTGCGAAAACCAATTTCAAGTCTCCTTATTGCTGAAACATCTATTTTAATAACCTGATCTATCAAGGGAATCTTCCAATGAATACCGGGATCATACATACCAATAATCTTCCCAAATCTCTTTACTATTCCTACCTCCGCAGGTCCCACAAAATAAAAGCTTGAAAAAACCAAAACCAATAAGATAACTACAATAATGATAGTAAAAATTGTTTTTATGGATAAATTATTTTTGGGAAATTGGAAATCAGGAAAATTTTGCATAAAATCCCTCCTATCTTTTAATGAAATAGGATAAAATCTTTAAAATCAAAAGTACTACAGAAACAAACTGAGACATTTTATAATCAAGCTCAAATTCATTTTGTTTCTTTAAATCTTCTTCTCCCTTTTTTAAAAGAAGATCAATCTTTTCTTCAAGCTCCTTAGGAAGATTTTCTCTACTTTCTTTGTTAAAACTCTCTTTTCTACTCCTTTGATATGCCTTATACTTTCTCAAGGAATCTAAGGGAAGCCACATCCCAAAACATTGCTCACAGTAATAAATAACTATATCCTTAGGTATAAGAGGATCTTTTAATAACATTAGTGGACTTTTGTCGTTAGGGCATATAGAGGGTTGGCATAAAGACTTTATACTTTTTTCAATGGAAAATTTTTCCACCTCTTCAGGTTTCATAGAATAGAGTTCATACTTATCAAACCATATTCTACCACAATGTTCGCATTGATCTACTTCTATGTATCTTACATAGTGGGCAAGAACTTTTTTTAGGAATTAATATGTTTCCGCAACAAGGACAAATCTTCATTTTTAATTTATAAAGGGGAGAGAAAATTCTCTCCCCTAATTTTCTATTTTCCTTCCACAACTATTTCCTTTAATCTAACATTATTTAATGCATCTTGCAATATTCTGAGAGTAATGATGTTTTCTTTACTTGGGTCAAAATAATCTTTTATATTCCATTTAACAATAACATAATCCTTATCTTCAAATCCCATAGGAAGGGTTATAGGTTTTCCATTTACAAGCACTATAAGAATGGGATCTAAAATGGATTTTTTCTTTTCATCTTTTTCAAAGAATAGGTTTATACTCAGTATTATATCCTTAAAATTGAAAGGAGCAGGAACTTTCACTTCAAAAACTCCAGAAGGTCTCATTACAAGGGCATATTCTTTGCCTTCTTTGTCCATAAATACATTTTCAGCTCTTAAAACTATTAAATTACCATCATATCCACCCTTTGTAAAGTTGAGGTAATAAGTCTTAGTCACCACAACGGGAACAAGAGTAAACATATAACTTACCTTGTCCCTTGGTTTTACTACAATTTCCGTATTAAGATCATTATACCCCTCTAAGGAGAGAGTTAATGTATATCTACCTTCTCTTAAATATAAAGTGATGGGAGTTGTACCTTGATATTTTCCATCAACATAAACTCTTGCTCCCCTTGGCTGAGAGTCTACATTGACTTCAGAAGATATAGGCTTAAGGGTAACATTTAATTGTTTTACATCTCCAGGATTAAGATAAACCGTCTCTGAGTAATCTTCATAGCCCGAAAGAGTAACCCTTACAGAGTAGGAGCCAGAAGAAAGATCCGTTATGGATAAGGGAGTTTTACCTTTATATACTCCATTAATATATACATCCGCGAAGGATGGTGTTGAGAAGATATTTAAGGTAGCAGAAAGAGGTACTAAAGTAAAATTATAGTTTGAAACTTGCCCAGAATAGACATCTACAAATCCTATATAATCTTTATACCCACTTAGTCTTAGCTGTAGTTGATATCTACCTGGATTAAGGTTATTGATTACAATAGGGGTTTTCCCTCTATAGACTCCATTAAGATAGACATCAGCACCTTGAGGCACTGAATTCACACTTAAAGAGCCATAGAGCGGAACTAAAGAGTAGGAGAGATATGTAGTTCTATTTGGCTCTACTTTTATAGTTTCTATTCTCTCTTGATAACCTGAATATACAATTCTCAGCTGATAGGTCTTTGCAGGAATATTATATAAAATTAAAGGAGTTAATCCTCTATAAGTTCCATCAAGATATACCGATGCACCTCTTGGTTCTGTCTCTATTCTCAAATTTCCATAAGCAGGTTGCAAATTAAAAGTATATTCTCTATCTCTTCCCTCTTGAACTACTATATTGGTGGAATAATCTAAATATCCTTCTTTCTTTAAAGTTACCCTGTAATTCCCTGGAAGTAACATTAAGGTTAACGGAGTTGTACCTTGATACTCATCATTTAAGTATACCTGTGCTCCCGAAGGATTAGAGTAAATATTAATCTTTGATCTTACTTGAGCTTCCTGAACATAAAAATAGGTTACACTCTGGGCCCAGGTTTTACCCTCTTCTTTCCTCAAGGTTTTCTGCAAATTTTCAAGGGCCGTTTCTACTTTTTTTTCTATAACACTTCCTGGAGCCATACTTTCAAATCTTTTACCAGGAAATATTTCAAGTGGTTTCTTAGTAATTATCCCTACTACATACTCTTTTCCAAAAGGTGGAGTTACTTTAAAGCTGTAAGTGGGTTTATCTGGAAAAGTATAAGTTTTATCCTTTTTGATGAAATTATCCTTAGAATAAGAATTTGGGAATATTAACTTAAATTGACCATCAGGAGTTATGTCAAATAGATATAAATAAACATCATCGTTTGCCTTTACATAAATTATTAAATTCTCTCCCACTTTATATACGCTTCCCTCGGGTTTATTCAACCAAAGATCTAAATTTAAAACAGGTTGAGGATTAGGAACTATAATTATTTTCTCCCATTCTCTCTCGGGTTGAATCTGTATCTTTTCTTGTGCAGCCCCCCCACTTAACATTATTAAAACAAAAACAAGGACAAACAAAGAAAGCAATCTTCTCATAAAAAATCCCTCCCTTAATATGTTCTCACTACAGGAAATTATAGCAGTAAAAGGAATATAAAAAAGTGATAAAAGTTACATAAATAAAGACTAATAATTATTTATCCCTGCCTCTTTTTTTCTCTTTTTCTCTTCATACATCATTTTATCTGCCATCTGCAAGAGCTCCTCTATACTACAAGGAGACTCAGGATTATAAAAAACTGTACCAATGCTCAAAGAAAGTTTATAAGCTTTATCCTTCCTTTGATTCGATATTTCAACCTTATGTCTTAACCTATTTAAAATCTCATCTTTATCCTCTTCCTTCTCTACGACTCCAAGAATAACAAATTCATCTCCTCCAATTCTTGCTATCAAATCATTCTCTCTAAAAGTTTTTTTCAGTATATCTGCAGTCTCTTTCAGAGCCAAATCCCCAATATTATGACCTAAATTATCATTTATCCATTTCATGTTATCAAGATCTATAAAGATTAGAATTAAGTTCTTTTTTAATCTTCTTGCAAGGCCCATGGTATGTTCAGCAAGAGTAATAAAACCACGCCTATTATAGAGTCCTGTTAAAGGATCAGTATTAGAGATCTTCTTCAATTCTTCTTCTAACTGCTTTCTATAAGTAATATCTAAAACGGTACCAAGAATAGCAGGCTTTCCTCTATAAGTAGTATTCACAGCACAAAGTTCAAAATATACTGTATTACCATCTATCTTTCTTATGCCTTTAAACTCATCAATCACATAATCAAGTTTTCTCTCTCTAAGTACACGTATTCGGTGTAAAAACTTTCCTTTATCCTCTTCTGCAATGATCTTTAAAAAGTCCGTAATGTCATTTAACTCAAAGGGATATCCAAGAATTTCTACAAGTTGAGGGTTTATATAGACCATCTTGTTTTCTTGAGAAATAAAAACTCCTATTAAAGATTGCTCAGCAAGTAATCTATAGCGGTCTTCTAATTCTTTATAATTTTCCCATAATATGTTCTCAAAAATTATTCCCGATAGATAACTGGAAAATCCCTCAAGATAAGATATTAGTCTATCGTCAAGAGGATCTCTTTCCTTAAATTCCAAAAGCAGTACTCCAAATAAGGAATTACTTTTCTTAAGAGGAATAGCAATAGCAGAAAGAGTCCTAAGGGTTACACTTCTTACTGTAGTTTTACGCATATCTGGGTAATATAGGATCTTTCCCTTATTTATCACATGATAAAAGGGATATCTTTCATCGTCCTTTTTTAATTCTGCTTCTATAGGTTCTGAATAGTGTCTTATTTTTAGATCTCCATTATCCACAAGAGCAATACATCCAAATTTTGCCTTAAAAACCTTTAAAATAGTATTAAATATTTCCTTTTCTAATTCCTTAGTATCCTTTTTATTAAAACCCTTTATTAAATTAAAGATATCTTGAAAAACAACCTCTTCTGTTTTATCAAGAATCTCTGTTATTATTCCTACTACTTTATCATTCATTTTTATAGGAGTAATTTTTACTTCCTCAAAATTCTCATCAAGGACAATCCTCTCTCCGCTCAAAGCTCTTGAATAATAAATAGCCTTATCGTTGAATTGTGGAAGTACCTCAAGTAATGGCTTATTCATAATTTTTTGATCTTTGATTTCAAAAAACTTTTCAAAGCTTTTGTTGTAAAAGATCAACCTTAATTTATCATCAGTGAAAAACACAGGATAATTTACTTCGTTAGAAAACCAAGATAAAAATAAATCCTTTGATTTAATCCATTGAAAAACTTCCATCCCTTCTTTCCCCCTACTACTTTTGCTCTTAAAGCATTAACTTTAATTTACCACAAATATGAAATAAATTTCAAGAACTCTTTTAACTTATTTTTAATATGTTTCCATGATAAAATTTACTTATAATGATAAAAATATGGATGCTTAAAAAGAAAGGAGGATTTTGATGAAGAAAATTTTATACGTGGTGCTTGACGGCTTAGGAGGAACTTCTGATCCGAAGCTCAATGGTAAAACCGAATTAGAAGTCGCAAAAACTCCTAACATGGACCGTTTAGCCCAAAAAGCAAAACTCGGTCTCATGTATCCTATAGGTCCCAATATTGCTCCTGAGTCTGACGCAGCAGTTTTAAGCATTCTTGGTTATGATGTGGATAAATATTACACTGGAAGAGGTCCCTTAGAAGCCCATGGAGCAGATATTGAAGTTAGAGATGGAGATCTTGCTTGGAGGGCCAATTTTGCAACAGTAGACGAAGAAACCTTAAAGATCCTTGATCGAAGAGCAGGAAGAAATTTATCTACAGAAGAGGCAAAAGCCCTTGCAGAGGAGGTAAATCAAAAAGTAAAGCTGGAAGATGCAGAATTTATCTTTAAAGCCACCGTAGGACATAGAGGAGTTCTGGTTATAAGGAGCAAAAAAGGAAAACTTTCTGCCAATGTGGAAAATATAGATCCCGGGTATAAGAGACATGGACCTTATAGTATTGCCATTTCCAATCCTCCATCAGAAGTACAAAAATGTATCCCCCTTGATGATTCTGAAGAAGCAAAAGAGGCTGCAAAACTTACCAATGAGTTCGTAATTAAAGCCTTTGAAGTACTAAAAAATTCTGAAATTAACAAAAAGAGAAAGGCAGAGGGTAAAAAACCTGCAAATATAATTCTATTAAGAGATGCAGGAGATTCTCTTCCTAAGGTCCCAACTCTACAAGAGCTTTATGGGCTTACCTTTGGAAGTATTGTAGAGATGCCTGTAGAAAGAGGAATTGCACTCCTTACTGGAATGAAAGAAGTACCTATAGAAGACGCTACCAATTACAAGCTTTGGGCAGATAAGGTAATCTATGCTTTAGAGCACTATGATGGAGTATATGCCCATTTAAAAGGTCCTGATGTACCTGGACATGATGGGGATTATGATAAAAAGATCAAAAGTATAGAAGATATTGATTCTATTTTCTTTGAAAGTCTCTTACCTAAGCTTGACTTTTCAAAAGTGGTTATAGCTGTAACTGCAGATCATGCTACCCCTTGTATGTTAAAGTCCCACTCCGAAGATCCAGTACCACTAATGATTATTACCAATGGAATTACTCCTGATGGTCTTACCTACTTTGGAGAAAGTGCTTGTAGTAAAGGTAGCATTGGGAAAATTAAAGGAACAGAACTTTTGCCTCTTCTTGTAAAAATAGCAAAAGAATAGATCTAGGGAGGACACTGTCCTCCCTTTTTAATAATTGACCTTCCTTGTCAAGGTTCCTCTTCTTTTTGAAATTTTTTCTGCTAAATTAAAAGAACCTATCCCCAGAATTAAACTCAAAAAAGTAGTGAGCAGGCTATAAACTAGAAGTTGTTGAGAAGAGATATGATTCAAAAAGAGAGATTTTAGTCCCATAGATCTTCTTCCCCCCTCTATAAGGTAGAGAAAAGGGTTTATAAAGGAGAGAAATCTTAAGAGAAGTTGAAGAGCAGAAACTGTTCCCTCTATCAAATAATTAGCACCCTCTCCCATAAAAAGAGAAAAAGATGCTAAAAATAGACCAAAACCTATGCCTGCTAATAGGAACAAAAAGACATACAAGAAAAAGCTGTGAGATAACTGATAAGATGAACCTAATAATATGAAGAGAAAAAGAATCACAAAAGCACTAAACATCTCAGAAAAACCTACCCCAAAAGACCTAGCGATTATCTTAAACAAAAAACTTCCTGGCGCAATATAGATAGGAATTAAAGTCTCATAGAAATTTCTATCATCAAAAATTGTCCAAACCATTCCCGAACTGGTACCACTTAAAATGTAAAACAAAAGATTCCCTGCAAGAATAAAATAAAAGTAATCCATAGCCTCTTTGCCCCTTGCGAAATAAACCACTAAGAATAAAATCTCCACCATAAAAAGAGGTCTTACAAAACTATATAGTAAAAACCAGTACCACTCAGTCCAATTAGTCCATATCTTCCACCCAAGAACCAAAAGAGAATAAAACCTTCTTACTATTGCCATCTTACGATTAATCTTCCCTCTCTTCTCGCTATGGTCTCAATTCTTTTAGCAAGGTAAAAGGAACCTCCTATGTAAATGCCAGATAAGAAAAGAAGTATAACTGTTTCTAACTCCACTGTTAAAAAAGCAAAAGGTTTACTTCCTAAAATCAAAGTTTGTCTTAAAGCATCAAGTCCTAAAGTGGTGGGAAGCAAAGAAGATAAAAAGGATATAATAAAAGGAAAAACTTTTACAGGAAAGAAAAACCCAGAAAAAAGATAGATAGGCTCTTGGAGAAGACTTGCAAGATGCCAAGCCTCTCTTCCCGAAAGAAGAAAAACACTAGAAAGCATCATACCAAGACCATAAAGAGCTATCAATGTTATTGAAAAGATAAAAAGAGCTGAAGAAAGATTACTAAAATCTACAGGAATTTTAAAAATCAAAATACCAAGGATGAGAATAGAAATAGCTCTTACTGAAGCGGCTACCATACCGCCAAGGGCCATGCCTATAAGGATACTATTTATGGAACAAGGTGCAATAAAAAAGATAGGAAGATTTCCTGTCATCCTTTCCCAATAAAGTTGAGATGCCATAGACCACAAAATATTAAGCCAATAAGCAATCATGGCTCCACCAAGAATAACAAAGGCATAAGCAAAATCAGGCACATTAAGAGATTTATATATAAATACAAAGGTGCTCACTCCAAGAAGGGGAAGAAGGACATCAAAAGGGATCCAGAAAAGATCCCTTTTGATGTCCTTCTTCCTACAATCTTTATAAAAGCCTCCTCTAAGGATGGTTCTTTCCTCCTCAAAAATAGAATTTTTTCTCCTTTTTCATTAATATAAGAAAGAACATTGCTTATTAAATTTTCCTCCCTCAAAGAAAACTTTATATAAATTTTTCCATCGAGAAATCTTTTCTCAATAAGTCTAACTCCTCTTATCTCATTAAGATCTAAATCACCGCTATATGAGACTTCAATCTCATAAACTATATCCTCTTGTACCATAGCCTTTAATCCCATGGGCGTATCTAAGGCAAGGATTTTACCCTTATCAATAATAGCTATGTATTTACAAAGCTCTTCTACTTCTGAAAGGTAATGGGTCGTAAGAATTACTGTCCTATTCCCTTCTTTCACCCATTCTTTCACGTAGTTTCTTATAAATCTTGCGGATTCCACATCAAGCCCTACTGTAGGTTCATCAAGGAAAAGTACCTCAGGATCATTTATTAATCCTCTCATAAGTTGCAATCTCTGTTTCTCGCCTGTAGAAAGAGTATTAAGAAGGCTCTCTGCTCTTTCTTTAAGTCCAAATTCCTTTATATAAAAATCAATTTTTCTTTTTGCTTCCCTTAGATTAAGCCCATAAAGTTGAGAAAAGAAAAAAAGATTCTCTCTTACGGTGAGTATTCCATACCCTGGATTTTCGCCTCCTGAGACGAGATTTATCTTAGACCTTATCTTATTAAATTCCTTTTCTACATCAAAACCAAGAACAAAAGCCTTTCCACTTGTAGGAAGTAAAAGAGTAGTAAGAATCCTTATCAAAGTGGTTTTTCCTGCACCATTCCTACCTAAAATGCCCAATATTTGTCCCTTTGTTATCTGTAAGTTTACATCCTTTAAAGCTTCTATTATCTTTTTCTCTCTCTTATTAAAAAAGCTTCTTGAAAGATCAATAGTTTGTGATATATTATTAAAAGTTGTAATTTATCCTTAGGGAGGTGAAATAAAATGGCTTCTAAAGAACTCTTAGATCTTTTAAATGATGCCATTGCAAGAGAGCTTCAAGTTTCCATTCAATACATGTGGCAACATGTTCAATGGAAAGGGGCTGAACATTTCGCAGTAAAAGATGAGCTTAAAAAAATTGCTATTCAAGAAATGAAACATGCAGAAAGTATTGCTGAAAGATTATTTTACCTCGGTGGTATACCTACTACAAAACCCTCTCCTATATTTATAGGAGAAACCTTAAAAGAAATGTTAGAACAAGATGTAAAGGATGAGCAAAATGCTATTGAGCTTTATAAGAAGATTATTCAAAAGGCAAGAGAAGAAGGAGATATTACTACAGCAAAGCTCTTTGAAGATATATTAAAGGACGAAGAGGAGCATCACGACACCTTTACAAGCCTTCTTGAAAAGTAGTCCCTAATTAGAGGGAAAGCCTAAAATAAAGCTTTCCCTCTCTTAAAATTTTTTTCTTTACCCTTTCATGAGCAAGCATTTCTTCACAATCGTTTAATTCAGGTAAATTAATCTCTTTTTTATATTTTCTTTCAAGGGCTTTTTTAATGATATAATCCGCAAGGTGAGGATTTTTTGAAAGAATGGGACCATGTAGATAAGTTCCAATAAGGTTTTTATAAACTAATCCCTCTTTTTCATCTTTTCCATTATTTCCAAATCCTTTCATAACCCTTCCTAAGGGCTCATAATCATGATAAGTTCTTCCCCCATGATTTTCAAAACCCACAATAGTCTTTGTTTTCAAAGGCAAATTGCTCTCTATTAAAATATTGCCTATTAATCTTCCTTTTTCTGCCCTCGTATAAAAATCTAATATGGAAAGCCCCTCAATCTTATTTCCATAGGCATCAAGATAATATCTACCCAAAAGCTGATATCCTCCGCATACTGCAAGGATACAAGCTCCATCTTCAACCATATCTTTTAAAAGACTTCTAAATTTAAAAAGATGAGAATAAAGTATTTCTTGCTCCCTATCGGATCCTCCTCCAAGAAAAATTATATCTGCATCCTCTAAATCTTTCTCATCATCCCTAGTAAAATTTACAATATCTGCTTTTATACCTCTCCACTTTAATCTCCTTTCAAAAACAATAATATTCCCCCTATCCCCATATAAATTCAAAAGATCAGGATACATATGGTATATTTTAAGCTCCATCTTTAACCTTTCCTATTAGAATTTTTCTACTTTTAAAAAGAGCAGTATAAGTAGGAAGTATATAAGTTTTACAAGGAAAAGAGATAGAATAATCTATAGCCTTTTTCAAATTTTCTTCAAGTTGAAGTTTCTCACGAGGAATCTCCGCATACTTTAATCTCACCAGAAGATCCTCTCCTCTAGTACCCGAAACAATAATCTTTTGTATTCCCTTTAGATCATTTATCTTCTCAAAATCCACATCCCATATCCAAGAAACATCTCTTCCATCGGCAATATTATCATTCAGAATAAGAAGAAGAACTTTTTCCTCTTTATCGTCCTTAATAGTATCTAAAACCTGATTATATCCAGCAGGATTTTTAACAAGAACTATTATTCTATCAAATCCCCTATAAATAAATCTTTCAAGCCTTCCCAATTTAAATTCGAATTTAGAAATTATATTAGAAGTCTCTAAAGGATCAAAATTAAGAAATCTCAAGATAGAATAAGCAGACAAGACATTATAAAGGTTATATACTCCGGGATACTTAAAGGTAAGATCATATTTTTTACTTTTTTCCGATATCTCTATAGTCCATATTCCATTTAAATGGGCAGAAGAGATATAAAAATCATATTCAGGATTTTTAAAACCACACTCGCAACTATACTTTCCCAATTGAGAATAGTTAAAAAACTCATAATTTAACTTCCTACCACAAAAGGGACAATATATACTCTCCTTTATTCCTTCTACCCCTTCCCTTATCTTTACTCCAATCCCATAAAAAATCTTTCTATTAGAAAGCCTTGAAAACCTTGCTACAAAAGGATCATCCGCATTTAGAATAAGGGTGGTATTTTCTTTTATGGAATTTAATATTTTATTTACTGTAATATCAATCTCTCCATAACGATCGAGTTGATCTCTGAAAAAATTAGTTATTACCACATATTGGGGCAACAAATCCTTATATACATAAGGGAAAACACCTTCGTCTACTTCAAAGGTTCCAAAATCAAAAACCCCTGAATTCTTAATATAGGATGTAGCAATACCACTTTTTAAATTTGCTCCTTCCAAATTCCCTATTACTTTGTATCCTTTGCTTCTTATCACATAATTTAAAAGATTATTCGTAGTAGTCTTCCCATTGGTCCCAGTGATTAGAATTCTTATTCCTATTCTTTTTGAAATTTCTTTTAAAAAATCAGGATATATCTTTAAGGCAACCTTTCCAGGAAAGGTAGTAGCATCCAGGTTAAGAATTTTCATAGAATAGTATATTAACTTACCTACAAATAAAGCAAAATAAAATCTAAACTTTTTCAAGCTCATTTCTTAAACTTTTAAGAATTTCTTGATAATCCCTCTCTCCATTTTCAACCTTATCCATCAGCTCTTCTAATTCTCGAGTAAAATCCTCCCTCACAAAACGAAACTTCTCTTGGTCCGAATTAAGATATTGATAGACCTTCTCCCCTAAGGGTGTAGGTATGAGATATCCATTTTTCTCTATTACATATCCTCTCTCAAGGAGCCTACTTACAATAGTAGCATAAGTAGACGGTCTTCCAAGACCACGCTTTTTCATCTCTTCTACAAGAGAGCCTTGGGTAAACAATGGCACCTTAGGAATACTATAGAAGAACTTGTTATTAACTACATCTATCTCTCCCTCAGGTATTTTAGCAAGTTTAATAGGGAAGATTTTATCAAAACCATTTTGAACAACTTCTTCATAAACATCCAACTTTTGCTCTTTATCAATGGCTTTCACTAAAACCTCATATCCCCTTAATATCACATTTCTCATCTGAGAGGCAATAAACCGCTTAAAGACAAGATCATAAATCTTTAAGTGATCAGGAGTAAATCCTTCAAGCTCTCCCGAATATATCATGGCTTTAATATCTTCCACATCAAGAACCCTGGTAGGTCTAATACACTCATGGGCTCCACCTTCTCCCCAAGTTCTTCCCCTAAAATATTCCTCTCCAAATTGCTCATTTATATATTCTCTTGCCACATTTATTCCTGTATCCGATACCCTTGTAGAATCAGTACGATGATAAGTAATAAACCCTCTTTCAAAAAGTTCTTGAAGCACCTCCATAGTTCTTGAGACCGAAAGCTTAAACCTATCAGAAGCATCTTTTAATACGGCATCAGTAGTGTAGGGGGGAAGAGGACTCTTTTCTTCAACTTTCTCAGTCTCTTTTGTCACCTCTATATACTTAAGCTCATTGTAAAATTTTTGAGCTTCATCCTTATTTTCAAATTCAAATCTCAAATCAAGTCCATCTTTCTTTATTAATACTAAATATACTCTCTTCTTATTTTCCTTTGC
Organism: Dictyoglomus turgidum DSM 6724; assembly: GCF_000021645.1. NCBI lineage: Bacteria > Pseudomonadati > Dictyoglomota > Dictyoglomia > Dictyoglomales > Dictyoglomaceae > Dictyoglomus > Dictyoglomus turgidum. The sequence continues at coordinate 15,126 of NC_011661.1, forward strand.
CCTCTCAATTACCCATCCTAAAACAGGAGTTTGCACCCTTCCAGCAGAAAGATAGTTTTTGTAGAATATCCTCTGAATAAGTTGAGATAATTCAAAACCCACCCATCTATCAGATATCCTTCTTACCACTTGTGCCTTAACAAGATTTTCATCCACATCTCTATATTCTTTTAAAGAGTTAAGTATTGCCTTCTTAGTTACCTCATGAAATTCCATTCTTCTTATCTCTTTTGTAAAGGGAGAACATAAATTTTTAAGATCCCATGAGATCTTTTCTCCCTCTGTATCGGGATCAGTTGCCACAAGAATCATTTCAAATTCCTTGCTGGCATCCCTAATGCCAGAGATAATTTTTTCTTTTCCCTCTATAGGTTCGTAAACAGGTATAAATTTACCATTTTCAATAACCCCATAATAACCAATTTCTTTATTTAAATCCAAAATATGCCCAAAAGAAGCAGTAATAACTAAATATTTATCCTCAGTGATTACCTCAAAGAGTTCTTGTCCATTTACATTTCTTGAAATGGGTCTTCCAAAGAAATTTGCAATAGTCCATGCTTTATGAGGAGACTCCACAATAACCAATACAGGCTTCAGAAAGTCATCTCTTCTTCCTTCTTTTTTTCTAATTTTTTCTCTGTCTTCATCAATCTGTTTTAAAATTTCGTCAAGATTAACAGTATTTGACTCTTTAAAAATAATATCTGTGCTAAACCACCATCTACTCTTTCTTACTAAGTTATTAAAGACCTTTTTATCCTCTACAAGAATATAACTTAAACCCTTAGATATTCCTCCCACGTAGAGCCTTGAGGTCCTACCCGACGCCTGAAGATATCCAGTAATATCAGAAACCACAAGGACCCACTTCCCATTTTCCTCTCTTATGGCAATATCATCGGCACTTTTTATCTTTTCATAAACCTCAGGAGAAAGGATAAAAGCTTTTATAATATTTCTTAATTCCTCAACTTTATCCCTCGGAGGATTTAGCATAGATGAATATCTTTTTAAAGTCTTCATCCATCGGTCCAAATTAGCTACATGTTTTTCTAAATTCTTATCCCTAGCAACCAGAGGTCTTATAGAGGCAAGGGCTATAAGTAGATGCCTTACATTTCCTTCAAGATCAAGATTTACTACAATTTTGGGAACTCCATAAAAAATAGCATATCTTATAACCTCTGGAAGATCTAAGCCCCTAGCAAGAGGATTTCTATAAGAGGATATACCTATGAGAACAAAAATCTCACCTTTTTGATATTTTTCAAGAACCTCAGGAGTTAAATTGTCATAACTTTCTGCACTTATTCCTTCATTTATTAGTAAATTTTTAACTTCGTCTACATATTCCTTTCCGAAATCTGAAGAAAGGAACACAAGTCCACCTTTTCCTAATCTTTTTACCCTTTCCACAAGGGTTTTATTAAGATCTTCTACTTCCTCATATATATCTTCCACATTTCTTAAATAAAATACTGGCCTTCCCACATCAAAGGCAAGAAGTTCTTTAAATAACCTTATCCTCTCCGATTTTGGATTACTAGTGGCGGAGGAAACCACCATAACTCCTTTTGCCTTCTTAGCTATTTTTCTTACCTCTTCTTGCATTCTTTTAACTTCTTCTTCTCCATTTTTCCTCATACGTATATAACTCATGGTAAGGTTTATATCTTCTTCGCTAAAGCCAAGAAGATATAAAGCTTTATCAATATTCTTTGCAGTTTTTAAGAAAGAGTCCACATCATCCACAAATACAAAGCCAAAATCTTTAGGAATAATATCCACGTTTTTATAGAGAAACATAGAGGAGGTAATTAAAACTTTAAAATCACCCTTTTCTAATCTTTCTCTTTTTTCTTCCTTTTCTTTTTTAGTATCATCAAGACCAAATACAAGAAGATCTTCTTCCCTTATTTTGTCTTTTAACTTTTCATAGCTTTGAAGGATAAGAAGTTTTGTGGGAAGTATTATGTAAGATTTTTTATTTTTCTTAGCAAAATATAATGAAGTAGCAAGACCCCATGAAGTTTTACCTATTCCTGTAGGAGCAAGGAGAGCAAAAGATCTTCCAAGAAGAAGTTTTTTAGCCCAAAATTTTTGAAGTTCCCAAGGTTCAAAACCAACAAAGCTCTTAAATACTCTTTCCCATTCACCATATTTTTTCTTTAAAGAGCAAAGATCATAATCCTCTTCTTTAATATGATTACATAAGACTTCTTGCGGAACTTCTTTAGGAAGACATTTTTCACAGAGAAGCCCCGCAAGAAGTCTCTCTGAAGCTATATCTCCACCACAGTTAGGACAAAGATTCTTAAAAATCGCTTCTATCAAGCTATCCCTCCAAAGTTAGACCTATATTATAGGCACCAAGAAGTGGAGATAAACTTGCAATTATAACTTGCCCAGACAAATGGGATATAAATTTCTCAAGTAAGTGTGGATCTAACACATTAACGGGATCATCAAAGAGAAATACAGGCTCATATAATTTTGTTTCCTCTATAAGCTTCCTAAAGGCAAGGACCAAGGAGAGATAAAGTAATCTTTTTTGCCCTTCGGAGGCAAAGTACTTGGCAGGATTTCCTTTGTAATAGAAGGTATAGTCATCGTGTACATGAGGACCTACTGTAGTTATACCTCTTGCTATATCCTCCTCAATATAATCCACTATATTTTTACCCTTGAATTCAGAGATATATTCCACTTTAAACATGGGATCAAGATATTTAGATAACTCTTTTATCATAGTCTCTCTTTTCTCAACTATTTTTTCAGCCAAGGGCTGCATCTCTTTTGCTAAGTATATCACATAATCTCTATCTATGTTCTCTTCTTTTAAAAGATCATTTCTCTCATCAAGAAGTTTCTCATAGTTTCTCAATATCTCATAATACTCAAGATCTAAAAGGGAGAAAATATCATCAAAGAAGTCTCTTCTTTGAGTTGCATAGCCATCTATCATAGCATAATCTTTAAAACTAAAAGGAATAGCTATAAATATCTCTTGTATATCCCTAAATCTCTTTACTTTAAATCCATCAAGATATGCTATCTTTTCCTTTTTTATTTCATCATGATGATAGCTAATAGTAATCTCATGAGACTCATTTCCACTTAAAATTTTACCATTTATTTCAAAAAACTTTTCTCCAAGTTTTATAAGTTGATGATCTCTTGCCCCCCTAAAAGATCTTGGATTAGATAAATAAGCAACTGCCTCAAGAATAGAAGTCTTTCCTGAACCATTAGGACCATATATTACATTAATTCCATCCTTAAAATTAGTTTTAAAATCGGAGAAATTTCTAAAATTCCTCAAATAGATACTCTCTATGACCATTCTCTTTTTCTCCATTTTTTCACCCCCTAATAGTAATTTTAAGATATATATATTTTGTCTATATATATTTTATAAAAATGAGTAAAAAAGTCAATGAGAACTATTATAAAACAACTTAACTTGACATTTTAAATATAAATTATAAACTTATAAATGGTTTAGCACTCTTATTGTTAGACTGCTAAATATAACTTGAAGAGGTGAAATAAAAATGGAAGAAAAGGATCTAATAGAGAATGAAGAAAAGGAAAAAACCGAAGAATATGTCCCTAATGAATGGGAGATAAAGTATGTAAGGCTTCAAGCAGAATTTGAAAACTTTCGTCAAAGACTAAGAAGGGAAAAAGAAGAATGGCAAGAAATTGCTAATGCAAGACTTTTGAAAGAGATTGTAGAAATAATGGACAACTTTCAACTTGCTTTAGAATCTATAAAGCATACAAGAAAGAAAGATGCCATAATAGAAGGTGTACAGATGATATATAAACAATTTGAGAATCTTCTGGAAAAAGAGGGTGTAGTAAAAATGGAAACAATAGGTAAAAATTTTGATCCTAATTTGCATGAGGCAGTAGGAATAGAAGAAGTTTCTGATGGAGAGGACAATGTCATTTTAAAAGAAATCTCTCCTGGTTATTTATTCAAAAACAGATTACTAAGACCTGCAAGGGTTATAGTCTCAAAAAAGATACAAAAAAAGGAGGTAGATGAACATGGCGAAGATAGTAGGAATTGATTTAGGAACTACAAACTCTCTAATTGCATATCTTGAAGGTGGAAGGCCTGTGATAATACCAAACGCAGAGGGAAGTAGACTAACCCCCTCCATTGTTGCCTTTACCAAAGATGGACAACTTCTTGTAGGAGAGCCTGCCAAAAGACAAGCAATTGTTAATGCAGAAAGAACTATAAGATCTATTAAAAGACATATGGGAACAAACTATAAGGTAAAAATTGATGATAAAGAATATACTCCTCAGGAAATCTCTGCAATGATTTTAAGAAAACTTAAGAGAGATGCGGAAGCATATTTAGGAGAGAAGATTGAAAAGGCAGTAATAACTGTACCTGCATACTTCTCTGATGCTCAGAGGCAAGCTACAAAGGATGCAGGAGCTATCGCAGGGCTTGAGGTAGTAAGAATAATTAATGAACCTACAGCTGCAGCTCTTGCTTATGGGCTTGATAAAGAGGGACATCAAAAGATTTTGGTCTTTGACCTTGGTGGCGGTACCTTTGATGTATCCATCTTAGAAATTGGAGAAGGAGTATTTGAAGTAATAGCTACTGCAGGAAATAATAGACTTGGCGGAGATGACTTTGATGAAAGGATTGTAAACTGGCTGATTGAAAACTTCATGGAAGAACATGGAATTAATTTAAGAGAGGATAAAACTGCCCTACAGAGACTATATGAGGCAGCTGAAAAAGCAAAGATTGAGCTTTCCTCAAAATTACAAACAGAAATCAATCTTCCTTTCATTGCAATGAAAGGAAATACTCCATTACATCTTTCCTATACACTCACAAGAGCAAAATTTGAAGAATTAACCTATGACTTGGTAGAAAAAACCAAAGAGCCTACCGAAAGAGCCTTGAAAGATGCAGGTCTTTCTCCATCTCAAATTGACAAGATAATCCTTGTGGGTGGAGCAACAAGAATGCCATGTATACAGGAATGGATAAAGAAACACTTTGGAAAAGAACCTCAAAGAAATGTTAACCCTGATGAGGCAGTAGCTCTTGGTGCAGCTATTCAGGCAGGAGTAATTGGTGGAGAAATAAGAGATATTGTGCTTGTGGATGTAACTCCTCTTTCCCTCGGTATTGAAACCCTTGGTGGTGTGTTTACAAAAATAATTGAAAGAAATACTCCTATTCCCGTTTCCAAGAGCCAGATCTTTACTACTGCAGCAGATTATCAAACCAGTGTAGAAATCCATGTATTACAAGGTGAAAGAGCCCTCGCAAAAGATAATATCAGCCTTGGAAGATTTATCTTAGATGGAATTCCACCTGCTCCTCGTGGAGTGCCCCAAATTGAAGTAACCTTTGATATTGATGTAAACGGGATTGTTCATGTCTCTGCAAAGGATAAAGCAACAGGAAGAGAGCAAAGAATAACCATTTCTAACGCCATAAGACTTTCTGAAGCTGAAATTAAGAGAATGACAGAAGAAGCAAAGAGATTTGAAGAGGAAGATAGAAAGAGAAGAGAAGAGATTGAAACCAAAAACCAAGCAGAACATCTTATATATACTGCAAGAAAAACTCTAAAAGATTACGGAGATAAGGTGAGTAAAGACATAGTACAGAAGGTAGAAGATAAAATAAAGAACTTAGAAGAATTAATTAAACCCGAAAGAATAAACGTAGAACAGGTTAGAAAAGGCATGGAAGAACTTACTCAAACCCTTGGAGAGATAGGACAATTTATGTATCAATCAGCAGGAAGTACTGCAGGAAATCCGGGACAAGGACAAAGCACTGAAAATCCCGGAGGAAAAACCATAGACGGAGACTATAAGGTGAACTAATTATGCCTGGAAAAAAAGATTATTATGAAATCCTGGGTGTGCCAAGAAATGCCACCCAGGATGAAATAAAACAGGCATATAGAAGATTAGTAAGACAATACCACCCAGATCTAAATAAAGATCCGGGTGCCCAGGAAAAATTCAAAGAAATTAACGAAGCTTATGAGGTACTCTCTGACCCTCAAAAAAGAGCTCAATATGACCAATTTGGAAGTGTAGGGGATTTTTCAGGATATGGAGATTTCCAAGGAAATTGGCAACCGGGAGGTTTTGATTTTGAAGATTTAGGAAGAAATTTTGAAGATATCTTTGAAAGCTTCTTTGGAGACAGTATATTTGGAGATCTATTTGGAAGAAGAAGAGAAAGAGAGAAAGCCCCGAGAAAAGGGCAAGATCTAAGGTATGATATAAACATTACCTTGGAAGAAGCAGCCTTTGGAGGAAATAAAGAAATATATATAACAAGGCTTGAAACCTGTCCTACCTGTAAAGGAACAGGGGTAGAACCAGGAACAAGCCCCATAAAATGTGATATGTGTAATGGAACAGGACAGGTAAGAAATATGAGACAAACCCCCTTTGGCCAATTTGTTCAAATAACCACATGCCCTAAATGCCATGGTACAGGACAAATAATAACCAACCCATGCCATGAATGCCATGGTACAGGAAAAGTAAGGAAAAAAAGAAAAATTGAATTTAAGATACCAGCAGGAGTTGATGAAGGATACGTGATAAGGCTTCCAGGAGAGGGAGAGCCAGGTGAAAATGGAGGCCCAAATGGAGATATATACATTCATGTCCATATAATTCCCCACAAAATATTTAAAAGAGAGAATGAAAATATTTGGATGGAACTTCCTTTAGATTACCTTATTGCCCTCCTTGGAGGAGAGGTAGAAGTACCCACCTTGGAAGGTAAGGAGAAAATCTACATAAAGCCTGGAACTCAAACAGGCGAAATAATCACCCTAAAGGGCAAAGGAATACCATATCTTAGGAACAAAAATCAAAGAGGGGATCAAAAAATTGTTGTAAAAATTACTGTACCCCAAAGCTTATCCCAAAAGGAAAAGGAACTCCTTCTCGAGATAGCAAAAATCAGAGGAATAAATGTGGAAAATAATAAAGGGTTTTTTGAGCAAATAAAGGAATCTTTCAAGAAGTGATCTGTTTCATTTTCCAATATAAAGGAAAAAGTAGTAAAAAATAAAAAGCCCTCCCCACATGGGGAGGGCTTACGGTTTCAGTAATTAGAATCCAATCATTAACTTGCTCTCTGCGTAGAATTTACCTCTTACATCTACGCCCCAGAGATTATCTGCACCTGTGAGATTTCCTCTATTGAAGCCGTTAGCGCTATAATCATCATAATCAAAGCCATAGCCTAAGAGTAAGTCATGGGATACTCCACCACCAAGACTTACAGACCATTTTGCAAATCCACCGACGAGAGTATCTGGACCATTTGCTAAGGCTGCACCAAGAGATAAGGATCCAACTGGTACAGGAGCAGAAGCAGAAACATAACCAAATATTGTATAAGTTTCAGCTGTATTGTATTCTGCATATACGGTTGTATTGGGTACTACTTTGTCAGCAGTAACAGAAACCTTGAAAGTCTTTGCCTGAAGTTTATAATTTCCATTTACAGTCACTTTTCCTTCAACAGCTTTAACTGTTACTCCGATAAGTTGCTCAGGATTACTTGCAGCCTCACCACATACTGTTAAGGATACAGGAGCTGTAACTGGAGTTACAGATCCACCTACTGCCCAAGCACTTATTGTAGTATATGTAGCAGCCTTATTAATTAAGCCGTAGAGGGATACGCTTACTGGTGTAGATAAAGAGGCCTCAGCTTTTACAGCAAGAGCCGCATCAGCCCATAAATTAGATTTCCACCAGGTATCCGCTGGAGCGTATGCTACAGTCACTTTAACAGGTGCCATATCGGCAACCACACTTATAGCAGTGGAAGATACAACATTACCAACCAACCTTGTAGAAAGGCCACCAAAGGTTCCTTTATAGAAGCTCAAAGTTAATGGATTATTGAATAATTTTGCAAAAGTGATTGTTCCAGTTGGAGATGCACTCCCACTAAGATCATAAGGTAGATTTACCTTAAAGGTTGCATTCACGCTACCAAGATTAGAGCTTCCAGAAAGGGAGAAAGTTAAGTTTCCAGAACCCCAAGTACCCCATGCAAACCCATAACCATCAGAGAAAGGTAGAAATCTTGTATGAAAACCTACACCTATCCAGCTTGATGTACTAACATTAGCAGCAAATGCAGGAACCACTAAAAGAGCTAAAACTAACAACCATACAAATCTCTTCATTTTTCCTTGACCCCCTTAGGATTTTTTTTATAATTTTTTATAACTCACTGGTAAGTTTCGAAACCTTACCTTACCAGCCTACTTTTTTGAGTGGCACCTAAAGGTCTTCTCTTCACCTCCTTTCTTGCCACCCAAAAAAGCTTTAACTGATTGTTATTTTACTAAAAATCTTTTTTATGTCAAGTACTCAATAATCACCTTACTCCATGAATAAGTAAAATGATATAATCAAAACAGAAATGTCCAAAAGTATTTTAAGTAAAAAACAAAAAGAAGTATTAGACTTTATAACCTCTTTTTGGAAAAAGGAGGGAAGAATTCCCACAGTAAGAGAGGTTTCAAAGGCTCTTGGCTTAAATTCCTCAGGTTCAGGATACTTCCATATGAAAGCCCTTGTAGAAAAAGGATATCTATCTCAGGATAAAAAGGGCAGATTTTATTTAAGAAATCTAATAAATGAAGAAATAATTTATCTTCCCCTTGTAGGGACCATTAAAGCAGGAATTCCCGTAGAATCCCCTGAATATGTAGATGAATATATTCCTGTTCCTAAAAGCTTTGTAAAAATTCCTGAAAAATCCTTTTTATTAAAGGTTAAAGGGGATAGTATGGAAGGAGCACACATCCTTGACGGAGATCTTATTATCGTACAAAAGCAAGATATCGCTCAAAAAGGAGAAATTGTGGTAGCACTAAAAGATGGGGAATCTACGGTAAAATTCTTATCAGAAAACTATGGCATCCCTTGTTTAAAACCCGCAAACCCAAGATATTCTGAAATATATCCTCCATTTAAGATAATTGGAAAAGTAATTGGAGTAATAAGACTTTTCAAATAAAAAGCAAAATGTTATAATTTAAACAAAGATTTTGGGCGAGGAGAAAAAGGAGAACCGCCCTGACTCTTTTAGGGTTAGGGCGGTTTTTTATTTGTATAAAAAGGGGAGGAATATCTATGTATGACGTAATAATAATAGGAGGCGGTATTATAGGAGCATTAATTGTAAGGGAATTTTCCTTTTACAATCTTTCTCTCCTTCTTATTGAAAAAGAATCCGACGTGTCTATGGGAGCAACAAAGGCAAATAGTGCCATAGTTCATGCAGGCTATGATCCGATCCCTGGTACTTTAAAGGCAAAAACCAATGTAGAAGGAAATAAATTATATCAAGAACTCTGCGAAGAATTAAGTGTGCCTTTCAAAAGAATAGGAGCCCTTGTCCTTGCCTTTAATGATGAAGAATTAAAGACCCTAATGGAGCTTAAAGATAGAGGAATTAAAAATGGTGTTCCAGAGCTTTACATATTAAAGAGAGAAGAAGTTCTAAAAAGAGAACCCAATATTAGTAAAGATGTAAAATATGCCCTCTTTGCCCCTACATCGGGTATCACTAATCCTTTTCTACTTACCGTCCACGCCATAGAAAATGCCATAGGAAATGGACTTGTTGTAAAACTAAATGAAGAAGTAGTAAGTATTAAAAAGGAAGAAAAATTTTATCAGGTAATCACAAACAAAGATATATACTTAACAAAGTATATTATAAATTGCGCTGGAATAAACTCAGACAAAATAATTAAAATGCTTGATCCTGATTATCCTTTTGAGATCATTCCAAGAAAAGGAGAATACTTGGTATTAGACAAAAAAGTAAAAGATTTTGTAAAAAGCACCATCTTTCATGTGCCCACAGAAAAAGGAAAAGGCGTCCTTATAACACCAACGGTAGAAGGAAATATTTTAATAGGTCCTAATGCTGAAGAAATTCCCAACAAAGAGGACAAAAGTACCACCTTAAACGGGCTTTTAGAAGTTAAAGAAAAAGCAAAAAATTACTGTGAAAACATACCTTTTCCCTTAGTAATAAACACCTTTGCAGGTATAAGAGCATCAAGCACTTATAAAGATTTCTTCATAAAAGAACTTCCTGAGTTTAGAAATATTCTCCATATAGCAGGCATTGATTCTCCAGGTATAACTTCTGCTCCATCCATTTCAAAAATAGCATTGGAATGGCTTATGGAAAAGGAAAAAATTACTCCTAATAAGAACGCAAAAAGAACTCTTAATAAAATATTTTTTAGAGATCTTCCCGATGAAGAAAAAGAAAGACTAATTAAAGAAGATCCAAGATGGGGACATATAATTTGTAGGTGTGAGCATGTAAGTGAGATGGAGGTAATCCTTGCCATCCATTCAAAACTTCCAGCTATCACCCTTGAGGCTATAAGAAAGAGAACCCGAGCTGGAATGGGAAGATGTCAAGGTGCCTTTTGCGGATACCACATAATGAAGATCCTCTCAGAAGAGCTAAACTTACCCTTGCCCCAAATTACTTTTAAAGGTAGTGGATCCTACATGGTTAAGATGGAAAATAAAGCGAGGTGGAAGTATGTTAAAAGAAGTTGATATAGTAATCATTGGGGGAGGACCAGCAGGGCTTTCCGCAGGAATTTCCTCAGGAAAAAAGGGGAAAAAAGTACTAATCCTTGAAAGAAACGATGAGCTTGGAGGAGTGCTTAATCAATGTATCCATCCAGGTTTTGGACTCGTATACTATAAAGAGGAACTGACAGGTCCTGAATACGCCCAAAGATTGATACAAGAGATCAAAAATCTTAAAAACGTAGAATACTTTCTTAATACCATGGTGCTTCAAGTAAAGGAAGATAAAGAAGTAATTGCTGTAAATAGTGATGGACTTTGGAAAATTAAGGCAAAAGCAGTAATATTTTCCACAGGATGTAGGGAAAGGACCAGAGGAAACTTACAAATTCCAGGAGATAGACCTTCAGGTATATATACTGCTGGAACTGCCCAAAGATTAGTAAACATAGAAGGGTACCTTCCCGGAGAAAAAATTCTTATCCTTGGATCAGGAGATATAGGACTTATCATGGCAAGAAGACTTTTATGGGAAGGGGCAGAAGTAATTGGAGTTGTAGAAAAACTTCCGTATCCCGGAGGACTTACAAGAAACTTAGTCCAATGTCTTGAAGACTATAACATACCTCTTTTTCTTAAACATACTGTAGTGGAGATAAAAGGTAAAGACAGGCTTGAAGGAGTTTATATCGCACCGGTAGATGATCAGGGAAACCCTATCTGGGAAGATAAAAAATTTATTGAATGTGATACATTACTTCTTTCTGCAGGATTAATTCCTGAAAATGAACTTTTAGAAAATTTAAATATACCCATTGATATTGCAACAGGAGGCCCTTTTGTGGATCAAAATCTATCTACTTTAAAAGATGGATTTTTCTCTTGTGGAAATTCTCTCCTTGTAAATGACTTGGTAGATTATGTTACCATTCAAGGACTTCTTGCTGGAGAATCTGCTGTAAATTTTATAGAAGATGCTTTAAAAATAGAAAAAAGGATAAAATTAAAAATATCAGGAAACTTGCGATTTGTAGTACCCCAATACCTATCCTATCCTATAAATTTAAAGGATATAACCTTCTATATGAGGGTAAAAGAACCACAAAAAAAGGCAAAACTCTCATTAAAAGATAAAGAGAAAAAACTAAAAGAATGGAGATATCCATTGGTAAAACCTGCTGAAATGATTGTAGTCAGAATAAGATCAGAAGATCTTTATGAAGTAGAAAGTTTAGAATTTTCTATGGAGGGGTAAATATGAAAAAGAATTTAACTTGTATTGTCTGCCCCTTGGGATGTCACCTTGAAATAGAGGTTATCCATGGAGAGATAATTGTTAAGGGAAACAAATGCGAAAGAGGAAAAAGTTATGCCGAAGAAGAGATAAAAAGCCCCAAAAGAGTTCTTACCACTACTGTAAAGATTAAAAATGGAAAATATAATGTAGTACCTGTTAAAACTACAGGACCCATTCCTAAGGATTATCTTTTTGAACTTCTTAAAAAACTTGCTGATATAGAAATAGAAGCACCTGTCCCTCAGGGATTTAAGGTGTTAGAAAAGGTATATCAAGAGGTGGATGTGGTTACTACTCGTTCCATGGAGAAAAGAGAGATTACCAAAAATATCAAAGATATCAAGAATAAAGCCTCAAATCCTACATAGTTTATAATAAAACCATTAGCAATGTGCATTAGAGAGGATATGGACATAGTCAAAGTATTGCTCAAAGCAAGATATACAGGAAGATCCTCCTTAGGAGAAATAGAGGTTATTAAAAATCCAGTGGTCAAAATATTAGATACAAAAGTTAGATTCAACAGAGCGAATCCAGAAAGCAGAAAGTAAATATCTTTAAATATCAAAGCCAAAAATAATCCTAAAATGCCCAAAAGTATACCCAAAGATAGAACTTTTTTATATCCCAAAATCTTTGTTAATTCTCCAAGAATATAATTCCCTAAAATACTTACAATTATTGCTACCAAATTAAAAATTGTAACAAAATTATAACCCTTAAAACTTTTGGTAGCATAAACGATAAAATAGGGAAGAGAAGTCAAAGAAAGACCAAGAAAGATAAAGGAAAAAACAAGTCTTTTAAAATTCAAATCCCTTTTGAGAAAAGAAAAAGCTCTTAAGAGAAAGACACCTAAAGGAAGAGCTTCTTCCTGAGTTTCTTCTTCTGGTTCATCAATAATATAAAAAAGTACTGCATCAATAAAGAGGATTATCATTCCTGTGAAAAAGATAAGTACAAAATTATAGGGAAAAGAAAATCTATTTAAATAAAAGTTCAATAGATAAGTTGTAAGAATAGCCACTAAGTTGCCTACTGCACTACCTCTTCCTATAATTTTTCCCCTTTCCCCATAAGGAAGTATCTTATTAATGATGCTGAAATAAAAGGGTCCGTAGGTTCCTACAAACATATTAAAAATTCCATAGAAAAGTAAAAACATGTATATAGTAAAAGTATTTCCAAGGCTTTTAATTAAAAAGGGCAAAAAGAAAGAGAAAAGAAGAAAAGAAAGTCTTTGGATAAAAAGAAGTTTTGCAAAAACTTTAGTTTTTACTCTTAATTTTTGAACAAATCTTGCCACAAAAAGAGAAGGCAAAAAACTCCCTAAGGTGACAAGAAAATTAGCAAAACTTATATGAAAACTTGAAGCAGAAAGGGATAAGAGAAAATAAGGTATTACAGTATTTATATTCAAAAAAATCATACCGTTTATAAAAAGAGCAGGATCAATAAAAGCTATAAATCTGTTCTTGTTAAACCTTTCCAAAAGTAAACCTCCTTAATTTTTTTAGAAAAATTATATCATAACTCTTTAAAATGGTTTTTTATAGATAAAGTCAATTTAAATAAATATCGGAAATATATTACCGTAAGCCTTTTTAAAAATTAATAATTGACAAATTTACATATGTAAAATATAATTTTCTACCACACTCTTAAAACAACGGGGTTTGAGGGAAACAAAAGAAAGGAGGAAATCTCATGCTTAGAGAAGGTGAAATAAGAATTCCATCTGCTTGTGGTTTAATAGGCTATATTAATAGAAAGTGGAAAACCTCCTCAGGAGATCATATTATTAGTGCCATGACCGTTATGAGAGAAAGGGGAAATGGCTTAGGAGCAGGTTTTGCAGGCTATGGAATATATCCCGATAGAAAGGACTATTATGCTTTTCATCTTTTCTATGAAAACATAAAGGCAAAAGAGGAAACCTCAGAATTCCTATACAAATATTTCGATGTGGTTCGAGAAGAAAAAATCCCTACAAGGAAAGTAAAAACTATTAAAAATCCTCCCCTTACCTATAGATATTTTTTGAAACCAAAAGAAGAGTATTTAGAAGAAGAGGAAATTTCAGAAGAGGATTTCGTTGCAGAAAAGGTTATGGAGATAAATAGCAAAATTGACGGAGCATATGTTTTTTCAAGCGGAAAAAACATGGGAGTATTTAAAGGAGTAGGATATCCTGAAGAGATAGGAGAATTTTACAGGTTAGAAGAATATAAAGGATATATCTGGACTGCTCATACTCGTTTTCCTACAAATACCCCTGGATGGTGGGGCGGAGCTCATCCTTTTGCTCTTTTAGACTGGAGTGTGGTTCATAATGGAGAAATTTCTTCCTACGGAGCAAATGTAAGATATATAGAGATGTTTGGATACAAATGTACCTTAAAGACTGATACAGAGGTTATCACATATATAGTAGATCTTTTAGTAAGAAAACACAAATTATCCTGGGATATCACTGCAAAGATTCTTTCCGCTCCCTTTTATAGTGTTATTGAAGGAATGGAAGAGGAAGAGAAAAATAAATTAAAAGCTTTAAGAGCTGTATATCAAAGCTGTCTCCTTAATGGCCCTTTTGCCATTATTGTGGGATTTTCCAATGGAATAGTTGCCCTTAATGATCGTATTAAGTTAAGACCCTTAGTAGCAGCAGAAAAGGGAGAAACTTTGTATGTAGCCTCTGAAGAGGCTGCCGTAAAAGAAATATGTCAAAATCCTGATAGAGTCTGGATGCCTAAAGGAGGAGAACCAGTAATAGGACTTCTTGAGGAAGTGGAGGTTTTAGTATGAAGAGTTTGTACGAAGCTGATTTTATTGTTATAAGGGATGAAACTAAATGTATAAGATGTAAAGTTTGAGTAAGACAATGCGCCAATGGAGTTCATGAATACGATGAGGAAGAAGATAGAATAATCTCGGATAATTCCAAATGCGTAGGTTGTCATAGATGCGTAGCCTTATGTCCTACAAAAGCATTAACCATAATGAAGAATCCATTGGAGTTTAGGGAAAACTATCAATGGACTACAAGAGCTATAAAGGATATATATAAACAGGCAGAAACAGGCGGAATTCTTCTTACTGGAATGGGAAACGATAAACCATACCCCATATATTGGGACAGACTTTTAATAAATGCAAGCCAAGTAACAAATCCCTCTATCGATCCTTTAAGAGAGCCTATGGAAATGAAGACCTTTATTGGGAGGAAACCCGAAAAATTAGAATTTGATGAGAATGGAAGATTATTAACTAAAATGCCTCCCCAATTAGAACTTGAAGTTCCTGTTATGTTTTCTGCCATGTCCTTTGGATCAATTAGTCTAAATGCTTGTGAATCCTTAGCAAGAGCAGCGGTAGAGGTAGGAACTTATTGGAACACTGGAGAGGGTGGTCTTCATAAAAAACTTTATCCTTATAAACATAGAGCTATAGTTCAATGTGCATCAGGAAGATTTGGGATGGATATTGACTATCTATATGCAGGAGCCGCTATTGAAATAAAAATCGGACAAGGAGCAAAACCTGGAATAGGAGGACACCTACCCGGGGAAAAGTAGGTGAAGAGGTATCTGCCACCAGGATGATACCTGTTGGAACTGACGCATTGTCTCCTGCACCTCATCATGATATCTATTCCATTGAAGATTTAAGACAACTTATCTTTGCCTTAAAAGAAGCAGTAAATTATGAAAAACCTGTAGGAGTAAAGATTGCTGCAGTACACAACGTGGCAGCAATAGCTTCTGGAATCGTAAGAGCAGGAGCAGACTTTATAGTAATAGATGGTTTTAGAGGAGGAACCGGTGCAGCTCCTACAAGAATCCGAGACAATGTAGGCATTCCCATAGAACTCGCCTTAGCCTCGGTAGATTCCCGCTTAAGGGAAGAGGGAATAAGGAATCAAGTATCCATTATAGCAGCAGGTTCTATAAGAAATAGCGCTGATGTAATTAAGGCTATAGCCTTAGGAGCTGATGCGTTATACATAGCCACAGCAGCTCTTATTTCCTTAGGTTGTCATCTTTGTCAAAACTGCCATACAGGAAAATGTAATTGGGGTATTGCCACCCAAGACTCCAATTTAGTAAAGAGACTAAATCCAGAAATAGGAGCAAGAAGAGCAGCAAATCTTTTAAAAGCATGGGCTCATGAGATAAAGGAGATGTTGGGAGGTATGGGAATTAATGCTATAGAAAGTTTAAGAGGCAACAGATTAATGCTCAGAGGAGTGGGTTTAACTGAAAAAGAGCTTTCTATTCTAGGAGTAAAACATGCCGGGGAGGGTATGTAAATGATAAGTAAAACTAAGAAAAGAATATATCCTAAAGAAGAAGTATGTATTGGGTGTCATCTATGTGAAATATACTGTGTCCTTGCCCATTCCGGGACTCGGGATCTAATTAAGGCTTTTAAAAAGAAAGACAGACCTTCTCCCAGGGTTATTGTAGAAGAAAAAGAGGGATTTTATATAACCTTTGCACTGCAATGTCGTCATTGTGATGATCCTTAAAGGTTGGAGAGAAATAGAAAAGTATATAGGAAGGTATATTTAAGAGACGGAAGAATTTTAGGATTTATGTTTATAAACTCCTTTGATAGAACAGGAATGATCGTAGACCTAATGAAAAATAAAGTAGATGTTTCAGAATTTAAAGAAAGACTCCTTTGGGATAATTTTGGATTTTTAGATTTCCCAAAGGAAATGAGGAGGGAGAAAATATGGAGGGTATAGAAATGAAAATAATAGAAGATGCCATAACTATAAATGGGAAGGGCTTACACTATAAAGATCTCAATGAAAAGATAGAAGAGAAGTTAAAAGAGGGATATAGAAAAATAAAACTCATTAATATAAATGGACAAAGATATATTGGGGCAGGACTTACTTTCCCAGAAAGAGAAATAGAGATATATGGAACTCCCGGAAATGATTTAGGAGTTTTTATGAATGGACTTAAAATAAAAGTATACGGAAATAGCCAAGATGGTGTTGGAAATACTATGAATGATGGAGAGATAGTAATCTACGGATCTGCTGGGGATATTATGGGTTATGGAATGAGAGGGGGGAAGATATTTGTAAAGGGAGATGTAGGATATAGGGTAGGAATCCATATGAAGGAATACAAGGATAAAATTCCTGTGATTGTTATTGGAGGAACTGCTGGAGATTTCTTAGGAGAATATATGGCAGGTGGAAGGGTTATTGTATTAGGACTAAATACAGAAAAGGAAGAAAATCTTTGCGGATATTTTTGTAGCACAGGAATTCATGGAGGACTAATTTATTTTAGGGGAATAATTCCTGAATACAAGTTAGGAAAAGAAGGGAAAATAGTAGAAATAGAAGAGGAGGACAAAAAATTCATAGAAGAACATGTTAAAAAATTTTCTGAATATTTCGAAGTAGATTTTGACTTTATAATGGAAAAACCTTTTGTAAAAGTTATCCCATATAATAAGAGACCTTATGGAAAACTTTATGCATATTAATATACTCTTGAACGAAGGAGGGTTGACAAAAAACTTATTACCTATTATCCTCTACCTAAAAGGTATAAAATGGGAGGATAGAAATGAGAGTAGCAAACAGTGTGATAGAACTTATAGGAAATACTCCTCTTGTAAAGTTAAACAAAATTACGGAAGGCTGTTTTGCAGAAGTATTAGCAAAACTTGAATCTTTTAACCCAGGAGGAAGTGTGAAAGATAGAATTGCTCTCTCTATGATTGAAGAAGCAGAAAAGATGGGAAAATTAAATAAAGATAAGATAATAATTGAACCCACCTCAGGAAATACAGGTATAGGGCTTGCCATGATAGGTGCTATAAAAGGATACAAAGTAATTTTAGTAATGCCAGAAAGCATGAGCATGGAAAGGAGAGCCCTTCTTCGCGCCTTTGGTGCAGAGCTCATACTTACCCCAAAAGAAGAAGGCATGAAAGGAGCAATAAAAAAAGTTGAAGAAATAATTAGTTTAGACCCAGATAAGTATTTTGTACCTATGCAATTTGAAAATTCCGCCAACCCTCTAATTCATAAAAAAACTACGGCAGAAGAAATATGGCAAGATACCGAAGGAAAAGTAGACATTGTGGTGTGTGGAGTAGGTACTGGAGGAACTATAACAGGAATAGGGGAAGTTTTAAAACAAAGAAAAAAAGAAATAAAAATTGTTGCAGTGGAGCCTGAAAAATCTGCAGTCCTCTCAGGAAAAACTCCATCTCCCCACAAAATTCAAGGAATTGGAGCTGGATTCATTCCAAAAGTTCTAAATACTAGTATCATTGATGAGATAGTTACAGTTAGTGAAGAGGATGCAATGAATACCGCTAAAAAACTTATGAAAGAAGAAGGAATACTTTGTGGAATATCCTCAGGAGCAGCATGCTTTGCAGCTTTAAAAGTAGCAAAAAGGGAAGAAAACAAAGGAAAAACTGTTGTTGTAATTCTTCCAGATACGGGAGAAAGATATATTTCTACAGAACTTTTCGACGAATATAGATATTAATAAGTAAAAGAACTTCCTCCTATAAATTCCCTCAGTATGGAAGTCATAGGAACCTCAGTGGGAGACAAAGGTAAAAAGTGGGAAAGAATATCAAGAATCCTTTTTGCTTCAGGATATTCAGGATAATATGGGGGAATTGCTTTCAGCATTGGTTCCGCAAAGGTCTTAAGAATAGGAAACTCGTAAACTAAAGCGGAATTAAACATAACATCTGCCCTCTCTTGGGTTGGAAATATATAAAGATCCTCTGCCCTTCTCACCGAGGGCCATTGCCTTATAGAATCTATAACCCCATAGCCTCTAAAAATGCTATCTCTTACCATTCTCCTTATTAATCTTGAATCAGTGGTAGGGACCCTATTTTGATTATCTATATTTAAATGAGTTAGCGCACTCACAAAAACATGATATTTCATATATCCAGGAACCAGATTAGTCATATCAGGATTTAATGCATGAATCCCTTCCATAACAATAATACTCCTATCTTCAAGTTTTACAAACCTTCCTGACTTTTCTCTTCTCTTTTTTTGAAAGTTATACTTAGGAAGCTCCACTTCTCCGCCATTCATAATAGTATTTAAATGTTCATTTAAAAGAGCAATATCTACAGCATTAGGATTATCAAAGTCATAATTCCCAAACTCATCTCTGGAAATACGCTCAGGAGGTAAGAAGTAGTCATCCATCTCAATAACAATAGGCTTTAAACCATTTACTTTAAGCTGAATCTGAAGTCTCTTACTAAAAGTAGTCTTACCTGCAGAGGATGGACCAGCAATCAATACAAGCTTCAAATCAGGAAGTTTTGAACAGATTTCGTCAGCTATTTGAGCTATTTTCTTTTCGTGAAGAGCCTCTGCAACCTTTATCACCTCAGAGATTTCACCCTTTTCAATAGCCTCATTAAGAGAAGATACATCTACGAGTCCTAAGATCTCAAGCCAGTTTTTATATTCATAAAAGGCTTGAAAGAGTTTTACTATCTCTCTAAACTCACTTAATTTCTGAATATCTTTATCATCAGGAAGGATTAATATAAAACCTGGTTGATAAAGTTTTAAGTCAAAGGTTTTTAAAAAGGAGGTTGAGGGAACAAGAGGCAAAAAGGAATATTCATAGTGATCATCAATATAATAGAGAGGAATCTCCTTAAAAGGTATGTATTTAATTAATCTAATTTTATCCTCTTCATTTCTTTCTTCAAATATCTTTAATGCTTCCTCTTTACTTACCAACTTCTTCTGTATAGGTATATTCTGCTCCACAATTTCCATCATTCTTTCCTTTATTCTCTCTATATCTTCCGCCTTTGGTGCATAATTTCTAAATCTACCATATAGACTTTTGTGATAGGAGTGCTCTACTAAAACTCTCTGATCTGGCATCACAAGAGAAACAGCAAAGTTAAGAAGAAATATATAACTCCTTTCCAATATTCTCCTTCCAATATTAGACCTACTTCCAATAATATCAAGTTTTGTATCGTCCTCCACTATATAATTTAAAGTTTCAATATTCCCATCTACTTTTACTGCCACAGGAATTTCCCCGGGATTTAAAAGTTTATCCACAATTTCAGAATAGGCATTTAATACTTCTATCAGAGACTTTGGTTTTTCTATTTCTGTTCTTATGGCACCTCTAAACTCAATATTTATCATTTTTGAAGCCCTCCAAATTGCGTTTGTGAATATTTGATTTTAATTTTATAATAAGTTATCATTAATTTAAAGAAAGGAGTTGAAAATTATGAAAAAACTCTTAATTCTCCTAATTTCTCTAATTGTAATACTTAGCCTTTCTTATGCCAAAAGTTCAGAACTCAAACTAATAGGAATAGCAATAGCAGAAAACATTGGGGAAGATGAGTATGGATTAACTACTATTGACGGATTATTTAGCATAATACACTTTGAGGATCTTCCTGCCACTGACACTTTCCCTGTATATTCAAGATGGATGGGATATGGAAAACATCATATTGAAATAAGTATAGTAACACCCACAAAAGACAAAGTTTTGGCATCTACTGAAGACAATTTTGAACTTAAAAATAACAATGAAGTAATATATTCCTTTGGATATCTAAAAGATGTAGCTTTTGAAGATTCTGGTGTTTACTGGATACAAGCAAGGGCGAACGGAAAGGTTATAAAAGAAATACCAGTTTTCATCTTAAAAGGAGAGGAAGATTTAAATCCTGAGGATTTTGATGCAAATCCTATTCCTATTTTTTCACTACCTTGTATAGAAGTTTATGAAAATGATCATGGGCTAACCTCTCTTTCTGGAGTTTTTGAGTACTACACTACTTCTGAACTTCCTTTTGAGGATACTTTTATCATCGCCAACGGATTTTTATCAGGTGAGGGTAATTTTACTCAAAGATTTGAGATCCTTTCTCCAAGTGGCAAATTAATATACTCCTCAGAGCCTCAAGAGTTTGAAACCAACATAGGCTCCATAGTTACAGTAACAGATAATGTGGAAAAATTAAAATTTGAAGAAGAAGGAGATTATATAGTAAAAGTTTATCTTAATGATAAAGAAGTTTTGTCCCACGTCATAAAAGTTGTTTTAGAAAAATAAATTAAAGATTTAACAAATAGAGGAGCAAGGGGCAACTTTCCCCTTACTCCTCTATTTTTGCTAAAATATCTGCCTTACTTAGAATTAAATAGTCTTCTCCATCTATTTTTATCTCTGTTCCAGAATATTTTGCAAAAATTATCTTATCACCCTTTTTTACTTTAATAGTCTCATCATCACCCACTTCTATTACCTCTGCAATTTGAGGTTTCTCCTTTGCTACATCAGGGAGAATTATACCCGATGGGGTTTTTTCTTCCTCCTTAACAATCTTAACAAGAACTCTATCCTCTAATGGCAAAACTTTTTTCATAACTTTTCACCTCCCAATTTAAATTATCTTAAACCTAACAAACGATCAATCTTATTCCTATCAAAACCTATTACAATATGCCCATTTATATCAATAACAGGAACTCCCATTTGCCCTGACTTCCTCACCATTTCTTCTGCTGCTTTTCTATCCTTAGATACGTCTACATCGTAAAATCTTATACCCCTTTCCCTAAAATATCTTTTTGCTGCATTACACCAAGGACAACTTGGAGTAGAGTATACAATAATCCTTAAGTTGCTACTCATATTTTCACCTCCTTTTCTATAATATACCCTAAAGGGTATATTATAAGAATACAGGAAAAAAGTCAATTTAAAAATATTTTAAAAATTTGCTAATGAAACTTATGCTATACTAAAAACAATAAATTCCTTTTAAGGAGGTATTGAAGAAATGCCCTTAGTAAACCCAAAGGAGTTATTCCAAAAATGCTATGGTAAATATGCTATAGGCGCATTTAATGTAAACAATATGGAAATACTTCAAGGAGTAATTGAGGCGGCAAAAGAAGAAAGGTCTCCCCTTATTCTTCAAATCTCAAAAGGTGCAAGAAACTATGCAAAACTTATTTATCTCATGAAGCTGATTGAGGCAGCTGTTCAAGATGCTCCAGATATTCCTATCGTAGTACACTTAGATCATGGAGATAGCGTAGAACTTTGTAAAGAGGTCATAGATGCAGGCTTTACTTCGGTAATGATTGATGGCTCTCATCTTCCCTTTGAGGAGAATGTAAGAATAACTAAAGAGGTTGTAGACTATGCTCATCCCCGTGGCGTAGCTGTTGAGGGAGAGTTAGGAAGATTAGTAGGAGTAGAAGAACATGTAGTGGTATCTGAAAGAGAGGCATCCTTTACTGATCCAGATAAAGCGGTAGAGTTTGTAGAAAGAACTGGAGTAGATTCTCTTGCTATTGCTATTGGTACAAGTCACGGAGCCTATAAGTTTAAAGGAGAACCAAAGCTTGACTTTGATAGATTAAGAGAGATTGCAAAAAGACTTCCTGGTTTCCCATTAGTGCTCCATGGAGCATCTTCTGTTCTTCCAGAATATGTAGAAAAAGCCAACCAATATGGCGCAAAACTTGGGGGAGCAAAAGGGGTACCAGAAGAAATGATAAGAGAAGCTACAAAAATGGGTATATGCAAAGTAAATATTGATACCGACTTAAGGTTAGCAGTAACCGCCACTATAAGAGAAGTCTTTGCTCTCCATCCGGAGGAATTTGATCCAAGAAAATATCTTGGCCCAGCAAGAGAAGAAGTTAAAAAGTTAGTAAAACATAAGTTAAGAAATGTTCTTGGATCCAGCGGAACAGTATAATTAAAAAGGGGGAAGCTTAAACTTCCCCCTTTATGATCTCTACACTTCTTTTTAAATCTTCTCTCTTATCTTTTAAGGAGTTAATCTCTAAAATTATTGTTCCATCAAAGTTTCTTAAGAAATCTAAATACTTTTTAAAATCAATACTACCTTTTCCAAGAGATAAATGTTCGTCCTTTTCTCCATGATTGTCATGAATGTGAACATGGGTTATAAAAGGCTTTAACAAATTTAAACTATAGTCAATACCTTTTTTGGAGATGTGAGCATGTCCAAAATCAAAACAAACTTTTAATTTTCCCCCAAAACCTTTTATAAACTTATAAAATTGGTCCACATTGCTAAAAATATCATTCTCTTCAAAATATGGATTTTCAATACATACCTCTACATCATATTTTTCAGCCTTTTCAAGAATAAATTCTAAAGCTTTTCTTAATCTTCTTTGAGCAAGAAATATTAAGACCAAGTGGCTTAAAGGAACACCCCCAGGATGAAGCACTGCTCTCTTAATCCCCGCCTTCTCCCCATATTCAATAGCTTTTAATATGGACTCTATACTTTTTTCCCATATTTCATCATTAAAGGATGCTAAATTTATATCAATATAGGGAAGGTGCATGGTAAGGAAAATATCATTTTTTACTGCAAATTCTTTAATAGATTCTGGCTTTTCGCAAAACTTTCCTCTATAGAAAAGAACTAGATCTCCAAAAAGTTCAAGAGTATTACCCCCAAGTTTTTTAGTAATACTTATAGCCCTTTTTACTGAGAGGGTTTTTAGTGATAAAAACGAAAAACCTATTTTCATACTAAAAGTATTATATTATACTATAATTGAGTATGAAGAAAATTCTTATAGTTTTTGCTTTATTAATAACTTTATTACTTCTAAATTCAACCTTTGCCACAGAGGTTGATGAAAGTATTTATTTTGATGCAAAATCCTCTTCCTTGGGTTTTACTTTCGTTACCTTGGATAGCGAAGGAGAAACCTACTTTTTTAATCCCGCTACGTTATCCTTAAAGAAATTTTCCTATTTTTCTCTTACCTTTGACAACTTAACCGATAACCCAAATCTAAAACTTTCCTACTTTTATCCCTCTACTACAATTTATTCTATAACTGCAGACTTAATTTTGGATAAGAATACTAAGGAATACTCATTAAAAAATATAAGAGGTGCTATAGCTTTTCCCCTTACTTCATATATATATTTAGGAACCAGTGCCATGTATTTAGAAGAAGAGAATCTAATAAAAGGTGATATTGGACTGATGATAAAAATCGGAGACTTCTTACGTACAGGAATTGTTGGAGAGGGCTTTACCATAGAAAAAATATCTGATCAAGTTTATAAAATTACCTTAGCATTAAGATATAACATAGGGCTTAGTTTTTCCCTTTTTAATAATTCTACAAACATCTACTTAGATCTTATAGATGTGGAGAACTTTAGTAATACTAAAGATTGGAGCCTAATAAGATTTGGAATTGAACAAAAATTAGGAAATATATTGGTAATAAGAATAGGCTCAAAGGGGGATATTACAAACTTAGCTAATTACACTTTTGGATTAGGAATAAATTTGAACAGATTTAGTTTAAGCATTAGTGCTTTTTCAGAAAATATAGAAAATAGTGATACATCCCTTGAAAATATTAAACTAAAATACAAATTAACAGGAACTTTAAGATTTTAATAATCAATTCCCCACCTTGCGGAAATTCCTTTACTATAAGGATGTCTAACCTCTTTCATCTCAGTAATAAGATCTGCTAAATCCATGATTGCCTCAGGCATATACCTGCCTGTAAGTATAATTTCTAACTTTTCTGGCTTATTTTTTAGAAATTCTATAATCTCTTCCGCAGATATGATCTTATAAAAAATAGCAAGACTTATCTCATCAAGCACTATCAAATCATAATCCTCAATTACACTTTTAACCCTTTCCCAACCTCCTCTCACCACTTTAATGTCCATTTCAGAGGGGCCCTCTTTTCCAATAAAACATTCATAACAATTATTACATTCAACAATATTTTCCCTTATCCCTGAGGAATAAACACAATCTCTTCCAAACTGCCAAAAAGTGATATTCTGTGAATTTTTTAAGAAAAGAAATTCTCCTGTAAAACTATTGCCTTTTATAAACTGGACAAAAAGTACTTTAAGTCCATGTCCCGCCGCCCTTATACTCTGTCCGAGGGCGGCGGTAGTTTTACCTTTTCCGTCTCCTGTATAAACCTGTATTAAACCTCTACTAAGCTTGTTTATAGACATACGTAATAGACTTCTTTGATATTCTCTATATTTTTAAGTTCTCTAAGAACTTTATCATCTACAGGATTATCAATAACAAGAACCATGACCGCATCTTTGCCAATTTCCTTCCTTCCAACCTGCATTGCAGCGATGTTTATATTATTTTTTCCGAGTACAGTACCTACCTGCCCTATTATGCCTGGTCTATCTATATGAAATGCAATAAGCATATACTGAGAAAGAGCAAGATCAAGATGATAATCCTGTATTGCTAAAATTCTTTCTTGATTTCTGCTTACTGTACCTGAAACTTCTATAAATCCTTTCTCAGTCTTTAACCTTAATCTAATTGAAGATCTATAAGTATTAATCTCTTCAGTTCTTACCTCTACTATTCGCAATCTCCTATCCTTTGCCATAGCCATGGCATTTATCAGATTCACTTCTTCTCCTAATATAGGCTCCAAAAAGCCTTTTACTACTGCAGAGGCAAGAGAGGTTTCAATTCTTTGGGCTAAATCTCCACATATTTGTATTTCTAATTCTTCAGGATTAGCATTGGTTATCTGCGCTAAAAGTTTTCCAAGTTTTTCGCCCAATTTTGCAAAAGGCATTATTTCAGGAGATATTTGTATAGGCAAGTTAACTGCATGACTTACCATCTCTCCTTTGAAAAATCTGATTATCTCCTCAGCAACTATAAGAGCCACTTTTTCTTGAGCCTCTTGAGTTGATGCACCAAGATGAGGAGTCAAGACCACATTATCTAAAGTTAACAGCGGATTATCAGGATTTATAGGCTCGTTTTTAAAGACATCAAGGGCAGCACCCGCAATTTTCTTTTCCTTCAATATTTCATATAAAGCATCTTCATCTACCAATCCTCCACGAGCACAATTTATTAAATATGCGGTAGGCTTCATCATTTCTAATTCCTTTTTCCCTATAAGATTCTTCGTATCTTGAGTCAAAGGAAGATGTAGGGATACGTAGTCTGCCTCCTTAAGTAGAGCTGGTAAATCACTATATAACTCCACATCCAACTCTTTTGCTTTTTCAGGTGAGATAAAAGGATCATAAGCAATAACTCTCATCTTAAAGGATTTAGCCCTTTTTGCAACCTCTGAACCTATTCTACCGAGTCCTACAAGTCCTAATGTCTTTCCATACAACTCATTACCTATAAAGCTTTTCCTCTCCCATTTGCCTTGCCTTAAAAGAGAAAAAGCTTGGGGAATTTTTCTTGAAATAGCAAGCATCAATCCAATAGTATGTTCACATGCAGCTATAGTATTTCCCTCAGGGGCATTTATTACAAGTATTCCCTTTCTGGTAGCCTCCTCCACATCTATATTATCAACTCCAACTCCTGCCCTTCCTATAACCTTTAAATTCTTAGCCCTTTCAATCACATCCTTAGTTACCTTTGTTTCTGATCTCACTACAAGGGCCACATAATCTTGTATTATGTTTAAAAGCTCATCCTTGGGAAGACCTGGTTTATAATTTACCTCAAAGAATTCTTTTAGTTTATTTAATCCAACTTCTGCTATAGGATCTGAAACAAGAAGTTTATATTTTTCCACTTTTTAAACCCCCTCCAATCTTTCTAATTTTTATAATATTCAGCGAAAACCTCCTCTGCTACCTGTACCCCTTTACCCTTTAGACCTTTATATCCTAAATTTTCCAAAGCAACTTCTATAGCTGAAATTGCCACTAATATATCGGTAGGCTCCACATAACCCAAATGTCCAATTCTAAATATCTTTCCTTTGAGACTTCCTTGACCTCCAGCCAAAACAACTCCAAATTTATTTCTTATGTATTTTCTCAGCTCATCAGGATTAACATTTTCTGGTGGAACCACAGGAGTTACTGTATCCGATGCCCATCTCTCATCGGCAAGAAGTCTTGTAACTCCAAGAGCTTTTATTGCTTCACGCACTGCTCTTCCCAAAAATTTATGTCTCTTAAAGTTTTCCTCTAAACCTCTAGTCAGGATATTTTCAAGGGCTTTCTTAAGGGCAAAAACCACGGAAACTGCAGGAGTAAAAGGTGTAGCTCCCTCTTCAAGGAATTTCTTTGCTTGCTTTAGATCAAAATAGAAGCGAGGAAGATTCGCCTTTTCATTATATTTCCATGCTAATTCACTCACCGAGACCATAGCAAGTCCAGGGGGAGTCTCAAGAGCTTTTTGGGAAGCTGTAACTACTATATCAATTTTTAATTCATCGGTGGGCAGATCAATAGCACCTAAAGAACTTACCGCATCCACCACAAGAAGTCTCTCAGGATTTTGCTTTACAATAGGAGCAAGCTCTTTTAAGTCATTAGTCACCCCCGTAGAAGTCTCATTATGAGTTAAAAATACTCCTTTAATATCAGGATTTTCCTTTAAAGTTTTTTCCAGAACTTCAGGCTCTACCCCCTTACCAGGTTCGCATTCAATGGTCTTTATATTTAATCCATATGTCTTACATATCTTCGCAAATCTTTCACCAAAAACCCCACAAATTCCTACTAAAACAGGATCTCCTTGAGAGAAAAAGTTTGCCACTGCAGCCTCCATTCCACCCGTTCCAGAGGCTGTTAATATAAGTACATCATTTTGGGTTTTAAATACTTTTTTCAAAAGTTCAGTGGAAGTTTTAAGTACGCTGGCAAATTCTGCTCCACGATGATTTACCATTTCCCTTGCCATCTCAAGAAGTACATCCTGGGGTACAGGAGTGGGACCTGGAATCAATAAATAATTCTTAGGCATAAGAACTTCACCTCCAATACTTTTTACTCAACTGATAATATAACTCCGCATTCCTTTTAATATGTAAAATCTCTTCTTCCCTCACACTTCTTACTATCTTTCCAGGAACACCAATAACTACAGAACCTTCTGGAATCTCTTTACCTTGAGGAATAAGGGTTCCTGCACCAATAATAGAGTTCCTACCTATGACTGCACCATCAAGAATAATTGCTCCCATTCCAATAAGAGTATTATCTTCTATTTTACAACCATGAATAATTGCAGAATGCCCAATAGTTACATACTTACCTATATATACTGGTTTACCTTCATCTACATGAATCACTACATTCTCCTGAATATTAGTATATTCATCAATAAAAATGGAGTCCAAATCACCCCTTATTACTGCAAAATCCCAAATATTTACCCCTCTCTTAAGTGTTACCTTACCTATGATGACAGCCCTATCCGAAATATAAACTTCCCTATCAACTTGGGGCAAGTTTTCATCAAAAGATTTCAACATTTTTATAACTCCTTAACAAAAAGGGGAATCTCTTAAAATTAAGAAACTCCCCTTTCTCCATTGAAAGCTAATTTTCTTTTATTCTATTAAAGGAGTAAAATTATATCAAGATATATGAGGTTAAAATTTATTTAAAAGAGTTTATGAGGACAAATCTATTTTAAAAATGTCATTTATTTTTTCTTCCTCAAGAATCTCAGTAGTTCCCAAAAGAATTCCTCCCTCTTCCACCGATATCTTCCCTCCCAGCTTTAAGTCCCCCTTAAGCTTTCCCGTAGAAAGAATCTCTATAGATTCTTTACAAATAACATTGCCTACAATCTCTCCTATTACAACCACCCTATTAGCCTTTATATTTCCTTCTACATATCCTGTCTTACCCACTATCACAGTATCTTTAGCCTCAATATCTCCTTTAAACTTCCCATCAATCCTCAACGAAGCCTTTGAGATAATCGTTCCCTCCATTTCAGTTTGAGATCCAACAATAGTCTCCATAACTTCTGATTTTTCCCTTTTGCCCAACATAACTCCTCCTCCCTAAATTTAATATAATTTTCCAATCTTAATAAGGTCTACGGACAAATATGCCGAAGGATTGACAGGAGACCCTCCCCTTCTCACCTCATAGTGAAGATGAGGACCTATACTGGTTCCCGTACTTCCCACTCTTCCAATAAATTGTCCTTTCTTTACAAACTGTCCAACCCTCACAGCATATGATGATAAATGAGCATAATATGTAATGATGCCTCTCCCATGATTGATCTTTATCACTTTTCCATACCCACTTTCCCATCCCACAAACGACACTATACCATCAGCAGTAGCATAAACAGGAGCTCCCCAAAAAGTAACTATATCAATTCCTGTATGAAATGCCATTCTTCTAAATATGGGATGAAATCTCCAACCAAATCCCGAAGATATAAATCCAAAGGTGGGCCAACGAGAAGGAGTTACTGCAAGAAGGGTCTTTCGCCTATCTATCTCTTTTTCTATCTGAAGGAGTACTTTTTGTTTTTCCTCAATTAGGGTTTTAACTTCTACGATTTTCCTTTGAATATCATAAGTCTCATTATCAGGAATTGAATTGGTTCCAAGACTTACCATCTTTATATCTTTGGGAGGAGGAATCATTCCTTTTATTCCTAATAAATTTTTAATTTTCTTCTCCATCTCCTCAAGTTCCTTTAACTTTTGCCTCAATACTTCAATCTCTTTTAACTGAGCCCTTTGCTGTTCTGTTACTTCTTCTAACACCTCCAAATGTTTCACTTTATTAAATCTGTTATTGGCAATTCTATAAAGAGTTAGAGAAGTACTTATAATTCCTATAATAGCAAAGATTATAATCAATATTAAACTTATATGGATCCTACGAGACTTTGCATTGGAAGCATCGTGGGGAATTATCATTATGGTAAAAAACTTCCTTTTCCACCACTTACGCTTTTTAGCCATAATAAATTTACCTCAAGTTAAATAATATATAAAATTAATCTATTTAATTAAGAAACCATACTTTAAAATTTTGTAAAAATTATAGCAGAGAAAAATCAAAGTGTCAAGAAATTAGTAATTTACTTATTTTTAAGGCATAAAGGGGAAATTAGAGTTTTATGTTATAATAAACAAAAAGTGAGGTGATGGTTAATGCCTATATTAAAAACCATAGCTAATACCCTCACTATCTCCAGGTTCATCATAGGCTTTATTATAGCCTCTATTGGAAATATCCAAAGAAAATTAGGTTTAAAAAATGCTATATTATGGCTTATCCTTGCTTGGATCACCGATGTACTTGATGGATACTTGGCAAGAACTTCAAAAATGCCAGAAGATTTTATTGGAAAACATGACATCTATGCAGACATGACCGTATCTGCTGGTGTTCTATACTTCCTCACAATCTCTAACTTTATCTCCTGGAAATTTACTTTAATTTTTGTGATCACTGCTGTTTTTCTTATATGGTATCTTAAAGAAAAAGCAGTAACAGACGGAATCCAAGCTGTACCATACGCTTTAATAATTTATACCTCTTTAAAATATGACCCAAGCTATGGATATTTGATAATTGCTTATCTTTTATTCCTTATTTTTATAACCTGGCCCAGATTCCCGAAAGAGAAGGTTCCAGAGTTTATTAATGGAATAAGAAATATATTTAAAAAATGAAAGGTAAAAGTTTAATCCATAAAAACTGGGAAGAAGCCTTTCACTGGGAGGGATGTCCTCTTTGTTATTTAGTACAAAAAGCCTTAAGAAGTTATATGGAAAACTTTTTATATGAAAATGTAAATGATGTCTTATTAAGAAAGAGCATAAGAGAAAAAGGAGGATTCTGTGAGAACCATCACTTACAACTTCTCACCTTTAGAGATTTTTTAGGAATAAGCATTATCTATGAGGATATAATAAAAAATTGTATTATTCCATCACTTAAAAATAAAGAAATTCCAGAAACGAAGAGTTGCATATTTTGTGAAAAGGAAGAGGAATACGAAAAATTATATATTCAAAGCCTCTCTGAAGTTTTAAAAAATCAGGAAACTTTCAATCTATGGAAGGAAATAGCTTATGATTTTTGTCAACCCCACAAAGAAAAGATAAAAACTATTTCTCCAGATACCTATAAAAGAATTGAGCCCTATTTATATCATAAAAAGAGAAAATATCCTGAATATTTTTACGAATCTTTTTCCTGGGATAAAGATTATTCAGAACTTTTCTTAAAGAAACTAAGAATATTAGAACTTAAGAAGCCAAAATGAAGATTAAGAAATGTCCTATTTGTGAAAAGATAAGAGAAGAAAAAGAAAAAAGATTAAAAAATTTAGGTAAAAAAGTCCATCTCTGCAAAAATCATTTGAAAGAAGCCTTTACTGTAAACCCTAATATATTAGAACTCTTGGAATTTGAAGATAATAAAGAGTGTCCTATTTGTACCCTTGAAAAGGAGATTACCTATGCTTTCCAAGGAGAAGTAAAAGACTTATGTCTTTATCATTTAAGAATGTTAAGAGATAGAATAAAAGATGAGGATTACGAAGAAATAGTAGAAAGATGGAAAGAATATGAAAAACACTTGAAGGAAATGGATGAGCAAGTAGAATTAATCCTTGACCTTCTCACGGGATGTGGAAGGATTATAAGAAAGTAATTTCTTAGCTTGCTCTTTGAAATTCTCTTTATATTTTCTTTTTTCTTCCTCATTTAAAGGCGCAAATTTCAAGGCATAATATAAGCCTGCAAAATTTCTTCCTAAATCCCCCAAAGGCTCCAGCATATTGTATAGACTAACATCCTCTTTAATAAATCCTTTTCTTTTCAATCTTTTAATTACCCTCCTAAAGATTCTATCCTCCTCTGTAAGTCTAAGAAAATTCACAAAATTTCTCATCAGTAAAAAGGAGAATAAAACAAAAACAGGAATAACTATATACTGATACTTATTTAAAACTTTATAAGCTCCAACAAATACATTTTGTACAATTATCCCAATGGAGTTAAAGATTATCCCTAAAAAGTTTGCCGACTCTTTCCTTTCTCTTTCTTCTGAGCCCAAAGCAAAAGGAGTAGGATCTATTGTAATCCAGCCTAAAGGCTCAAGATATATTTCAACCCAGGCATGGGCATTCTTCACTTTTACCTCATACATTCCAGTCCAAGGATTAAGATCTCCAGGACCGTATCCTGTAACAAGTCTACTGGGAACTCCAATAATTCTTGCCATAACCGCAAAGGCTGTTGCAAACTGTTCACAATATCCCTTTTTAACTTCAAAAAGAAAATTGTCCACTGCATCCTCATTATCAGGGAGAGGTGGTATATCGAGGGAGTATTCATAATTGTCTTCAAGATAATTTTTAATTGCCATCAATTTTTCCCATGGAGTTTGGTATCCTTTTGTTATTTCAAAGGTAAGATCTTTTACCCTTTTAGGAATATTAGGTAATTGCAAATAATTTAAAAACTGATTTTGAGGAGGAATTTTAGTCTCCAATAATTCCTTAGTAGAATAATATTGCTCTTGATAAAAACCAGTATATATAAGTCCCTTAGGAAGTTCGAAGGGAGACCTATATCCGTCCTCACTATCCTTAAAGATAATTGGAGAGGGATAATAAAGCCTTTCTGTACCCTTAGGAAGGAAGATTATGTTATTTTGAAAATCTCTTTCAATAAAATAAGTGGCTCTTTGAAGGTATTCTTCTTGCCTTGTATTTTCTTTTAGAAGAAAGGGTTGACTTATGGTATCTATGGTTTTTACTTCTTCTTTACTTTGATACCATCCAAAACCATTATAGGTATCAAAGGCAATTCCCCTGTGATAAATACCCCAAGGTGTTAAAACTCTAAATATAATAGAGGAAGAAAGTTCTCCCCTCTGCCTTAAATCAAGAAATGGTGCAAAACCATAGTATTCTTCAGGATTAAATTTTAAGGGTGGAATTTTCCTTCCTTCAGGAAGTTTATAGAGGTTGCTGGCTTCGGCATAGGGAGATTTTAACTCTCCCTGAAAATTAGTAAGCCTCGTTATTAGCTGAGACATTATGTCTTGCCTAAAGCCTATTCTTATATCCTTAGGAAGAAGAGGGAAAATTAAAAAGCCTACGAAAAGTACGAAAAGAGTAATGGAAAAAATATATCCTGGAACAATTCTATAATCATTAACTAACATAAGGAATATAATCATCCCCAAAAGGAAGAAAAGAAAGAACACAATAAAAATTGCTTCCCTTGCAAATATTCCAGCAATAATCATAAGAATAATACTTATAAAGAAGGAAAAGCCAAGATCAAGTCTTGTAGGAAGATCAAAACTATGAATAGTATTAAGATTAATCAAGAAAGTAGCAAGGGGAATACGAGGATCAAAAGGATTTTTAATTAATTCCACAAAAAATTGCCTCAAAAAGTACATCATACCTATGGTCATTAAGATCTTTAAGAGGATATTTCTTTCTTTTCTTCTATAGTAACTAAATACAAAACCAATCAAAGTTAAAAGAATTATACTAGAGATATAGATAGAAGAAAGATTCAAAAAATACCATACTGAAAAAAGAGAAACCACAATAAGATAAAGGGTTATCCCTCTCAAAAGTATGGAATCTTCAACTACATTTTTTATAAGTCTGATTCTTTTCCTTTCCATAACCTTAAAGATTTTACTGCAAAGTTCCTCGTCTTTTCAACTTTGATTTAAAACAAGAAATCGAGAAAGAAATTCCTGAGGATCGTCTCCTAAACTAAAGATAAAACCTTTGTTTAATACAATCTCTTTCTTATGGTATTCCACACCTATAATTTTGTTTATTTTAACCTTTTCGTCCCAGAACCTATAATTGAGAGTAAAAATTATATCATAATCATAATTCTTAAAACTTATATTTCTTCTCTCTATAAGCTGAATTTCAGCTAAGTACTTCTTTAGTTCATCTGAAGTCTTAGGATTAAATTCTTCTTCACCCCTCAAGTCTCTTATGGAAAGCGGTATATTTAGAGAAAAAGAAGGAATAAGAAGGGAATGGACAAATCTCAAAAGTTGATCAAACTCCTCCTCAGCTATAGAGTCTTTTTTATCCACAGAATTATCAATTAAAATCATTAGAGACCCTTTTTTTAACTTTTCAAAATTTTTTGATAAAAGTTTTCCCTTTTTAGCTGAAGCCTTCCAAGCTACAATCTTTAAAGGATCTTGAGGTTGATAATCTCTAAGAGAATGAAACTCTTCTCCTATCACCGATAGAAAAGAAGAAGAGGTTTTATTTCCCTCCCCATCTGTAAGATAAATATCCTGAGACAAGGGATAAAATGAAGGATAGATATAAGTTACCCCATCCACCTTGTAGTTTTTACTGAGATAAAGAAGTCCCAAAGTACCAGTAAATCTTAAATTTAAAGTCTTTAAATAGAATATTCCCCTTTTTTTAAAGTGAAAATATATGGAAATCTCTTTTTTCTCTTTTCCCCTTAAACCCCCAAGAGGGGTTTTCCCTTGAAGATTTATAAATACCTGTCCCTTAGGAATTTTAGAATTATTTTCAAAGTAAATATTTATAAACTCATATTCATTCTCTTTCACAAGAAGAGGCATTTGAACTTTTACTCTAAGATTTAATGGCTGAAGTATTATTTCAAAGAAATTTATCATGTAAAGACCCATGATAAACGTGGATACTAAAAGTACAGGAGTTGATGAAACATTCAAACCTATAAGGTAAAGAACAATATCAAAGAAAATTAATAAGTATCCTATGGATGTAAGACTAAAGTATGTCACCACAACCTTACCTTTGGTATTTTTACTCTTTTTAAAACATCTCTTATTATATCTTCTCTAAAAGATCTTCCCATATTACTTCCTTCCTTAGGAATGACCCTATGCACCAATATAGGTACTGCCATTTTTATAACATCCTCAGGTATCACATAATCTCTGCCAGAAAGGAGCGCATACCCTTGAGCTCCTCTCATAAGAGATATGGAAGCTCTGGGCCCTGCCCCAAGGGAAAACAAAGAATCATCCCGAGTTATATTAACAATATTTACAATATATCTCAAAATATCCTTATCAATATAAATCTCCTTAACTAAATCTTGAGCCTTAATTAAATCTTCTTTCTTCCAAACAGGCTCAATTCTCTCCAGAGGATGAATCATCTTTTGATTTTCAAGCATTTTAACTTCCTCCTCCATAGGAAGATAACCCATGGAGAGGGAGATAAAGAACCTATCCAATTGGGACTCTGGCAAAGGATAGGTTCCAAAATGTTCTCTGGGATTTTGTGTGGCTATCACCATAAAGGGCTTAGGAAGTTCATAAGTAGTACCATCTATGGTCACTTTGCCCTCATCCATTGCCTCAAGAAGACCTGCTTGAGTCCTGGGGGACGTTCTATTTATCTCATCAGCAAGAAGAATATTTGTAAAAATAGGGCCTGGTTTAAACTCAAACTCTAAGGTCTTAGGATTAAACACATTCACTCCAAGTACATCCGACGGCATAGTATCAGGAGTAAATTGAATCCTTCTAAAATCAAGTTCAATACTCTCTGCAAGAGATTTTGCAAGGACTGTTTTACCTACACCAGGAACATCTTCAAGCAAAATATTGCCTCTGCTTAGTAAAGCCACAATTACATAGTCAATTACCTCATCCTTTCCTACAATAACCTTTTTGATGTTCTCTCTTAAAAGCTGTAATCTTTCTACTATTTCATTTAAAAAAGTCTTCATATTGTACTTTAACCCTTTCTTATGGTCTTTATCATATGCCTAATAACTGCATAAATTCCACCAACAGTCATAAAAAAGTCAAATAAATTAAGATAAAATTCAAAAGGGAAAAACCATTTAGAAAGGTAGTGAATAAAAACAATTATCTCAAGAATTAGCCCCATAAATAAAATTACTAATACTCCTCTATAAAATTCCATTTTTTCAAACCTCCATTAATTTCTAAAAAATATTTTACATCAATTTTTCAACTTATTTAATGCCCTTTTCTTATAGATCTTAACACTACTTCTTGATATTCCTAAATACTTTGCAACCTCCCTTTCACTATGTCTTGAATAGAAAATTAAAATAATTATTTGTTTCTCTCTTTTAGACAGTTTTGAAAAATCTATGAATTTTATCATAATCTCCTCTTCAAAGGCCTCATAAGAGACATTATTTCCTTCCAAGTAAAGATCTTTTCCCTTTAATTTTTCCCTTATTCTCAAAAGTCTATAATAGAGAGCCTTCTTCACATATCCTGAAAGGTTTCCCTTTTGAGAATCATATCTTCTTAGCACCTCTAAAAGGGCTATTTCTCCCTCTTGTTTAAAATCCTCAAAATCAATTTCAGGAATATACAGCATCTTTAAATACTTAAAAAGAAGCGGTTTATAAGCCAAAAATAAAATTTCTTCTCTCATAATCCCTTCCTCCCAATTTTTATAACCGTATTATATTTACTTATAGTAAAATTTTCAAGAGATATTTTTAAATATTAGCAAAAAAACGAGCAAAAGACCAAACAATTTATCAAAGTGATATAATTATTGAAAAGAATTGGAAGGGAGGTAAAAAATTGATACTAAGCGATAAGGACATTAAAAAATACCTTGAGGAAAGAAAATTAGTAATTCATCCCATAGATGACCCCCAAAAACAAATTCAGCCATCCTCAGTAGATTTAAGGCTTGGAAACAGTTTTCTTCATTTTAAAGTTGAAGGAAGAGCATATATTGATCCTACAAAAGATAATCCCCAGGATCTCATGGAAATCATAGAAATAGAAGAGGGTAAACCCTTCTTCTTAAGGCCAGGAGAATTTGTCTTGGGAACCACTATTGAAACCGTAAAACTTCCTGATGATCTTGTAGCGAGAGTTGATGGAAGATCCAGCTTGGGAAGACTTGGCATAATAGTACATGCTACAGCGGGATATGTAGATCCAGGTTTTTGTGGACAAATCACCTTAGAGCTTTCAAATATCAATAGGGTTCCTGTAGCCCTTTATCCTGGCATGAGAATATGTCAGATATCTTTTTATAAATTAACCTCCCCAGCAGAGACTCCCTATTATAAAAAAGCTGGAAGTAAGTATCATAACCAAAAGGGTCCTACAGCAAGCAAGCTTAATATAGACTTTTGTGTAAAGGAGGATAAATAAAATGGAGTGGAAAAAAATATCCTTTGGCAAAAGAGAGCTCTGTTATGAAATTACTCTAAATGATGTTAAAATGGTAATCACCGCCGATGTGGGGCCAAGAATAATCTTTTTTGGATTCAAAAATGGAGAAAATGTATTATTCCATGATACCGAAGAAAGGTTATCCATAGGAGAAATGAAAATCTATGGAGGACATAGATTCTGGATATCTCCTGAAACCAAGTTTACTTATTCTCCGGACAATAATCCTTGTAGGGTAATAGAGGATAAAGATAAAATTAGTTTTGTGTCCTATGATCCCATAACCGAAATAGAGAAAAACTTAACCATATTAGAAAGGAATGGAAGATTCGTAGTAAGGCATATCCTTGAAAATAAAGGAAAACTATTATATCAGGGCGCTATATGGGCTTTGACTTGTATTCCTCCAAAAAAAGGAATTATCTTCTTTCCATGGGGAACTTTAGGAGAATGGAAGCTTAAAAAAGTAATTTATTGGCAGAAGTGGGCAGGAGAAGCCACAACTAATGTAAAGAGTTCCCAATTTGTTCCAGAAGATGATCTCTTTCTCATTTATCCATCGGGAGAGACAGGAAAAGTAGGAACTACAGGATACGAGGGTTTTGTAGGAGTAACCACAGAAAATTATACCTTTATTAAAAAATTCAATTTTGTAGAAGGAGCTATATATCCCGATGATAATTGTGCTATACAGGTCTATACTTCAGAAAATTTCTGTGAGTTAGAAACCTTAAGTCCATTATATACTTTTAATCCAGGTATATCTTATATCCATGATGAAGAATGGATTCTTCTACCCTATAAAGTAGATCCAAAGAAAGGAGATGAAATTAGAAAACATCTATGAACAATAAATTCATAATTGTAATCTTTGGTGGATTAGGAGACTTAGCTCAAAATAAATTATATCCTGTAATTTACAGTCTATATAAAAAATATAGACTTCTAAACTGTACAAAAATTATTTCTACAGGAAGAAGACCTAATGTGGATAAAGAAGAATTCCTAAAAATTTTAGAAAAATCTATAAAAACTCATGATGATTCTTTCTTTTCTTTGTTTGATTTTGTAAAGTTTGATTTAGAAAAAGAGGAAGAATATAACCATCTCAAAAACATGCTCTCCAACTTTAAAGAAGAAGAGTTTATATTCTACTTGGCCACTCCTCCTACCACCTTTGAAACCATTATCAAAAACTTAGGAGAATTCTTAAAAAGCTTTCCTAATAAAAGAAAAATCGTCATCGAGAAACCCTTTGGTTATAACCTCTATTCAGCGCAAAAACTCAATCAACTTATAAAAATTTACTTTAAAGAAGAGGAAGTATACAGAATTGATCACTTCTTAGGAAAAGAGACCGTACAAAACATTTTTGGTCTCAGATTTTCCAATATCATTTTTGAAGGAATATGGAATAGGAATTTTATTGATCATATTCAAATTTCAGCCTTAGAAGATATAGGAGTAGAAGGAAGATTAGGATATTACGACAAAGTGGGTGCCCTCAGAGATATGATCCAAAATCATTTAATCCAGATATTGTCAATTGTAGCTATGGAACCTCCTTGTTGTATTAACGAAAAGGAGATAAGAGATGAAAAAATAAAAGTACTAAAAAGCATAAGAGAAATAAAAAGAGAAGATGTACCTTTGTATGCTGTAAGAGGTCAATATGAAGGATATTTGATAGATGAAAACCTCTCCCAATCAAATACAGAAACCTATGCAGCAGTAAAACTCTTTATAGAAAACTTAAGATGGGACGGTGTACCTTTTTACCTGAGAACGGGAAAAAAACTAAAAAGAAAAGAGACCTCGATAATAATTGTATTTAAGAAGATACCAGGACTTTTCTCTAAAATTCTTGATTGTATGCCCCAAGAAGACATAATAGGATTTAAAATCGCCCCTGAAAATAAGATTATCCTAAGCTTCCAACTAAGACCCTTAGGAGGAAGTATGCTCTCTTGCCCTGTTTCTACCTCTATGGAGTGGACAGGTCCTAATATAGAAGCTTATGAGACTTTGTTTATGGATATTATAGAGGGAGATCAAAGCCTTTTTATAAGAAAAGACGAGATTGAGAAATCCTGGGAGATTGTACAACCTATTTTAGATTTTTGGAAAGACGACCCCAATATTCCCATATATCCCCAAGGTTCTTGGGGTCCAAAGGAAGCTGAGGAACTAATTAGAAGAGATGGGAGAGAATGGAGATATATAGATGGCTAAAATAAAAAGGATTTCCTTTGAGTTAAAGACCTATGAGTATATAAAACCTTTCCGCATAGCTCCTGGAACTGCTTCCCATACCCATAATTTGGAGGTAAAAATAGAAACCGAAGAAGGTTATATAGGCTTAGGAGAAGCATCCCCTTCTTTTAGGGTTACTGGGGAGAGGATAGAATCTCTGATACCTTTAGAAAGTTTTGTTAATGAACTCTTAAAAGGAAAGGATACTAAAAATTTTAGAAAAATATTTGAAATAACAGATAAATTTTTTGCTTTTCCAAGTCTAAAAACAGCCTTACAATATGCAATTCTTGATGCTTTAAGTGAAGAACTAAGCTTACCAGTATACCAAATATTAGGGGGAGCAAAAGAAAAAATAGAAACGGATAAAACAGTGAGCATAGGAAGTGTGGAAGAAAGAGTTAGAGAAGCAGAAGAAATCTTTAAAGAGGGCTTTAAGGTGATAAAGGTAAAGATAGGATTGGACTTACGTGAAGATATAGAAACCATGGAAGAGCTGGTAAAAAGAATAAAAGGAGTAAAGTACATTGTAGATGCTAATACTGCTTACAACC
Source organism: Dictyoglomus turgidum DSM 6724 (assembly GCF_000021645.1). Classification (NCBI taxonomy): domain Bacteria; kingdom Pseudomonadati; phylum Dictyoglomota; class Dictyoglomia; order Dictyoglomales; family Dictyoglomaceae; genus Dictyoglomus; species Dictyoglomus turgidum. Next base: position 54,869 of record NC_011661.1, read on the forward strand.
CAAAACAAGCAGTAATTTTTACTAAAGAACTCTACAAAAAAGGTATTGATATAGAGTTATTAGAACAACCAGTACCTGCTCATGACTTGGAAGGGTTAAAATATGTGAGATTTAATTCTCCTTTCCCTATTGCTGGAGATGAGAGCATTAAGAATAAATATGAGGCTTTAGAAGTTATAAAAATGGAAGCTGTAGACTATATAAACATAAAACTTATGAAATGCGGTATATCCGATGCCTTAGCTATAGTAGAAATGGCCAATACAGCTAACATAAAACTTATGATAGGATGCATGGGAGAATCAAGCCTTGGAATAAATCAAAGTGTTCACCTTTCAGCAGGCCTTGGTGTCTTTGAATTTCATGATCTTGACAGCGCACTAATGATAAAAGAGGACAAATTTAGGGGAAAGTATAAGATAAGAATTCCCTATTATTATCTTGTATAATATATTATGGTTTCCTCAAAACAAAATTCACAGAAGGGGGTGAAACAATGAAAGCCATAGTACTTGCGGGAGGAAAAGGAACAAGACTTTGGCCTCTTTCAAGAGAAAAATTTTCAAAACAGTTTATAAAACTATTACCGGATAAATCTCTCTTAGAAGATACTTATGAAAGGCTCATAAAGTTCTTTAAGCCAGAAGACATTCTAACCATAACCAATAAAGAGTATTTCTATTTTGTAAAAAGCATAACTGATAAATTTGACAAAAGTATGAGCCATAACACTCTCCTTGAGCCAGTAGGGAAAAACACTGCTCCTGCTATAGCTCTTGCTTTAAAATACATATTAGAGAAGATAAATGGAAACCCTGAAGAAGAGGTATTTATCTTTCCCTCTGATCATCTTATAGAACCTCAAGAAAAATTCATAGAGTACCTTAATAAAAGCCTTTCTGCCGTTAACTCAGGATTTATTACTACTTTTGGAATAAAACCTACAAAACCTGAGACAGGATATGGATACATTAAAGCAGGAGAAAATATGGGAGATTTCTTTAAAGTTGAAAAATTCATAGAAAAGCCATCCTTAGAATTGGCAGAAAAATTCCTAAAAGAAGGAAACTATTTCTGGAATGCAGGAATTTTTGCCTTCAAGATCTCAGTAATGTTGGAAGAGTTTGAAAAATATCAAGAAGAAATTTATACCTTGATAACTAAAGGAAGTTATAGAGAAGTACTTGAGAATTTCCATAAAATGCCATCCATATCCATAGACTATGCCATTGCAGAAAAATCTGATAGAGTTGCAGTTATACCCATGGAGCTTATCTGGAGCGATTTAGGTTCTTGGGATTCTTTCTATGAAGTGAAAGAAAAGGATCCTAATGGAAATGTATTATTAGGAGATGTATATGCAATAAATACAAGAAACTCCCTTGTATTCAGCAACAAAAGGCTTGTAGGAACTATTGGAATTGAGGATGCTATTATTGTAGAAACCGATGATGCCATACTCATAAGTAAGAGAGGGAGCGGACAAGAAGTCAAAAAACTTCTTGAAATCCTCGAAAATGAAGGAAGGAATGAAATAATCTATCATACTGAGGTTTATAGACCATGGGGTATGTATAAACTTTTGGAAAAAAATGGAGATTATATAATAAGAAAACTCATAATAAAAGAAGGTGCTTCTCTAACTTGTCATCTCCATAAAAAAAGGACAGAACATTGGATAGTGCTCAAGGGTATTGCTGAAGCAGATATTGAGAATCGTAAATATTATGTATACGAAGGAGAAAGTATTTTTGTGCCTAAAGGAAAACCCCATCAGTTAAAGAACGCAGGAGAAAACCCTTTAGAGATTATTGAAATCCAAAGTGGCGAAATCTTAAGCGAAGACGACATTGAAATCTTTACAAAAGATGAAGAAGAATTAGAAGAAAAATTAAGGTAGGGGTGACACCCCTACCTTAAAAGAGTTTTTTCCCTCTTTGAATTATTAACCTCATAAAACTCTTGAGCTATATTTACACAGTGATCCCCTATTCTTTCAAGGTCTATAAGAAGATCACTAAAAATTACTCCTGCTATAGGATTACATATACCCTTTTTCATTCTTTCTATGTGAGATTCCTTTGACTCTTTCACTTTATAATCAATCCTTTCTTCCCTTTGAAGGACTTCATCAAGATAATTTGCAGTACTCTCCTTTATCATTGCAAAAGAATCTCTGATGTTATCATAAATAATCTTTCTCAGCTCCTCCAAATCTTTCCAAGCATATTCGGTAAATTCAATTCTCTCGGAATTTTTAGCCTCAACCTTTTCCATAACATTGGTAAGGTGATCAGCAATCCTCTCCACATCATCCACAGCCCTTAATATGGCATTAAGTTCTTTTGCTTCACCCTCGGACAAAGAGTCAATAGAAAGTTGGGTAAGATAATTTATTAACGAAGCCTTTAAACCATCGGTTATATCTTCAATAGTCAATATATCTTTATAATGCTGAGTATTATTCTGAAACAAAGAATCCATAGTAAGATTATACATCTCATCCACAATATCACACATCCTAATAAGCTCATTCTTAGCAGCCTCAAGAGCAGCAGAAGGGGTATTTAAAAGTTGAGGCTTAAGAAAGGACGCCTCTCTTCTATAAATTCTTTCTTCTCCAGGGAGAACTTTCTTTATAAGCTCTGCATATTGCTTGGTAAAGAAGATCCATATAGATGCCCAGAGCACATTAAAGAAAGTATGAGCATTAGCAACTTGTCTTGCTACCTCAGCAGAAGTAAGAGAAACAAACCTTTCAAAAATTCCTAAAAAGGGAAAGATAAGTACTACTCCAATGACATTAAAAAATAAATGGGCAAGCGCAGCTCTTTTTGCAGAAATACTTGTACCAATAGAGGCAAGAAGAGCGGTAACACATGTTCCAATATTAGCACCTAATATCACAGGGACCGCAGAAGTCAAATCAATTGCTCCCTTTGCTGCAAGAGCTACCACAATACTCGTAGTAACACTACTACTTTGAATAATTGCAGTTATAATTGCTCCTACAAGTATTCCTAAGACAGGGTTTTTTCCCATTGAGATTATCGCATTATGAAAAGGTTCCCAAGTTCTCAAGGCATGTAAAGAAGAATCCATTAAAGAAATACCCATAAATATCATACCAAAACCAATTAAAGCCTCACCAATATTTCGGATATACTTCCTTTTTCCGGCAAAAAATAAAAGAAAACCTAAAAAAAGAAAATAAGGTGCCACATCAGTTAACTTAAAAGCAACCAGTTGAGCAGTTATAGTTGTTCCTATGTTTGCCCCAAAGATGATACCAAGAGCACCTTCTAATGTCAAAAGTCCTGCATTTACAAAAGCTACTGTCAAAACAGTAACTGCACTACTACTTTGAACTATTGCAGTTACAAGAGTACCAATTAAAAGACCTCTAAAGGGAGAAGAATTTAATTTCTCGAAGATGGAACGAAGTTTAGACCCAACAGCTTTTTCAAATCCTGAGCTCATTTGGAGAATACCATAGAGGAAAAGACCTAAACCGCCAAAGAGAAGTCCCACATCTTTGTAAGTTAAAGGAAAACTACTCATATATCAGTCTCCCTTTATTTATAAAAATTTATCACACCAAAGGTATTATATCATTAATAAATCACCTCCCCTTATTTTTAATCTATTTTTAACTTTTTTAATCTTTTCTTAAATTTTTACCATCTATATCCTTCCCATAATACCTTGAGAGGTATGTATCTACGATTATAATAAGGAGATCTTTTAAGAAGAATATATCTAACCACAGGTCTAAAGAGTTTTATAAAAAATATCTTATATCCCAAAGCTTTCTTTACATCCTCCACGTAGTCTTCAATGGTTCTCCTTTGATAATGAAGTAAATTTTCGCTCTCTGTAGTATCCATCCAGTCTGTGGCAAAAGGTATGTTGGAAAAAGCCTCTTCAGGAAGCATCCCCACTCCAATACCTTCAAGAACTTTCTCCAATATCTCCCTATAATAATACCAACATCTCGGACCACCACCTATAAGAAGAACCTTACCCCATATTTTCTCGCTTCTTACTCCCTTTGCAATGGCATATCCTACATCTTTTGTATGCACATATTCCATTCTGTTATTCAAAGGCACATCAAACATTCCCTTATCAAGTTTTAAATTTACAGGAAGAGAAGCTGCAAGCCTATATATAGCCCAAGTTAAATTAGAGTTTTTTATTAGATTCTCACACTCTACTTTATGCCTGGAATAGTGTTCTGGAGGATTTACAGGATCGTCTACCCTTCTTGGAGGATCTAAATGTTGAGTTAAGCCAAAAACATGTACCGAAGAAGTGAAAATAATCTTCTTAGGAGATGGCATTTCCTCCATAGCAGATATCAAATTTTTTGTTCCTATAACATTAATTTTATAAGCGATGTCAGGCACTGTTTCCGACTCAAGCCCTGTTGCTGAAAGCTTTGGAATAATAAAAGCAAGATGAACTATTACATCCTGACCTTCAAGAGCTTTTTTAATGTCTTCAATTTTTGTAATATCTCCCCAAAATACTTCAATACCATCCCCATATAATTTTTTTAAGTTCTTAAAAATCCTTATATTTTTCTTTGTCTTCAAATCAAAACATCTTACCCTGTCTCCCTGATTAATCAACTCATGAATAGCGCTTTGCCCTATATTACCAAAAGCACCTGTAATTAAAACCCTCATATTAAAAACCTCCCTTTTCTATTTCAGAAATGATTATTCTAATACCTTCTCTCGCAATTTTTTCCCAATCTTCTTCTTCAGCAAAAATCTGTTGAAGAATAGTTCCAATAGAGAAGGAAATTAAAATACAAGAGATTATATTTGAATCTACATCTTTCAAGCTTCCTTCTTTTTTACCTTTTTCAATCAAAAAACTAAAATAACTTTTATATTTTTTGAAATACTCTCTGAGTTTCTCAAGTATTTCTTTATCCTTTATCCCTTGTCTTAAAAATTCTAAAAAAAGAAAAAACTTTTCCTTAGACTCCTTAAATATCTCCCTAAATATCTCTGACATCCTTATTATCCCAGAAGACACTCTGTCTTCATCCTCCAAATATCCATCAATCTTTACCGAAAGATCAAAAAGCCACCTATCCAAGATTTCAAGAAAAAAAGCCTCCTTAGTAGGAAAATAATGAAAAAAAGCACCTTTACTTACTCCAGCCCTTTCACATATATCGGATATACTGGTGGCATCATAGCCTTTTTGAGAGAAAAGCTTCTCTCCACTTAAAATTAGTTTGCTTTTGGTATCAAGTTTCATCTTTAAAACCTCCTTATATACCAACCAGTCGGTATGTAAATATTATAACAAAAAATTTTTTAACGTAAAAATATATTTTTTAAATAAAATTTAACATAAAATTATTGACTTTCATCAATTTTTGATTAATCATATCAGTATGAAAAGTATGATTAGGGAGGTAAAATTGACAAATGAATAGAAAAATTTACGGAATGGCAACCCTCAGTGAGAGAGGTCAAATCGTAATTCCTCAAGAAGCCAGAGAAGACTTAGACTTAAAACCAGGAGACAAATTAATCGTCATGTGTGTAGGACCTAAAAATGCCTTAATGCTTGTAAAATCTGATTCTCTCCTTGAGCTATTCTCGGAGCTTACAAAAGAACTCTCAGAGCTTGAAAAATTTATATCTAACATAAAGGAGGCAGAGAAAGAATGAAAGTAATTGAGGTTAAAGACTTAGCAAAGACTTACTATTCGCCCTTTGGAAATATAGAGGCAGTGAAAGGAATATCCTTTGAGGTAGAAGAGGGAGAAATTTTTGGCTTTCTTGGTCCCAATGGCGCAGGAAAAAGTACCACCATAATGATGCTAACCACTCTTGTAAAACCTACAAAGGGCACAGCCAAAATTTTAGGATATGACGTAGTTCACCAACCCAACGAAGTAAGAAGAGTTATTGGATATGTCTCTCAAGACCTTACCGTAGACGACACCCTCACAGGTTGGGAAAATATGTACCTACAGGGCAGATTTTACCATCTACCTAAGGAAGTAATTAAACAGAGATCCGAAGAACTGTTAAAACTTTTAAGGCTTTATGAAAGGGCAAAAGATAAAGCAGAAACATATTCGGGAGGCATGAGAAAAAGACTTGATATAGCTATGGGTCTTATCCACAGACCTAAGATTTTATTCCTTGATGAACCTACCCTTGGGCTTGATGTACAAACAAGGCAGGACATATGGGAGTATGTTCAAAAGATAAGGAAAGAAAATGGGATGACCATATTCTTAACAACTCACTATATGGAAGAGGCTGATTCATTATGTGATCGTATTGCCATTATAGATAAGGGGGAGATAAAAGCTCTTGATACTCCAAGAAGATTAAAAGATTCCATAGGTGGAGATCTCATATCCTTAAAAATTTCCAATGAAAGCTTAGAAGAAATTTCCAAATTCCTTGAAAAGGTAAAAACTCTTGAGGTTGTCAAAAATATAACATCTCAAGATGGAAGATATACCATTGTAGCATCTAATGCAGAAAAACTTATTCCTATGATATTTTCTATTGCCTATGAATCTAATATTAATATCTCATCCATAACCATGAAAAAGCCATCTTTAGATGACGTTTACCTTGCTTATACTGGTAAAGAGTTTAGAGATGAAGAGGGATCAAAAGAGGATGCTATGAGAATGAGAAGATTAGTAAGGAGGACGAGATAATGAGAACGTTGATGTATGACACTTATTCAGTAATGTGGAGAGAACTAAAACATTGGATGGATCAAAAAGTAAGAATATTGGTATCTATATTTCAGCCCCTAATTTGGCTTGCCCTCATGGGAAACGTAATGGCAAAACTTACAGACAACCCTTTTGGAAGACAGGCTTTTGGAGGTGCCAGTTATCTCTCCTTTATGACCCCTGGAATCATAGTTATGACCTCCCTTTTTGGGGGCATTTTTGGTGGAATCTCTGTAGTATGGGATAGAAGATGGGGATATTTAAATAAAATGCTCGCAGCACCTATTTCAAGAACAGCTATTCCTCTTGGGAAAATGCTTGCTACTGCCATCCAGGGAGCTTTTCAATCTCTTATTGTAGTCATAATTGCATCTCTTTTTGGAGTAGAATTTGCAACAGGAATTCCAGGAATCATTGCCATAATTCTTCTTGCTGCATGCTTTAACTTTACCATGGCAGGACTTTCCATTGCTATAGCATCAAGGATAAAAACCATGGAAGTTTTAACAGCTGTAATAAACTTTCTTACAATGCCTTTAATGTTCACAAGTAGTGCCATGTTCCCAATAAACGTGATGCCCGATTGGCTTGCCACCATTGCAAGATGGAATCCTATAACCTACGTGGTAAATCCATTAAGAACTCTTGTGATAAGTGGTTGGGAGACAGGAGACCTAATAAAAGGATTTCTTTATGTACTTTTCCTCGCCATATTAATGCTTTTCATCGCAAGACATGAGTTCAAAAGAAGTATTGCATAAAAAACAAAAGAAAGAGGGGGAGAAATTTCTCCCCCCCTCTTATTTAAAAACTCCGTATATCATACCTAATCTTCTAATCTCCTTCTTAATCTCATTTCTTAAAGATTCCGGTTCCAAAACCTCTGCATGAGCTCCATATCCCATTACCCATCTTTTTATCTCTTCTCTGTTTGCCATAATTTCATAAATTATGCTTCCATCAGGAAGTTCCTCTATACTTTGAGTCTCATGCCAAATCCTCTCTTTTATCCATCGTGCTTGATAAGGATCAAATTTTATTCTTATTCTTTCTACTTCTCCCTTATTTATCCTGAAGGCAGATTTTATATATTCATAAACATTAAAATCTCTCGGTTTTCTAAACTCTTCATAGGTCTCCCTTATGTTTTTTATCCTATCAAGGGCAAAATCTCTTATTTCTTTTCTTAAATGACAATATCCACAGAAGTACCAAACCCCCTCAAAATTATAAAGATGATAAGGATCTACCTTTCTTTCTGTAATTTTATCAGAGGAAAAAGAATGGTATTCTATTATGATACTCTTCCTCTCTCTAATTGCCTTCAATATCTTCACAAATTTATCCCTTATATCTACCTTCGGTTTTATAAAAGTAAAAGGAATAGAAAGAGCACTTTCTATAGAATCTGAGGGAATCACGTTATTATCTCTCAAAAACAATTCTAATTTATTTTTTAACCTCTCAAAATCTTCCTCAAAATCTGTACCTTTAAATTGATGAAGCATATTGGCAGTAATCAAAAGGGACAAAACTTCACCTTCGGTAAGCTTTGGAAAAGGAAATTCACTTTTTGAAAAGAGATAATAACCTCCATTAGCCTTACTATAAGCAATAGGCATTTTGAAGTCATCCCTCAAGGTCTTTATATCTCTTTTTATGGTTCTTACGCTGGTCTCTCCAAATTCATAGCTTATTTTTCTTGTAATTTCATCTAAACTAATATACTTGTTTTCTTTTATTAAAGAGAAAATCCTATATATTCTTGGAAGCATTTTCCTAAAGGCAAGCTTTCTATTACTACTCACAGTTTTGCTCATAAGTTTAAAAGCCCCCTTCTTAAAAGGTCTAATCCATTTATAGTAGTGTATAACCTAATCCTGTTCCTATCACCGCTAAGTCTTAATTCTTTATATGACATTTCTCCTCTTATGTAAAGCCCTATATAGACAAGTCCAATAGGTTTTTCCAAGGTACCACCTTCGGGACCCGCAATACCTGTAGCAGAAAGTCCAACATCTGTCCCCATTTTTTTGGCTATACCTTCTGCCATTTTCATAGCACACTGAGAACTTACAGCTCCATATTCCTTGAAGATTTCCTCAGGAACATTTAGTTCCTTAATTTTTACCTCATTATCGTAGGCTATAATACTTCCCTTAAAAACCTTTGACACTCCTGGAACATTAACAAGCCTTGCTGAAATAAGCCCCCCAGTACAAGATTCTGCTACAGAAATAGTAAGACCTTTTTCCAAAAGTAAATTAACTACTACTTCCTCAAGAGAAGTTTCTCCTTCTCCATATATATAATCTCCAAGCCTTTTCCTTATTTCCTTTACTACTCCCTCAATCATTTTTTCTGCCTCTTCTTTTGACTTAGCTCTTGCAGTTATCCTCAAAATTGCCTCTCCTTCTTTTGCATAAGGAGCAATGGTAGGATTAGTTTGACTTTTAATCAAATCTTTTACTTTTTCCTCCATAAAGCTTTCTCCAATACCACATACTCTCAAAACTTTGGAGTATATAATTCCAGAAGAAAAAGTTGAAAGATAAGGAACCACATAAGTCTCAAACATGGGAATCATTTCCTTAGGAGGACCAGGAAGAAGGATTAAAATTTTACCTCCCTCTTCCAATATTATTCCTGGAGCAGTCCCCCAATCATTGGGAATTACTCTACTTCCTTCTATAATGTACGCCTGCTTAATATTTCCTTCTGTCAAATTAAGCCCTCTTCTCTCAAAAAATTCTTTAATTCTCTTCAAAGATTCCTCATGAAGTACCAGCTTTTTATTAAAAAATTCCGCAGAAATTTCTTTTGTCAAATCATCCTGCGTAGGTCCAAGTCCTCCTGTAGCAATTACCATATCACTTCTTGAAAAAGCAATTTCCAAAGCCTTTTTCAATCTCTCGGGATTATCTCCTACAGTAGTATGAAAATAAACAGGAATACCAAGATCTGCAAGTCTCCTTGATAAATATTGAGCATTAGTATTCAAAATATCTCCTAAAAGGAGTTCTGTACCCACAGATAATATCTCACACCTCATGATGCCTAAATCATCCTTTCTTTTTTTGTATTAGCTAACTAAAAATGATATCATTTAAAAAGTACTTTTTAAATTATAAAATTTTATGAATGAAGAAAAAATTTTGGAATATTTAAAGATAATTTCAAAAATAAAAGAAGAAGAGAAAAACTTTGAAAATGTTGAAGACTTTATATTTAACATACAAAATCTTCTAAAAAAAGTCTCTTTAAAAATATTCATTGAGAAAAACAAAATAACTGTTTCCTCTGAAAATCTTGAAAATTTGGATAAGAAAGATAACCTTTTTATTCATATAATAACCGAAGATGTAAACCAATTTTTAGAGGGCAAAAATTATTCAAATCTATTCAATGAACTAACTATATCTTTAATTGAGCAGAAAAATGTAGAAGATTTGCTGGATGCCATATTAGAAAAGCTGGAAAAAATAATTCCTTATACCTCAGCCAATATTGCTCTATTAGAGAATGATGCTCTTTATTATCTTTCTTTTAGAGGATATGAAAAATATGGAGTAGAAGATTTTATGAGAAACTTTAAAATGGATAAAAGGGAATTTTATACGTTGAAAACCGTTATGGAAACTCAAAAACCTCTCTTTGTAGAAAACACCGATGAATACCCCAACTGGGTAATTATCCCTGAAACCCAATGGATTAAATCTCATCTTATGATTCCCATTATCTATGAAAATAAAATTTTAGGATTAATAAGTTTTGACTCTGATACCCCATATGGCTTTAAGGAGGAAGATATTGAAAAAGTATATCCACTCCTTCCTCTTCTTGGAATAGCATTAGAAAATGCAAAACTTTATGAAAAATTAAAAAAGGAACTTGAAGAAAGAATAATAGCAGAAGAAAAATATAAAAGATCCTTTTATCAAATTGTAAAACTTGCCTCAGACATTGTGGAAATGAAAGATCCCTACACTTCTGGACATCAGAAAAGAGTAGCAAGAATTTCTGTAATAATTGGGAAAGAATTGGGGCTTTCTCAGGAAAAAATAAGAGCTTTAGCCATAAGTTCTCTACTTCACGATATTGGAAAAATTGGCATTCCTTCAGAGATACTTAATAAACCCTCTTCTTTAAATCCCTTAGAGAGAAGGTTTATTAATATACATCCTGAGATAGGCTATAATCTCCTAAGAAAAATTGAAATCATTAGCGATATTGCTCCCATTGTATATCAGCACCATGAAAGAATAAACGGATCTGGTTATCCCAAGGGTCTAAAAGGAGAAGAAATACTTTTGGAAGCAAAAATTATAGGGGTAGCAGATGTATTTGAAGCCATGACCTCCCATAGACCTTATCGCTCTGCCCTTCCCATAGATATGGCAATAAAAGAACTTGTAGAAAACAAAGGTACTCTATATGATCCTGATGTGGTTGATGCCTTTCTTAAATCTTTGAAAGAAGGGAGGATAATATTGTGAACATAAAAGAAGATATTCAAAAAATTATGCCCGAAGTTATAAACATAAGAAGAGATATTCATATGTATCCTGAATTAGGTTTTCAAGAATTTCGAACCTCCCAATTGATAGCCTCCTATCTTGAAAATTTAGAGTTAGAGGTAAGAAAAAACATTGCCCAAACAGGTGTGCTGGGGATATTAAGAGGAAAGGAGGAAGGGAAAACCATACTTCTCAGAGCAGACATAGATGCCCTACCTCTTGAGGAATTAAACGATGTACCCTACAAATCAAAAAATAAAGGCATCATGCACGCATGCGGACATGATGGACATATCGCCATATTACTCGGAACGGCAAAAATTTTAGCGAAATACAAAGATCAAATAAAAGGGATAGTGAAATTTGCCTTTCAACCAGCAGAAGAACTCCCTCCAGGTGGTGCAGAACCCATGATAAAGGAAGGTATATTGGAAAATCCATATGTGGATAAAGTGTATGCTTTACACCTCGCTAATCATCTGAAGGTTGGAAAAATCGCCGTAAGGAAGGGATTTTTCTGTGCTCAAGCCGATGCCTTTACTATTAAAGTAAAGGGAAGGGGAGGACATGGGTCCACACCCGATAAATGCATTGATCCCATAATTATATCCACCCATATTGTCCAAGCTCTTCAAGAAATCCCATCAAGAGAAATTGACCCCCATACTCCCTTTGTGTTAAGCATATGTAAAATACAAAGTGGAAATACTTTTAATGTTATTCCTGAAGATGCTGAAATAGAAGGAACGGTAAGAACTTTCGACAAAAATCTTGCAGAAACCATCTCTAAAAGAATAGAAACCATATCTAAAAATATTGCCGAAGCCTTTAGAGGTAAAGCAGAAATAGAATACCAATTTGGGTATCCTCCAGGAAAAAACGATGAAAAAGAAGCAGAATTTGTAAAAAAGATAGCAGAAGAGGTGGTAGGAAAAGAAAACGTAATAGAAGATAAGCCATCTATGGGAGGAGAAGATTTTTCATACTTTCTTGAGGAAAGACCAGGAGCTATGTTTTGGCTTGGATCAGGTAATGAAGAAAAGGGACTAAACCATCCTCACCATTCTCCCTATTTTGACTTTGACGAAAGTGCCATGGCCATAGGAATAGAAATGTTTGTTAGAATAGTATTAGAAAATCTGTTATAATTTTTCTTACTAAAATAGAAGAAAAGGAGGGAGCAAAGTATGATCACCTTAGATAGAACCATATTTAGAATGTATGATATCCGGGGAGAAGTTCCCAAGAATTTGAATAAAGATGTAGCAAGGATAATTGGAAAAGCTTATGCAATATTTATAAGAAAAAAAACCAATAAAGACACTCTTACAGTATCGGTAGGAAGAGATGCAAGGATTTCCTCAAAGGAACTTTCTGAAGGCTTAATTGAAGGTTTAAGAAGCTCAGGGATAAATGTGATAGACATAGGATTGTGCCCAACTCCTCTTCTCTATTTTTCCCTTTTTACCCTTCCTGTAGATGGAGGAATAATGATTACAGGAAGCCATAATCCTCCTCAATTTAATGGCATGAAAATCTGTGTGGGAAAAGAGACCATTTATGGACCATTAATCCAAGAACTCTATGAGATTGCTTTAAACCTTAAAGATGAATCTTCCTTAAAAGAAGGCACCTACGAAACTCACGATATTATTTCCTCTTACAAGGAATTTCTTTTAAAGGAATTTCAAAACTCTGCCATAACTAAACTTCCCCAAGGGACAATAAAGATTGTAATAGACTCTGGAAATGGATGTGGAGGTCTTGTAGCTCCTGATGTCTTAAGAAAACTTGGAGTAGATGTAATAGACCTTTTCTCAGAACCCGATGGAAACTTCCCTAATCATCATCCAGATCCGACGATAATGGAGACATTAAAAACTTTAAGAGAGACTGTAATTAAAGAAAAGGCAGATTTTGGGGTTGCTTATGACGGAGATGCAGATAGAATTGGAATAATAGATGAAAAAGCAGAAGTGGTATATGGAGATAGGCTTGCTTATATCTTTGCTAAGGGAATATTAAAAGAGCATCCTGGAGCCAAAATTATAGGAGAGGTAAAATGTTCGAAATTTCTCTTTGATGGTATAGAAAAATTAGGAGGAATTCCTGTCCTTTCTCCTGTAGGACACTCCTTAATCAAAAAGAAGTTAAGAGAGGAAAATGCTCTTTTTGCAGGAGAGATGAGTGGTCATATATTCTTCAATGATAGATTCTTTGGATATGATGATGCTATTTATGCTACTATGAGGCTTGTAGAACTCTACGCTATGGAAAAACTTGAAAACCCAAATTTCGTATTTTCAGACTTTCTAAAAGAATTTCCCAAGGTATATGCATCGCCAGAAATCAGAGTTCATTGCAGTGAGGAAAAGAAGTTTGAAATTATTAAGAATTTCTTTGATAAACTCAAGGAGAAATATCCGGATACTGCTAATAAAGTACAAAAAGTTATAACCATAGATGGTGTAAGATTAGAATTTGACGATGGATGGGCTCTTGCAAGGGCAAGTAATACTGAACCTGTGATTGTCCTAAGATTTGAAGCAAATACCGAGGAAAAACTTAAAAAATATCAAGAAATGTTTGAAAACATTATAAAAGAAGAATGCTAAAAGGGAGAGGTTTTACCTCTCCCTGTGTAAACTAAGAGATAACTCTTCTTACGTACTCAAGCACATTTTCTATTATTTCTTCTGAAGGATCATCCTCTTTCATGATAGTATTAAAAATCTTATCTTCTACCTCTTTAAACTCCTTTCCAAGAGTCCTTGCTATATCTCTTGCACTTAAGTTCCAAGCCTCCCCAAGAATCATTTTAGCAAGATTCAATTCCCTTTCAGAAAAAAGTTCCTCAAGAGGAAATCTCGAGACAGAAAGCTTATAAAGAATCACAATACTCCTACTAAAAGCTGGTTCCTCTATAGAGGAATAACTAAAAATCTCTCCTGTATTTAAATCGAGGGCTACAATTCCATTTAAGGTAGGAGGATCATAATGCTCTATAGCCTTTCTTACGATATCCTCTATATTCATCCTTTGAACTATTCTTCTTATCTTTTTTTCAAGCTCTTTAATATCTCTTTTCTCCAAAAAAATCACCTATTTATACTTTCTATGCAATCCGTTCTGATAAATAAAAAGAAGTAAAGTAAAAAGAAATAAATAAAAGTTAACTTGAAAGAGTATTTGAAAAAGAGAATTCAGCATGAAACTTAATAACAAAAAATCCTGCAAAAAAAATCTTCCTACCCTATATACAAAAAAGAAAATTAAGGAAAGAAGAATAATTTCTAAAGATACAAGTAAAAAAATAAAAACCCTTCTTTTTATTTTTTCATACATCAGCCTATTATAAACACTCTTATAAACCCTACTCCACTCCTTGCCACTCTCTTCTTCAAAAACTCTCTCCTTAAGCTTCTCTTCTATTCTTAAGAAATCCTCAAATTCCCTTCTGCATTCATTGCATTCTTCAAGATGAAGAAAGAAATCTTCACCTATTTCTTCATGTAAAAACATTTTCTCCCTAAATTCTTTACAATTCATTTTTCCTCCTTTAGATAATTATATATCTTTTTCTTAGCTCTATAAATATGACTTTTTAAAGTATTCAATGGGATATTTAGCTTCTCACTTATCTCCTCATAAGAATAGCCTTCCTGATAATAAAGAATTAATATACTTTTTTCTAGAGGAGACAAAAGCTTCCATATATCTTTCTTCTCTATTATTTCTTCAGGATCATATTCATCCTTATCCTCTGTATCCAAATCTAAAAACCTATTCCTCTCTTCGAGGTAATCTATAGCAAGATTGTGAGCTATCCTAAAAAGATAGTTTTTAGCAGTTTTTTCCTCAATATTAGTTTTCATAGCCCTTAAAAAAGTCTCTTGAAGGATATCCTTCGCTGCTTCTTCCTCCCTAAGAAGTTTCCTCAAATACCTATATATCTTTTCACCATAAACTTGAAAATAGCTTATTATATCACTCATTTCATAAAATTATACAATAAAAAACACCTATTGTATTCAATCTTCACTTAATTTATAATTTCATTATTATGAAAGAAGTATTTTTCTCCATAGTAATACCTGCCCATAACGAAGAACTATATATTGATAAAACCATTAACTCGTTGAGGGAAATGGAATATCTAAAAGATAGGTTAGAAGTTATTATAGTAGAGAATGGTTCAACAGACAACACCCTTGAGGTAATAAAAAAATTAGCCCCTCCATGGTTTAAGATCATATCCATAAAAGAGGCTGGGGTTTCAAAAGCAAAAAATACAGGTATTGAAAATCTCTCCTCAGAAAGTGAATGGGTAATATTTTTAGACGCAGACACATATCTTGGACAAAGCTTTTTAAAAGATTTAAGCGAGTTCTTAAGAAAAAATGAGGACAAAAATTTAGGGTGTGGAATGGTTTCCCTTCTTCCCTACCCCGACTACAAGTTAGCAAGATGTTGGTACCACTTTTATAATTTTGCAAACCGAGTCACTAAAACCACAAGATCTATTCAAATTATAAGAAGAGATCTTCTTAAAGATTTAAGGTTTGATGAAAACCTTACCTTTGACGAGGACACTATGATGATAAGAGCCTGCAGAAAAAGAGCAAAATACTTCTTTTTCAAAACAAAAAAAGTTTTTTCTTCTACAAGAAGATTTGAGAAAAATGGATGGGTAAAACAGCTTCTACAATGGATTTATTATGCTTCCCTTCCCTATGAGAAAAAGAAGAAAATAAAATATAAAGTATTAAGATAAGATTCTTTAAAAATATTTCTTTATAAATTCCATTACAGCTCCTGATATTATAGGCACACTAAAGTTATCATCAATGGGATTAGGAATTGCCTCTACAATAAAGGCAACAATTGTCCCTACTAATAAAACATAAAGAGAGATCATTCCTTTAAACCATAAAAAGAAAGACACTACAAGAGCCATACTAAAGAAACCAAGAGACCCTTCTAAGGTTTTCTCAGAATTTTTAAAAATCTTTGTCTTTCCAAAATTTATACCAATCCATTTTGCCATCATATCCCCAAGAGAGGTAAATCCTAAGGAAGCAAAAGCAATTTCTTTTTCAAAAAGAATAAAACTTATAAAAATCCCCAGCAAAAAATTAGTTATAGAAGATATCCTCCCAACTTCCTTCTCTTTAAAAATCTTAAAATTTTTTACTCCCCTAAGCTGGAAGAAATCTTCCATCCTTCTTACCAGAATTCTTAACATATCAAGTAAAAAGAAAATTCCAAGAATACCTCCTATTACTAACAGAACAATAAATTTTGAAAAGAAAACATAAATGGGTATAAATAAAAGAGCAAAAGGTCTTGCTAAAATTCTCCAAAAGGTATGCTTTTCTGTATAAAACCTAAATCCATCTCTTAAAAGATTTTTAACAGCCTCATAACTGATAACTCCAGCCAAAATTGCCAGAAATATGGTATCTAAAAGACTTTTGGTATTAATTAACATAAAAAGAGCTATTATAGGAAAAGCGGTGATAGTAAACACATCTCCTACTCCATGGGTGGCTGTATTTAATAGTAAAAAATAAACGATAAGAAAGATAAAAAACTGCAATATCTGAAAAGATGCAAAGTTCTGAATTAAAAGTTTAAAAAACAAAAAGATAAAAAGACTTAAAGAGGTAGCAAAACCTCTTCCACCCCTAAAACCTAAATAGAAAGGAAATTTATGCCCCAAAACAGCAGAAAATCCTCCAAGATAGACAAAAAAATTAGGAAAATTAAAAAGATACTTTAAAAGAATCATAGAAACAAAACCTTTGGAAACATCATATATGGCGGTAAGTATGGCAGGAAAAATTCCTATAGATCTTTTTACATTCAACACCCCAGGATTTCCATCCCCAAGCTTTCTTATATCTACTTTTTTAAACCACAAAGGCAAAAAATATCCAGGCAGAAAAGAACCAAAAAGATAACCCAAAAGAGCTGAAAATATAGCTTTTATTAAGTTTTCTATAATAACCATAATTTAGACCCCCTAAATTTCAAATTAAAAATATTTTATAACAAATAATAAGAAATATGCTATACTTTAATCCATGAGTAATAAAAAGATTAAACTTCCAGAATTTCTATTTTTTGACGGAGCCATGGGAACAGAACTCCAAAGAAGAGGACTTCCTCCTGGAACTCCCCCTGAAATACTCAACTTAGAAAACCCCTCCCTTGTAGAAGAAGTGCATAAAGATTATATTAAAGCGGGGTCTATGGTAATAGAAACTAATACCTTTGGAGGAAATAGAGTTCGCCTCCAAAGAGCAGGTCTTGAAGAAAAAATTAAAGAGATAAATGAAAAGGGAGTTGAAATAGCTCAAAAAGCCTCCGAAGGGAAGGTTCTTATAGCAGGATCGGTAGGACCTTTGGGAGAACTCATTGAGCCTTACGGAGATATCTCGGAAGAAGAAGCAGAAGAGTTTTTCACAGAACAGATAGAAATCTTAGTAAATTCAGGTGTAG
This sequence comes from Dictyoglomus turgidum DSM 6724, assembly GCF_000021645.1. Lineage (NCBI taxonomy): Bacteria > Pseudomonadati > Dictyoglomota > Dictyoglomia > Dictyoglomales > Dictyoglomaceae > Dictyoglomus > Dictyoglomus turgidum. The sequence continues at coordinate 72,620 of NC_011661.1, forward strand.
ATCTAATACTTATTGAAACCATGATCTCATTAAATGAGGCTCTTATTGCCCTCAAATCGGCTAAAAAGTTTGACATTCCTGTAGGAGTAACCATGAGCTTTGAATGGACAGAAAAGGGAGGAAGAACTCCTTTTGGAGATGAAGTGGAATATTCTATTAAAAAGTTAGAAGAAAATGGAGCAGACTTTGTAGGATCAAATTGTGGAAAAGGGTTCGAAGACATGCTAAAGATTGCCCCTATAATAAGAAGATCCACCCGCCTTCCTGTGCTCATCCAACCCAATGCAGGTATACCCCGGTGGGAAAATGGAAAACTTCTCTACCCCGAATCCCCAGAAAAATTTAAAACCTTTGTTGATGAGATGATAAAATTAAAGATCAACTTCATAGGTGGATGTTGTGGTACAACTCCAAAACATATAGAAGTTTTTAAAGAATTTTATTTAAAAAAGTAAATTTTTTAAAACCAAATATTTTATACCCAAGGGGGTATCTCATTTCTTGATATTTATTTAAAGTTAAGATAAAATCAATAAAAAAGGAATTGTTAAAAAATGCACGAGTGGGCTCTTGCTGAAGCAGTAGTAAAATCTGCAATAGATATGGCTCAAAAGAAAAATCTGAGCCAAATAAAACTTTTATTCCTTAGAGTAGGTGAAGTTCAACAAATTGATATGGAAGTATTTAATTATGCCATAAAGGAGCTTTCTAAAGGAACTATTTTAGAAAATTCCGAGATAAAGTACGAGATTTTTCCTGCAAAACTGGTTTGCAATAACTGTGGAAATATATGGAGTTATATGGAAAGTTTTCAAGGACTTACTGATGAAGAAAAAGAAGCTATTCACTTTATACCAGAGACTATTCACGTATATATGAAGTGTCCAAAGTGTAAAAGTGCAGATTTTGAGATAAAAGAAGGGAGAGGGGTCTTTATAGAGGACATAAAATGACACATGATCCAAGACTTTCAATTATAGACAAAAGATTAGAGAGTGTAAAAAACATTATTGCTATAGGAAGTGGAAAGGGAGGAGTTGGAAAAAGTACTTTCTCTTCACTTCTTTCCTTATTCCTAAACAAAAAAGGCTATAAAATAGGCCTCTTAGATTTAGATATTTATGGACCTTCTAACCATGTCATATTAAATGCAGAAGATAAGTATCCTGAAGAAGAATATGGTTTAAAGCCTGTGAATGTAAATGGAATAGATTTTATGTCCATAATCTACTTTACTCAAAATAAACCTCTGATTATGCGAGGAAAAGAGCTTACTGATACCATCCTGGAGATATTTGCTATTACTCGTTGGAGGGATTTGGATTATTTAATCATTGATATGCCTCCTGGAATGGGAGAAGTACTTTTAGACCTCATAAGATTTATAAAAAACTTACAGTTTCTTATCATAACCAATCCCACAAAAATAGCCTTAGAAACAGTAGAAAAACTTATAAATTTCCTAAAAGAAGGAAATTATCTCATATTGGGCCTTGTGGAGAATATGAAGATAAAAGATGGTAATTTTGTGAAGGAAAAGTGTCAAGAACTGAACATTAAATACTTAGGGCATATCTCTTTCTACGAAAATATAGAAGAAAACTATGGAAATATAGAAAAATTAATAAATCCCTCCTTAGAAAAGGAACTTAATCAAATTGTTTCTAATTTCATACAAAAATCTTGAAAAGAGAGAGGGTGGACTATGGAGAAGATTAAGATTAAGGTCAATGGGAATGAAGTAGAAGTCTCTCCTGGTAAAACAGTCCTTCAGGTTTTAAAAGATATGGGAATCCATGTACCTGTCTTATGCCATTATGAACCTCTTATGCCTCAAGGATCTTGCAGACTCTGTGTAGTAGAAGATAGAGGAGTTTTAAAAACCGCCTGTACCACCCCTGTAGAACCTAATATGGACATAAAGACCGATACTCCTAATGTGATAAACTCAAGAAAGTTAGTACTTCAACTACTCTTTAGCGAAAGAAACCACTACTGCATGTACTGTGAAGTTACAGGAGAGTGTGAGCTACAAGATTTAGGCTACGAATTTGGCTTAGATCACTTTGAATTTCCTACGTACGAAAGAAGATTTCCTGTAGATAACTCTCATGAGTTTATAATGATGGATCACAACCGTTGCGTACTCTGTAGAAGATGCGTAAGAGCTTGCTCTGAAGTAGCAGGACATTTCGTATTAGGAGAGATGGAAAGAGGAATAGATACAATGATCATTGCAGATATGGATGTACCTCTTGGGAATTCATCCTGCACCTCCTGTGGATTATGCGCCCAAGTATGTCCTACAGGAGCAATTATTGACAAAAGATCATCTTACCTTGGAAGGGAAGTTCAGTCAGAAATCATATATGCTAATTGCGATATGTGCCCTGTAGGATGTGGAATGGAAATATACAAGAAAAAAGGAGCTAATTTTATAGTTAAAATATATGGAGATTGGAACTCTGATGTATCTCGCGGACTTCTCTGTAAAACAGGAAGATATCTCTCTTTATATGATGCAAAAGAAAGAGTCGTGGGCATAAAATTGAAGGATGAATTTGGATATAGAAGACTTCATGAAGACAATCTAATAAACATCTTCAAGAGCAAATTAGATAATGCAATTGCCTATGTAGATGGCTCTCTTTTCAATGAAGAGATAGAAATGATAAAAGAAATCTTCAAAGACAAAGTATATTCTCTTTATCCTAATGAGTCTCCTATACCTACAAATATTAAGCTATCTGAGCTTGATGACAAAGAATTTTACGTGGTCATAAATGCAGACCTAAACAGGGAATATGGAGCGGTAGGATCCATTGTAAAGAGAAATGTGATAGGCAAAAAGGCAAAGTTAATGGTGATTGATAAGGAGTTCAATAGCCTTGCTAAGATAGCTGATTATGTATTCAATATAAAGGATCTCAATTTAGCATTAGATATATTAAAGAAGCAAAAAGAAGTAATAATTATTTATAAAGATATTAATGAGGAAGAAAAATCAACTCTCAATTCATTGAACAATGCCAAATTCTTATATCTTCCAAAAGAGACTAATTCTATTGGACTTCAAAAATATGGAATTAAGCATGAAAAAGCAAAAGCAGAAAATGTCTTTGTCTTTGGAAAGAATTTAGAGGGTATAAAAGATCTTCCATTACAAAATTCCTTTGTAGTAGTTTTTACTCCTTATGAAGATGAAATTTTAAGAAGGGCAGATGTTATAGTAGGAACAACTAATGGCTTTGAGAGAGAAGGAACCTTCTATAACTTAGAAGGAAAGATACTTAAGAAAGAAAAGGTCTTAAGACCAGATTTTGATGTATTAGATTTAAAATCTTTCCTTTCCAATGTATTAGGAAAAACTGAAAAAGTATCTTAAAAAAACGAGGTGAAAAACTATGGGAAAGATAAAAGTTGCCTCCATATGGTGTGAAGGGTGTTCAGGATGCCATATGTCCTTTCTTGATATGGACGAAAGATTAGTGGAATTAATAAATAAAGGGCTTGAAATAAACGCTACTCCTATAACGGACTTAAAGATTCCTGACGAGGAAACTGATATTGGAATAATTGAAGGAGCAGTAGCAACAGATCACCATGAAGAAGAAGTAAAAATGATGAGGGAGAGATGCAAAATAATTGTAGCCCTTGGAGATTGCGCAGTCTTTGGTGGTATTCCTACCATGAGAAACTACTTCTCAAAAGAAGAATTATTAGAAAGAGGTTATATCACCACAGAAAGCACCGTAGATGGTAAAATACCAACTTCAAAGGAGATAGGAAAACATCTCCCTAAAACAAAGGCGGTAAATGAAGTAATAAAAGTTGACCTCTATATTCCAGGATGTCCCCCTTCAGCAGATGCCATATATTATGTATTAAAGGAAGTTCTTGAGGGAAGAATTCCCAAATTAGAAGGCGAACTTCTTAAGTATGAATAAGAGGTGATAAATATGGAAAAGAAGATTACTATAAGTCCAGTTACAAGAATAGAAGGACATGCAAGGGTTACTATTCATCTTAATGATGACGGAAAAGTAGAAAGTGCTTTCTTCCATGTAGATCAATTTAGAGGATTTGAAAAATTCTCAGAAGGAAGGCACTTTTCAGAAATGCCTGTTATTACTGAAAGAATCTGCGGTATATGTCCTATAAGTCACCACTTAGCCTCTGCAAAGGCCACCGATGAGATCATAGGCGTAGAAATCCCAAGAACCGCTAAACTTCTAAGAGAACTCATTCACATGGGACAGATTATTCAGTCCCATTCCATGCACTTTTTTGAATTAGCAGGACCAGACCTTATTTTAGGTTGGGATGCAGATCCAAAGATCAGAAATGTGGTAGGATTAATTCAGGAAAATCCAGAACTTGCACTAAAAGCAGTAAAATTAAGAAAATTTGGACAAAGAATTATTGAACTTGTAGCAGGAAGAAGAATACATCCTACCTTTGCAGTTCCAGGAGGAGTTAATTCTTCTTTATCTCCCTCTGCAAGAGACGAAATTTTAAGTGGAATTGATGAAATGATTGGATACATTAAAGAGGGAATAAAAATAGCTGAAGACTTCATAGAAAAGAATAAAGAACTCTGCGACGAATTTGCTTCCTTTCCCACAGGTTATATGGGACTTGTAAAAGAAGATGGTTCTCTTGAGCTTTATGATGGAAAAATAAGATTTATGGATAAAGATGGAAATATACTTAAAGAGTTTAAGCCTCAATATTATTTGCGATATATTGGAGAAAGGGTTGAAGATTGGACCTATTTAAAATTCCCATATTATAAACCCTTAGGATATCCTAACGGAGTTTATAGAGTAGGTCCTTTAGCAAGATTAAACATAGCTGACAAAATTAGCACACCTCTTGCCAATGAAGAATTCAAGAAATTTAAATCCATTAATAATGGAAAACCAGTAGAAGGTTCCATATACTACCATTATGCAAGACTTATTGAAACTGTCTATGCCCTTGAAAGAGCAAGAGAAATCTTAGAAGATCCTGAGGTAATGAGCCAGAATGTATTAAAGATGGGAGAGGTGACTAATGAAGAAGGGGTAGGAGTAGTAGAAGCTCCAAGAGGAACCTTAATCCACCATTACTGGGTAGATGAAAGGGGAACCATTGAGAAGGTGAATTTGATTGTATCCACAGGACATAATAATTGGGCTATGAGTAAAGCAGTAGAGATGGTAGCAAAAGCCTTTGTGGATGGTAAAAATCTTAAAGAAGGTATGCTTAATAGGGTTGAGGGGGCTATTAGATGTTATGATCCTTGTCTTTCTTGTTCTACTCATGCTATAGGAAAGATGCCCATTGTAGTTGAACTATACGACAAAGACGGAAACATCATTGATGTTATAAAGAGAGATTGAAGATATTACTTGTGGGATTTGGAAATCCATATAGAAGAGACGATGGATTAGGAATAAAGCTCCTGGACCTTATAGAACACAATGTAGAGAAAATTAAGGTCCAGGAGCTCACTTTTGATATGGCTGAAATCTTTAAAGATTATGATATGGTAATCTTTATAGATGCCTCCTTAGAAGGTAACGAAATAGTCTTTAGAAGAGTAAAAGAAGAAATTACTTTTTCTCCTCTTACCCATCACACTCCCTGCGAAGAACTTCTATCTTGGACAAGGGTACTATACGGAAAAACTCCAGAATTTTATCTTTTGTCCATAAGAGGATACGATTTTGACTTTGGAGAAGAGCTTTCAGAAAAGGCAAAAGAAAATTTAAAAAAGGCAGAAGAATTCCTTAAAAGTTTTCTTGAAAACCATATATGAAAACCTATAAATTAAGAATTTGGGGGATTGTTCAAGGAGTTGGTTTTAGACCCTTTATCTATAGACTTGCCAAAAGTCTAAACCTTAAGGGATGGGTTCTAAACTCCACAGGATCAGTACAGATACTCATTCAAGGAGAAGAAGAAAATATTGAAAAATTCATGGAACTAATTATAAAAGAGGCGCCTCCTTTATCAAGGATTGAAAGAATAGAAAAGGAAGAAGTAAATTCCGAAGAATTAGAAGATTTTAAAATTCTTGAAAGTAAAGAGGATACAGGTTTTAACTTCATATCTCCTGATATTGCCATATGTGAAGACTGTCTAAGGGAAATGAGAGATCCCAAAGACAGAAGATATAAATATCCTTTTATAAACTGCACCAATTGTGGTCCCCGATATACCATAATAGAAGATCTTCCTTATGACAGAGAAAAAACCACCATGAAGATCTTTGAAATGTGTGAAGAGTGCAAAAAAGAATATCATAATCCTTCTTCAAGAAGATTTCATGCCCAACCCATATCCTGCTATGACTGTGGACCCAAAATTTGGATTCATGGAGATAAAGATAAGGATATCTTTGAAAAAATAGCAAAATATCTTGAAGAAGGAAAAATTCTCGCCATAAAAGGCATGGGAGGATTCCATCTTGCCTGTGATGCTACAAAAGAAGACATAGTGAAAAGATTAAGAGAAAGAAAAAAAAGACCCTCAAAACCTTTTGCCCTCATGATGAAAGACATAGAAATGATAAAAGAATACTGCTTTGTAAGTAAAGAGGAAGAAAAAATATTAAAATCCAAAGAAGCTCCTATTGTGCTCTTAAGGACGAGAGAATTAAAAGATATATCTCCTCTTGTGGCCCCTGGAAACAAATACTTAGGAGTTATGCTTCCCTATACTCCTTACCATCATTTAATTTTTGATTATTTCAAAAAGCCCATTATTATGACCAGTGGAAATTTATCCGACGAACCCATAGCAAAAGACAATGAGGAAGCTATGGAGAGATTAAAAAATATCGCGGATGTATTCGTACTTCACAACAGAAATATTAAGCATCGTATAGATGATAGCGTAGTATTTGTGGAAAACAAAGAAATACAAATTATAAGAAGAGCAAGAGGATATGCCCCAGACCCTATTAAAATTCCCATAAAAATAAAGCCTACCCTTGCCCTTGGAGGAGAACTAAAAAATACTTTCTCCTTAGGAAAGGAGAACTACATATTTATAAGTCCTCATATAGGGGATCTCAAGGATAAAGAAACCTTAGAAGTTTACGAAGAGACTATACAAGAGTACATAAGACTTTTTAAGATCGAGCCAGAACTATTGGTACATGATCTTCATCCCCAATATCTTTCTACGGATTTAGCCCAGAGTTTTAAAAAATATATGGAGGTAAAGTCAATTCAACACCACAAAGCCCATTTCTATTCCCTTCTCCTTGATAGAGGAATCACCAAAGATATAATTTGCTTTACTTTTGATGGAACAGGATATGGGGAAGACGGAAAAATATGGGGAGGCGAAGTATTTGTAGGAAATATAGAGGGAGTAAAAAGGGTCGCCCACTTTAAATACTTTCCTATTGTGGGAGGAGATAGCGCCATAGAAAATCCAAGAAAAATTGCCCTATCATACATACTTAAATATTTTCCTAAGGATGCAGATAAAATAATTTCTATGGATGATTTTGAAAAGAATTTAATTAAAATACTCCTTGAAAGGGAAGAAAATATATTTTACACATCCTCTTGTGGAAGAATCTTCGACCTTATATCTGCCCTCTTAGGAATAAGAGAAAAAATTGACTATGAAGGACAAGCGGCAATTGAGTTAGAAATGCATGCCATGGAATCCTATGAAGAAGGTTATTATCCTTTTAAAATTATCGAAAACGAAATCCTTGAAATTGATATTTTGCCAATGATTGAGAAAATCGTAGAAGAAAAAACCAAAAAAGATAAAAGAGATATTGCAAGAAAATTTCACAACACCATCTCTCAAATAATAATTACCCTTTCAGAAATACTTAGAGAAGAATATAACATAAATAAGGTTGGATTTTCAGGAGGAGTTTTTCAAAATAGACTCCTTTTACAAACCACTATTCCTGCCTTAAAAGAAAGCAAATTTGAAGTATATACCCACCAAAAAGTTCCCACAAATGATGGGGGAGTTTCCTTAGGACAAACTATTATGGGATATAAATAATAATTATTCACACTTTATCACTATTTCTTCCTCCTTTAAATTCTCTCCCCAAGCTTTCAACTTTAGCTCTCCAGGTATTCCCATAATTTTTAATATGGCAAGAGCTCTTCCCTGATATAAACTTATTTCATTTGTCACAAAACTTTCTTGAGAAAGAGGATCGGAACTTCCAAGAGCTACCAATTTACCTACTCCCTCTACTTCCACTCTTATTTTATTTCTTGCATTCTTTACCTCTCTTCCCTTCTCATCCACAGCAACAATTTTTATATAGCTTAAATCTCCATAGCAAGATGAAATCCTATTTCTGTCAGGAATTAATTTTAACTTTATAGGCTCTCCTGTAGTCTCCAAAATATCCCTCCCCACTTCTAACCCATCTTTATAGCCTATAACCTCAAGTCTTCCCGGTTCATAATTTATGTCATAGAAAGTCTTGAACTTTACTTTATCTCCAGCAATTTTTCTTCCCATACTTTTTCCATTCAAAAATAGTTCTACCTCATCAGCGTCAGAATACACATAAACCCTTAAAGGTTTACCTTCCCATCCCTTGAAATTGTAATTCCTCTCTACAGGTTCCCATCCCCAGAGTCTTAAATATATCTTTTTACCATACAATTCAGGAGGAAGAACTGCTATATAAGGAACTTTTCTCAAGCTCCAAACTATATCCCTATAATAGGACTGAGGTTTTTTATCACCACAAATATCTATATCACCACAATTAGAGATTAACCAAGGAAAGCCTCCCAAAAAGTTTTTTGCCTCATTCTCATCCAAAGATGCCCTACCAATACCAGCTTCTCCAAGATAATCCATAGCAGTCCATACAAAATCTCCAATTACATTGGGATTTTTTAAGGTCTCTTTCCAATTATCGTATAAGGTATATGGAAAGGTTTCTGTTCCACAAATTATACGATTGGGATATTCTTTACCATCATCCTCATATCTGTCCACTTTATAGTTATATCCAGCCACATCAAGATACTTGAAATACTTCTCAGTTATCTCTCCCCATCTACTTTTTGTTTCCTCATTGCCTTTCCAAACTCCCAATATTACAGTATTATCTTCTTCCACATCTTCCACCTTTACAGCCTCAAAGGGCAATCCACAAAAAGCAGAAGTTACAAATCTCGTAGGATCCAATTCTTTAACCTTTTTAGAAAGTTTTTCACTCCATTCAAAAATATTTGTATATCCCTTTTCCTTCTCCCAATTTACTCCTGATCCCCAAGTTATCTCATTGCCTATGGACCACATAATTATGGAAGGATGATTAAAATCCCTCTTTATAGTATTTTCCACATCTTCTTCCCAGTATTTTTCAAAGAAAAGATGATAATCATAAGCCCTTTTACCAGCAGTCCACACATCAAAAAACTCTTCCATAACCAACATACCCAATCTATCACAGGCATCAAGAAAAGATGGAGAAAAAGGATTATGAGCGGTTCTCACAGCATTAAAACCATTTTGTTTTAAGATCTCAACCTTTCTTTCTTCAGCCCTATCATAACTGGCACTTCCCAAAATCCCGTTATCATGATGTATACATCCACCTTTAAGCTTAATAACCCTACCATTTAATTTAAAGCCCACATTAGGTACAACCTCAATCTTCCTTATACCAAAATAAGTAGAATCTATATCAGATTCTTTATCATCCATCAATATTTTTGCCTCAAGCCTATAAAGATAAGGATCTTCAATATCCCAGGGTATATAGTTATCAATCTCTAATCCTTTTAAAATAACTTTTTCTTCCTTTCCATCTATTTCAAATTTTTCTTCGCTCTCCTTTATCAATTCATCTTCCTTTGAGAAAATTCTAAATTGCAATTTGGCTTTAACTTTTCTTCCACTGCTATTCTTAACTCCCACTTTTATATTCAAAAAAGCCTTTTTTTCATCTAAGATATCACTTTCCACATGAAGCTCCCAAGGTTTGATAAACACCTCTCCCCCTACTCTCAACCACACATGCCTATAAATACCAGTTCCTGCATACCATCTAGAACTTGGCTTATGGGTATTGTTCACATAAACTAACAGAGTATTTTCTCCCTCATGCACATAATTTGTAATATCTACCAAGAAACTTGAATATCCATAAAAATGCTTCTTAAGAAGGATTCCATTTATATAAATTTCTGAATACCCCATTATTCCTTCAAATTCCAGAATTAAATTCTTTTCTAAAAGTTCTTCATCAATAGGCAAATTCCTTTTATAAAAAATATTACTTCCCGCAGTAAACCCCTCATCAGGTCCCGAAGGATTATCCTTCCTTCTTGGTTTTTCAATGGCTATATCATGAGGAATATCCACCTTTTTCCAATCATCTCTTAAAATAACATGTTCTAAAAAAGCCAAATTTTCTTCTAAATATTCCCAATCTCTATCAATATTTATTTTTAACATTTTACAAACCCCCATCTTAAAATTTAAAGTAAAAAATTTATAGAAATTTTAACTATCTCTAATTGAATTTGTCAAGGTTGTTAACACTTACACAGAATTAAGTCAAGATCAAAAACTAAGAATCTGCTTTAATTGATTTTATAGGAAGAAAATGATATCATAACATTGATTTTAGTAAAAAGTTTTATAAAAACCTGACCTAAAGGGAGGTGTCTTTAAATGAAAAAGCTCCTTTTTATTTTCCTTCTTCTCTTTCTCTTAATTGTTTCCTCTGGAAGCTTTGCCCAAGGTCTTCCTGCTGGTATTCCTAGAGATAAAACCTTAATTCTACCATTCTTATTTGCCCCCCTTCCTGTTCCTGGAAACTGGAACTTATGGGCTGGCTGGAGGGCACAAAACTGTGGATTACATCAATTTGTTACAGAACCTCTTTGGACAATAAACCCCGACGTTGTTAAAGGGGGAATAATCAACGCATTAGCAGCGGCGGACCCTATTTATAACAGTGATTTTACAAAATTAGTAATAAAGCTTAGAAAAGGAATATATTGGAGTGATGGTGTTGAATTTACTGCCGATGATTTAGTCTATACTATTCAAACAGTAAAAGATACTGAGGGGCTTGACTATCATGGAGCAATGCAAGATGTAAAAAGGGTTTATGCTCCAGACAAATATACAGTGGTAGTAGAACTTAACAGACCCAACAGTAGATTCCATACTTTCTTCCTTGAAAGATGGGGCGCCCTAAGACCTATGCCAAAACATATTTTTAGCAAAGTCAAAGATGTACTTACTTACGATTTTAACCCTCCAGTAAGTTTAGGACCCTATGTGTATGTAGCCCATGACCCAGCAGGATATTGGGTGCTTTGGAAAAAGAGAGAGGATTGGAAGAGAACAGTTACTGGACAACTGTTTGGTGAACCAAAACCTGAGTATGTATTATTTATAAACCATGGTACACCAGAGAAACAAAACATGGCTATGCTGAGACACGAACTTGACGCAATACAAGGTACAGCAGAACAAATGCTAACAATGTTAAAAATGAGTAATACCACAAGAAGCTACCGTGATACATGGCCCTATATTGATCCAAGAGACATATCTACCAGAGGGCCAGCCTTTAACCATTTAGTACCCCCATACAATAATAAAGACGTAAGATGGGCACTTGCATTATCCATAGATGTGGTTGAAACAATTATATCTACATATAATGGAATGGCTGCAATGACACCAGGACTTCCTCTCGTAGTTGGTAAAAACTTCTATGATTGGTATTTCAAACCCTTAAAACCATGGCTTGAAAACCTAACATTAGATATTGGCGGTGGACAAAAATTTAAACCTTGGGATTCAAAGGCACCTTGGAGACTATTAGAATGGGCAAAGAAAAACTACAAAGTAGATATTGATCCTAATAATGAAGAAGAGGTAAGGCTCACATTAGGTTATGGATGGTGGAAATATGCACCTGATGTGGCAGAGAAATTACTAATAAAGAATGGATTTAAGAAGATAGGAGGAAAATGGTATTTGCCCGACGGCAAACCTTGGAAAATTACTATATTAAGAGGTCCAGATCCAACAGACATGGCAAATATCTTCATTCTTGGTGTAGCTGAGCAGTGGAAAAAGTTTGGTATAGATGTGGTCTTCAATGTGACAACTGCAGCAGCTACATTGGCCTTAAATGGACAATTTGAAGTACTCAATACAGGGCATGGCGGATTTGCAGGAGAGCCTTGGGGATTGCATCCTGATTTATACTTGTGCTTTAATGCTATGAATAGTAAATATGTCAGACCTGTAGGAGAACCAACCCTCGGTTGGGCTGGAAGATGGAGTGATCCTCGCATGGATAAAATAATTGCTGAATTAGAAAGAACTCGTTGGACTGACTTTCCAAAAATCAAAAAACTTGGCTTAGAAGGTTTGAAAGTAGAAATTGAAGAAATGATATCAATTCCAATAATTAACTGTCCAATAGCTATAGTGTTTGATGAATATTATTGGACCAACTGGCCAAGCCCTAAGAATGATTATGCACGTTGCGACAATTTCACCACATGGCCACAGTTAAAATATATCTTGCATCAAATAAAACCCACTGGTAAAAAGTAAATTATAAAAAATGCGGGCATGGATGTATTCCATGCCCGCCATATAGAAAGAGAGGTAGTTAAGACATGTCTTTTATTAAAAGATATTTAATACCAAGACTGATTCAATATGTAATAGTCACTTTCTTAGGTTTAACCGCTATTTTCTTATTTCCCCGCTTACTTCCAGTGGATCCAATTAAGCAAGAATTAGTTAGGTATCAGACCTTTGGTGTATATGTTTCTCCTGAACAACAAGAACAAATAATGAAAACTCTCAGACAACTTTATGGCCTTGAAGGAACTTTGTGGGAACAATATTTATCCTTCTGGGGAAGATTATTCAAATTTGATTTTGGACCATCCTTATCTCGTTTTCCAACCCCTGTAAATAAAGTAATAGGCATGGCACTGCCATGGACCGTAGGACTTTTGTCATTCACCACTATTATCGCGTGGATATTAGCCGTCATAATAGGAGGAATAGTAGGATATTATAGAAAGAAATGGATGGAAGTATTTGACTTTATTATAATGATTATAAGACCAATTCCATATTATATTACATCTCTCATATTCTTAATACTTTTTGCTTATATCTTCCCCATATTTCCTTTAAGCGGTGGTATAGGCATAGGTACAACTTTAGCTTTTAATCTTTCAACTATTCTAAATATTTTAAAGCATGCTATTTTACCCGCATTAACATTAATTGTTGTCGGCTTCTGCTGGCAGTTTCAGAGTATGAAGTTAATAACTCAAGTCGCCAAAAACGAGGATCATGTAATATATGCCAAAATCGCAGGTATAAGCGATAGTAAAATCGTATCAAATCATGTCATAAGAAATGCCATGCTACCTATGGTAACACAGCTTGGATTACAATTTGGTACAATCTTCAGTGGGACTTTAATAACAGAAATGGTATTCGCATATCCTGGCATTGGATGGATCCTATATGACTCCATAATGAGAGCAGATTATAACTTGATTATGGGCATTATGTGTATTTCGGTAATAGCGGTAACTACTTCTATTTTGTTTCTTGATTTGATATATCCTTTGTTTGATCCGAGAGTACGTTACAGATAAGACTTAATTAAATGGAGGCTTGGTAAAGGTGAGAAAATTAATTGGATTATTCTATGACCTTCTTAAGGATTATCGATTCACCATATCCTTTATTATCTTTCTTTTTTTAATAATCTTAGCAATACTTTCCTTTTTCTCCCCCTATAATCCTCAAAGAACTTATCAAGTACCTTCAGGATTGCCCCCATCTAAGAATCATATCTTAGGAACAAATTGGCTTGGTCAGGATGTTTTCTGGCAACTAACCTTTGCAGTTAAAAATTCCCTTACAATAGCAATTGTTACTGCCTTTTTTTCAAGAATCATAGCTGTAATTGTGGGAATTTTTGCAGGATACAAAGGAGGAAAAACCGACAGAATTCTAATCACTGTAGGGGACACTACAATGGTGCTTCCTTTCCTGATCATCCTAATAATAATATCTATGATTCTAAAAGACTGGACTAATAACTTTTTCAACTTAGGACTTCTTCTTGCTTTTTTTTCATGGGCATGGGATGCAAGAGTTATAAGATCTCAAATATTAAGTTTAAGAGAAAGGGATTTTATAAAAGTAGCAGTACTTTCAGGCATGCCTACTATGAGGATTGTAAGAAAACAGTTATTACCTCATGTTCTTCCCATAATATTTACAACCTTCATTAACAATATGTCTTGGGCTATAGGAATGGAAATTACCTTAGCATATCTTGGTCTTGGAATTGATCCTACTATCCCAACTATTGGAACTATGCTCCAAACAGCTATATATAGACAAGCTTTGTTTATGGGACTTTGGTGGTGGCTTGCTACCCCAATAGTTACCGCCATCTTATTATTCATTGCTCTTTACTGGCTTTCGGTGAGCTTGAGCGAATACTTAGATCCGAGAGCTAGATTTCAAAGGGTAGGAGCTTAATTAGGAGGAATTATTAAGATGGAAAAAATTTTAGAGGTAAAAAACATATCTAAAATATATTCGGTGGGAAGCTTGTTTTCAAGAATAAGAATTACTGCAGTTGATAATGTGTCTTTTTATATTAAACCTGCAGAAATATTTACCTTAGCTGGGGAGAGTGGTTGTGGAAAGACAACTTTATCAAAGATAATACTGGGCTTTGAGGAACCCAATTATGGAGAAATACTTTATGAGGGTAAATCAACAAAAAATATCGATAGAATAGAATTTATGAAAAAGGTACAAGGAGTATTCCAGAATCCATTTGAAAGTTTTAATCCCCTTATTACTATTGAGGACATATTCTTTGAAACTATATACAACTTTAAACTAGCCACAAATAAAAATGAAGCAATAAAAATAATTGAGGAAAAACTTAATGCTGTAGGATTATCCTTTGATGATATTCATAACCGTTATCCCAATGAGCTTTCTGGTGGACAACTCCAAAGGGCATCAATAGCCCGATCTCTTTTAACTAATCCCTCTATTCTTATAGCAGACGAGCCCGTATCCATGGTAGATGCCTCTTTAAGAATGTCCATTATTAATTTATTTTCAAAATTAAAAAATCAAATCGGATTAAGTGTATTATATATAACCCACGATCTTGCCACCGCTTATTATGTTGGTGATCGTATCGCAATTATGTTCC
This sequence comes from Dictyoglomus turgidum DSM 6724, assembly GCF_000021645.1. Classification (NCBI taxonomy): domain Bacteria; kingdom Pseudomonadati; phylum Dictyoglomota; class Dictyoglomia; order Dictyoglomales; family Dictyoglomaceae; genus Dictyoglomus; species Dictyoglomus turgidum. Next base: position 87,867 of record NC_011661.1, read on the forward strand.
GTGGAAATATTGTTGAAATGGGACCCGTAAATAAAGTGTTATTGTACCCTAAACACCCCTATACTCAACTTCTATTAGAATCAATTCCTAAGGCAGACCCGGAGAAGAAATGGAGAGAAAATGTAACAATTGCAGATATTGAATATACAGAATATTTAAAGGAAGGCTGTAAATTCGCGGGAAGATGTAGTTTTGTCAGAGACATTTGTAAGAAAGAAAAACCAAAAGAAATTATGATAGATGATGTTTTAGTAAGATGTCATCTATATAGCGAAAATAAAACAACTATATCTGCTTAAGGTAGGAGGATTTTGGATGAGTATAATATTAAAAACAGAAAATCTAAAGGCTTTTTATATTTTAAAATATTTGGGAGAAGAAAGGGTTATAAAAGCAGTAAATGGCATAAATTTAGAAATTCCCGAAAATGAAATATATGGAATTGCAGGCGAATCTGGTTGTGGAAAATCTACTTTATTGAAAGTCTTACTCGCCACCTTAGATCCACCACTAAAACATATAGATGGATCCCTTTATTATAATTTTGATAATAATTTCATAGATGTCTTAAGAAGCCCTAAGGAGGAACTTAAAAAATTCAGATGGAAATTTATATCCTACATTCCTCAAGGATCTATGCATGTTCTTAATCCCGTTAAAAAAGTGAAGGATACCTTTCTTGAATTTCTAGAAAGTCATGTTAAAGAAAAAGATAAAAAAGATTATTTAGAATTATCAATAGAGCACTTAAGAGAACTTGGCCTTTCTCCTGAAACATTAGAAGCTTATCCGCATCAGCTTTCTGGAGGAATGAGACAAAGAGTTGTTATTGCACTCTCTACTCTTTTACATCCCCAAATTATACTTGCAGATGAGCCTACAACTGCCTTAGATGTAGTTGCTCAAAGAGCAGTAATTCAACTTTTAAAAAGAATTCAAAATACGCTCCAGAACACCATCATAATAGTAACTCACGACATGGGGATACATGCTCAAATAACCACAAAAATGGCAATAATGTATGCAGGAAAAATTGTAGAAAGTGCTTCTACAAAAGAGATATTTAAAAACCCACTTCATCCTTATACCAAATATCTGATACAATCCTTACCCCATATAGGAGACAAGGAACCAAGAGAAGGAATACAAGGAAGTCCTCCATCTCTTATATCTCTACCTCCAGGTTGTGCTTTCCATCCCAGATGTCCCTATGCTCAGCCAATTTGTAAATCTGAAGAACCAACATTAAAGGAAGTTTCTTCAGAACATAAAGTTGCTTGTTTTATAGCCAGTTAGACATGAACAAAATTCCAGTAATACTTGACACTGACATAGGCACAGATATGGATGACACTTGGGCTTTAGCAATGCTACTAAACTCTCCAGAACTTGATCCAAAATTGATCACTACCGTAAACGGAGATACTTTATATCGTGCCAAACTTGTGGCGAAGTTATTAAAGATTGCAGGAAAAAAGATACCGACGAAAATGGAGCCGAAATTAAAGTAGCCATAAGATTGAAAAACCTTAGTGGTTTCTTAGATCACTTGGTAAAAAGATTACTTTCTTAATAAGATAATTTTAAGGGGGTTTAAGCATGAGGAGAATAAAGAAAGCTAATGCAGACAAATTTTTATGATAAAATAATCTAAATGAAAGCTTAAATTAAAAACTAGCTGGGAGGTAAAATATGTGTCTTGGAGTTCCATTAAGGATTGTAGAAGTAAAAGAGGGAAACATAGCAATAGCTGATATGGGAGGATCTACTTTGGAAATAAGCACTATTTTCACTCCAGAAGTTAAAGTAGGAGATTATGTATTGGTTCATGCAGGATTTTCCATAAGCATTCTTTCTAATGAAGAGGCAGAAGAGATAATATCAGCTTTAGGAGAGCTTGAAAGATAAATGGAAATAAAAGAACTCCTACAAAAGATAAAATCCATTTCTAAAAAAGAAATAAATATAATGGAATTTTGTGGCACCCATACCCATGAGATATTCCGTTATGGTATAAGGCAAATTCTTCCTGAAAATGTTCATCTCCTTTCAGGTCCAGGATGCCCCGTGTGTGTCACTGCAGAAGAAGATATTGACTATATTATTGCTCTTTCTGAAGAATACAATTTGGGTATTATTACCTTTGGAGATTTGGTTAATGTACCAGGAAGCTTGGGAAGTTTAAATCACTTAAGGGCAAAGGGAAAAGAAATAAAGGTAATATACTCTCCCTTAGAAGCATTAAATATTGCCAAAGAAAATCCCAATAAAAAATATCTTCTTGTGGGAATAGGCTTTGAAACTACTGCTCCTCATTTAGCCTATACCCTTATAAAAGCAAAAGAAGAAAATATTAAAAATTTATATTTTCTATCCCTTCATAAACTTACTCCTCCCGCCATGAAAGCCATATTGGATATGGGAGAGATAAAGCTTGATGGAATTATTGGTCCTGGACATGTATCCACCATAATAGGAAGGACAGGATGGAAAGAGGTATTTGAAGCATATAGAATACCCTTTGTAATCATGGGATTTAAACCAGAGGAAATCATACGTGGAATATATCATCTTATAAAGATTATTGAAGAAGGAGAGCCAAAGCTCTTAAATACCTATGAAAAAAGTGTTAAAGAAGAAGGAAATAAATATGCCCTTGAAACCATGTACAAAATATTTAAAAAGGGACCTGCCAATTGGCGTGGTCTTGGAGTCATAGAAAATAGCGGTCTCTTATTGAAAGAAGAATTTGAAGAATTTGATGTGAGAAAAATTTACCCATTAAAAATAGAAAAAAAGCCAGAAAAGAATAATTTTTGCAGATGTGGGGAGGTTTTGAGAGGTGTTTTAAAGCCCACTGATTGTCCTCTCTTTGGAAAGGCATGTACACCAGAAAACCCTAAAGGTCCTTGCATGGTATCCTCAGAAGGAACTTGCTCTGCCTATTACCTTTATGGAGGAGAATAAACCATGGAAGATATGATTCTTCTTTCCCATGGAAGTGGCGGAGAGAGTACAAGAAAACTAATAGAAGAAGAAATATTAAAATATTTCGGAAATGAACTATTAAATGAGCTTTACGATTCTTCAATCTTTGAAACTTCGGGAAGACTTGCCCTCACTACAGACTCCTTTGTTATATCTCCCATATTTTTTAATGGCGGAGATATTGGAAAACTATCCATATACGGAACCATAAATGACTTATCAGTTATGGGAGCAAAACCTCTATATTTAAGTGTAGGATTCATTATTGAAGAAGGACTTACTCTGAGGGAATTCCGTGAGATACTTAAATCCATGAAATTAGCCAGTGAGGAGTGCGGGGTAAAGATCATTACAGGTGACACAAAAGTAGTAGAAAAAGGAAAAGGTGATAAGATTTTTATAAACACTTCAGGTCTTGGGATAATTGAGGAAGGAATGGATTGGAGAGGGAGAGAGATAAAAGAGCAAGATGTGGTAATAATAAATGGAGGAATAGGAGAACATGGGCTTTGTATTATGCTTCAGAGACTTGGTATAAAAACTGATGCAGAGGTAAAATCCGATCTTGCACCATTAAACTCCCTTACTTTGCCCCTTTTAAAAATTTCATCGGGAATTAAATTTATGAGGGATCCCACAAGGGGAGGAGTTGCTGGAGTATTAAATGAGATTGCACAAAAATACAATGTGGAGATTGAGGTAAACGAAGAAAGTCTACCCATAAAATCTTGGGTAAAATCAGCAAGCGAAATCCTTGGTATTGATCCCTTGTATTCAGCTAATGAAGGAAAGGTGGTCATAATTGCTGATAAAAAAGAAGAAGAAAAAATTATGAACTTTTTAAAAGCTCACCCCTTAGGAAAAGATGCAAAAGTAATTGGGGAGGTGAAGGGTAAAGGAAGAAGAGTATATTTAAGAACCAGAATTGGAACAAGAAGAATTCTTGATCCCTTAAAAAGAGACCTTCTACCAAGAATTTGCTAAGAAAGTTTATTTACTCTTTCTAAATATCTTAAGCCCCCATATAGCAGAAATTAATCCAATAACAGCAAGGAAAATATACATCCCTTTGAGCCCTACCATATTAGCCACATTCCCCGAAATAAAAGAAGATAAAGTTTGAGATAAGGCTACAGAAAGATTTAAGATTCCCTGTCCTGTAGCCCTTTCCTTAGGAGAAACTAAATCGTTCACATAAATAGGTGCCACATTTATAGAGATTACAAAAGTAAAAATATGAGTAAAGAATTGAATTAAAATTACCTCAAAGGCTCTTCCTGTAAGAAAATAAAGAAAAGACCTTATAGGCATAGCAAGTCCTGCCAAAAGAAGAAGAGGCTTTCTTCCTACTTTATCTGCCATATGTCCCCAAAAATAGGACATAGGAATTTCAGGTGCAGCACAAACCACAAGTGCCCAACTAATATCACTATTTGTCCCACCTAAATATTTGATCAACAAATTAACATTTCCAGATGTCCCCACAAGAGCAAAACTATAAAAGAACATGAATAATAAAAATTCTCTTACTTCCTTTACCGAAATAAGTCTCTTTACGTCATTAAAAGTTAAAATTTTTGTTTCCACTTTAAATTCGAGCTCTTTAATCGCTAAAAGAATTAGAAAACACAATAAAAATACTAAGGAAATTATAGGAAACATAAAAGTAGATTCCGTTAATTTGGGATAAAAACCCGTAGTTAGCATCATTACTAAAAAACCAATAGGTGCCCAAACTCTTGTGGAAGCAAAGGATTTACTTATGGATGAAAGGGATGCATAATCAAGAATAAGAACATTACTTAGAGTAGTAAGAGTGTCCATAAAAATTCCAAGAATATTATGAAAATTAATTTACCATTTAGAGTCTATTCTAAGTCAATATACAAGTTTTAAAATGGTAGTTTTAAATAATTCCTCCGTAGGTTATAATAAACCCATGGGAAGAATGGTAAGAGAACTTTCTGAAGAAGAAAAAAGACAATACATAGAGAGTTTGAGTAAAAGAGAAAGATAAAAAGCCTTAAAGCTTGCTAAGGAAGTGGTCAAAATCCTACATGAAAAATACAAAGTGGAAAGGATATATTTGGCAAGATATTAATCTTGCAGTATTAGGCATACTCCCTAACCTATATTTTAAAGCCATAGCAGAAATTGAGTAAAGAAATAAACAATAAAAGAGCTTGTGGAAAAGCTCTCTGAGATATGGTAAGAAACAAAGAAGAATCTCTCAGAGTTTCCTAAATTTCTTAAAATCAGTTTAGAGGGAGGACTTATGTCTTCAAAAGTAATTGTATATAATGCAGAATATGAAAAGGAATCCTTAAAAGACAAGATAAAAAGGGCATTAGAATATTTTGATCTTCCTAATTTTAAAGGAAAAAGAGTTTTTATTAAGCCCAATCTTCTCATGGCCTCTTCTCCTGATAAGGCAATTACTACTCACCCTACAGTAATTGAGGCCATTATTGAGATATTAAAAGAGAAAGAAGCAAGAGAAATATTTATAGGAGATACCCCTGGAAATACCTCTACAAATTTGGATCACCTTTATAGGGTAACAGGTATGAAAGAAGTGGCAGAAAGACAAAAAGTAAATCTTGTAAATCTATATACCTATGGAGTGGTTAATATTAAAAGCGAGGTTGCAGGAAATATTCCATTAACTAAATTTATAAAAGAGGTAGATTATATAATTAATGTGCCAAAACTCAAGACCCACACCTTCATGCTTATGACCTGTACCATTAAGAATACTTTTGGACTTGTACCAGGAATGAATAAATCTCGTATGCATGCCATTGCCATAAATCCAGAAAATTTTGCCAAAATTTTGGTGGAGATATTTAGCGAAGTAAATCCCGTGATAAATATTGTAGATGCTATCGTAGGAATGGAAGGAGAAGGACCCTCTGCAGGAACTCCAAGAAAATTTGGAAAGATTATTACGGGAAAAGATCCTGTTGCAGTAGACGTAGTTTCAAGCCTTCTTCTTGGATATAAACCAGAAGAGATTTACACAAATCTCATTGCATATAAAAAAGGTCTTGGAGAGATAAATATCGAAAAAATTGAAGTTATAGGAGAAGAAAAAGCTAAGATCTATAACCACGATGTAGTAAAAGTAAAAAACTTCTATTCCCTTTCCAAAAATGTTCCAGCCTTTATGGGAAGTATCACCTCTTTTCTATATAATAAATTTATTAGACAATATCCCGTTATTGAAGATGAAAAATGTATAAAATGCAGAATATGTGAGAATAGTTGTCCTAATAAAGCTATAACTTACGATCCAAATAAGATGATTATAGATTATAAAAAATGTATATCTTGTTTTTGCTGCCATGAATTATGCCCTCAAAAAGCTATAAGATTAGAGAAAAGTCTCCTTGCCAGAAGACTATTTAGATAAAATTACCTTTCTTCTAAGTTAAAAATATTTCTTCCAGAAATAAATACTAGTATGAGAAATGTAGAAATCATTACAAAAGAGAAAGTTAAAACAAAACTTGATCTACCTTCCTCTATCCCTAAGGAAATTCTCAAAGCTCTTCCCACATAGTATAGAGGTAGAAATTTAGCAAAAACCTTTAAATAACTTGGAAGAAAATCTAAAGGGAAATACACTCCAGAGAAAAACAACATGATATTTACTAAAAGATTTCCTGCATTATTTGCGGTTTGAGGCTCCCTAAATAAAGCAGTTAAAACTATCCCTAAAGCCATCATACCTAAAATTGAAGAAGAAACAGAAAGAAGAAAAAAACCCCAATTTATAGAAAAGTTTATATGAAAAATAAGCTGGACTATTAAAAGAACTAACAGACAGGAAAAAATTCCTACAACAAAATTTCCCAAAACCATTCCTGATATAAAAATTATAGGATTTATGGGAGTTACCGCAAACCTTTTAATAACCTTTCTTTTTCTATAATATCCAAAAAGGGCAATCATGGTAAATATGGCTGATGAAATAGAAAAACTTAAAACTCCAGGAATGATATAACCCAAGCTAGAAACTTGAGCCTTTCCTGGATCAATAAATTCCTCTTCCATTTTTATAAATCCTTTATCCATGCCAACCTCATGCAAGGAATAAGCCTTGGAAAAACTTTCTCCAAAGGTTCTTAAAAAAGGATTTTGCTGAAAAGTTGAGAAATTGATAATAAAATTAAACTTTTCTCCATCAAAAGTTACCCCACCATCAATATTTCCCTTTAAAATATGATTCCTTAAATCAGCTTCATTTTCAAACTCAAAAATTTTAACATTCTCCATCTCTCCAAGAACTTTAACAATTTCAACATCACTTCTTATTACTCCAATCTTAACCCCATAACCATTAGAACCCATCTCCCTTTCACCAAAGACAAACCCAAATATGAGAACAAACACAATAGGAAGAATAAGGGAAAAAAGAAAGGTGAAAGTGTCTCTATAAAAACTTTTAATCCTATACAGGGTTACACTTATAAATGGCTTCATGTTAATTCCACTCTCTTGTATTTTCTTATAGAGATGAACAAAAATAAAGCAGTATATATCAATGGAACTACAATAGTTAAATATATAGGATAAGGTGATGGCGTAATACCAAGAGTATCCCTTATACCTGCAGCAAGATAAGTAATAGGATTAATAACCACAATCCATTTTATAAACCAAGGAACATCACTTACAGGGAAGTATATCCCTCCAAGAAATTGCAAGGGGAAATTGAGAATCTGTCCTATCACTCCTGCAGAATTGGTATTTTTAGAAAAAGCAGATATAAAGAATCCCATTGATGAAAGGGATAACATAGCAAGAAAAACATATAAAAAGAAATAAAAAGATAAGAAGTTCACACTACTTTTATATAAAACTTTTCCTACAAAAGTAACAATTAAGGCTTGAAGGATAAAAAGATAAAGTCGAGAAAGAAAATAAGAGAAAAAGAAATTTAAAGAAGAAATAGGGGTAATACGAAATCTTTTTAATATCTTCCCTTCTCTATACCAGGTAAGCTCCTGTCCAATCCCAAAAAGTCCTGTAAAAAATATGGCAAGAATAACAATACCAGGATATATGAAGTCCACATAAGAAAACCCTGTTTTACTTCCTACAATCTCAGTTTTTACTTCGTATTCTTTTATTTTTGACATCCTCTTAGCAAACTCTAAGTTCAATCTATCCACAATATTTCTCACAACCATACTTGCAGCCTGAGATGAAACATTATGTTTTAAAATATACACTTTAAGAGGGGCAGAATTCTCTCCTAAGCCTAACATCTTCATACTAATATTAGAAATCACAAGACTATCAAAGCCTTCTGGTATCTCTACAATAAGTTTAGTTCTTCCCCTTTTAAGATCCTCTATAAGTTTATCTTTAAGAGAATCATCTTTAAAAACCTTCAAATTAAACACTTTATTCTCTCCTTTGCTTAAATCTTCAAATACTTGAAAAATTATATTGGAAAACTCACCAGATTCTGATTTTATTAAATAAACCTCAAAATTAACCTTTTCTACTTTATACATGGAAGAAAAAATAGTAATAAGAATAACCATGAGAATAACTGGAAATACTACACACCAAAAGACATAAGCTCTTTCTCTTAAGGCAGATTTAAAAAAGTAGATAGAATTCTTGAAGATCATCATTCTTCTCTAAGTTGCTTTCCTGTAAGAGTTAAAAATACATCTTCCAAATTAGGCTGTCTAATAATCTCATTTCTTATGTTGATTCCCCTCTTTTTAGCAGCTCTAAGAAGAATATCTATAGTCTCAAGAACATTATTGGTTTTTAAGATAAGTCGTCTATGCTTTGCATTAAAGGTATAATTTAGTCCCATATTTTCTAATTCCCTTAAAAATTCTCCATCTTCCTCCACATCTACTTCAATCACACTTTCCCCACCAATACTCTTTATCAAATCCTCGGGAGTCCCCTCCCTTATAATCTTTCCGTGATCCATAATACAAACCCAATCGGAGAGAAATTCTGCCTCTTCCATATAATGAGTAGTCAAAACTATAGTCTTTCCTTGTTTTTTAAGTTGTAAAAGCAGATCCCAAATACTTCTCCTCGCCTGTGGATCGAGCCCAGTGGTAGGTTCATCAAGAAAAAGAAGAAGAGGATCATTAATAAGAGCAAGACCTATAGCAAGCCTTTGCCTCTGCCCTCCAGAAAGCTTATCCACATAACTTTTTGCTTTATCTTTTAAGCTTACAAAATCAAGGACATCATCTACCCTTAATCCCTTTTTGTAGAAACTTCTAAACATAGAAAATGTTTCTTTTACTGTGAGGTTGCCTATAAGATTTGTTTCTTGTAAAGATACACCTATAAGTTCTTTCTCTTCTCTTCCTATTTTTTCTACTTGCCTTCCAAATATAGTTATTTTTCCACTATCGGGAGTTCTTAATCCCTCAATAATCTCAAGGGTCGTAGTTTTACCAGCTCCATTGGGTCCTAACAATGTAAAAATAGATCCTTGCTTTATTTTAAAACTAACCCCATCTACCGCTTTAACATTTCCATAGTACTTTTTTAGATTCTCTACTTCTACGATAAACTTAAAATTATTCATAAAATCATTATAAAGTATGTATCAATCATGGTCAACAAAAATCTATAAGTCCTACCCCATCTTCACATAGCTTTTGAGAAGAGAAATTTCCTCCTTTGTAAGTTCCCTATATTCTCCTACCTCTAAGTCTTCGTCAAGAATCAATGGTCCAATCCTTACCCTTTTTAAGTATTTAACCTCATGACCCACTGCATACATTATCTTTTTTACTATGTGATATTTACCCTCGGTTATAGTAATAAGAAGTTCTGATTCTTCAAAGGAAGTTTTTAAGACTTTTACTTTAAAAGGCTTAGTCTTGTATTTTTCTTTTTTTAAGTACATTCCTTCTTTTTCGTACTTTGAAAAGTCTATGTCCGAGATATCTCCTTCCACAATCACAAAATATTCCTTTTCCACATTCCATTTAGGATGAGAAAGCCTATGAGCCAAAACACCATCAGAGGTAATTATAAGAAGCCCCTCGGTATCAACATCCAATCTTCCCACAGGAAAGAGTTTACTCACTATAGGCTCCGAAGCAAAAAGATCCATCACCGTAGGATAATTTTCATCGTAAGTTGCTGTAATATAACCTTTAGGTTTGTTGAGCATAAAGTAATAATTTTCTTTGTATTCAATCTCCTGCCCTTCTATCTCTACAACATCCTTCTCAGGGTTTATATGAAAAGAAGGATCCTCAACAGGGAAATTATTAACATAAACTATCCCTGCCTTAATAAGTTTTTGTACCTCTTTTCTACTACCAAATCCTTGATTCACAAGAAATTTATCAAGTCTCATTTTTAATCAGCCCCTAAGGAGGGGAGAAAAATCCCCCTCCTTATTTTTAAAATACTATATGATAAACTGTTTGGGGTGGTACTTTTAACTCAAAATAGTTATTTTGAATATTGTTTAATTCTCCCATCTTTCTTATCTCAGGAGATTGGTAATCAAATCCATAGATTATACAAGAGGTATAAGTATTATTCCCTTCAATCTTTATTCTGGCAATACCCTCCTTGTCCCAATTCCTGTTAATTAATATTACATGTAATTTTCCTTGATTATCACTATGAATAGAAGCATATACAGGCATATTCTCCACATCAGAAGTCTCTGCTTTAACAGATATATCTCCATATTTAGATCCTTTTCCATCATAATTTAAATAAACATTATAAGCAGAAGAAATATAACTTCCTGTCTCACCCCACCTGGTAGCAAGATAAACTCCATACTTCCCAAATATGCCAAGCACATCTACTTGAGCAATTCCACCCGATATATGATTTCTACCACCATAATCATATTCTGTTATGGCAAGCTTTGTGCCAGGATAATAAGTATCAATAGCCTGCTTTAATTTAGGAATTATAGGTAAAAACTCAGGAAACCATTGATTTATCCAGCTGTTCTCTCCAGCAGTGATCTGACCCTTTGTAGTTGTTTTATAAGTTAGATCCCAAAGAGTTCTTGGAGCTTGCATTCTTGCAATACTCGTATCCTTATCAATACTATTTTCCCCATCAAAGCAAATTCTTACACCTGTAGAAGATTTTGCCTCAGGATACCAATGAAGAGAAAGCACATCAAGAAGCCTCTTACCATAAGAGTCTGATGCTTCTTTCATCCTTTGTAGGTAATAGCTTATAAACCACTCATGACTTCCTTTTACACTATTCCAATCAGGAGCATCTTGAAGAGAATAGTATCCCATAAATCCATAGGATTCATATCCAAAGACTAAAGCACTAGGATCCATCTCTTTTATAACCTTTGCAAGTTCAATAGATTTTGATATAAGTTCATTACAAGTTACTTTATTGGGATGTATTCTTGGATGAGTACTTGACCAAAGATCCGGCTCATTATCAAGAAGATATCCTTTTATTCCTGTAGAAGTATCAGCTTTCCCATATTTGCTAATTAGATAATTCAAAAGTTCATCAATATAAACATAATTATCAGAGGTATCAGGATTTAAAGAAAAACCTACTCCCTTTCTAAATTTTACTTCAGCCCATCTTGAAGATGGAGCAGTTTCATCTTCTGAAACAGCCCCATTAGCATCTTTTGCCACATAGCCTGCCATTTGGAGGGTTACCAAACTAATAGCACCCATACTGAGAGACTGATCATGAAATTTTGTAAGCACAATTGCAGGAACATTATACTGATCTTGAGGTATTCCCATAACCCAAGGTAAATAGTAATCACTGGAATGATCCCAGTCAGATCCTGCATTAGACATATTGGTTTCCCAATTGTATCCTGTAAGTCTATTTCCTCCAATTCTTCTTGCAGTATGTTTTACCCCTTCCACATCTTGGTTTGCCCCATAAATATAGGGACTTATGGGAGTTCTATCCTGATCAGGATTCACAGTAATATTTACTGTAAATTCACCTGTTGGCGTAATAACACCTCCCTGAGATGATTCTTTCACACACCCCGATGTAAAAAAAACTAGGAATAGAATTAAAAGAAAAAGTTTGAAGCCTTTCAAAAAAAGTCCCTCCCTTCTAAAATTCTTCATATATTTTATACCTATTGGCAGGAGTTTTAAAAGAGTTAAAAAGGATTTAAAAATTTTTTCTAGGAAAAGAGAGGAGCCAAAAGAGTTTTGATTTGAAAATAAAGTGCCACAGGCTCAACAGATCCTACTTGGAAACTCCCCTGTACCCTCTCACCTTTCAGCCTCAGGATTTTTCAGATTTCGTAGGAGTACCAGGTTTCTCCAACACCCCTACTACTCTCTAAACCCTAAGTACTCAGTAAGGAGTCTTGCTCCTCCACTTTTCCCCAGCTACCCAAGACTTTACTCAGTGCCAAGGTACATCAGGAGTACCTTTTGGACCCCTTGACGCCTGTGGCAATTATAATTTTAACATAATTTTAAAAATTGTCAAGGGGTATCTTTTATATTAATTTAAAATTATATAAATTTCAGTTGCCACTAACTCTTTTTTATTATTCTCAAGAATGAATCCATTTATAAAAACCTTACTCTTTATTTTAAGAAAACCAAAACCCACACTTTTATGTTTTTTCAATTCCAAACCTTCGTTCGTTTTCACAAAGCTGGCAAAATAAAATTTTGTGCCCGAAGTTATTTTTATACTTACCACATCATTCCTCACAAATCCCTTTATATTTTTGCTATGGCTTTCAACCTTTACCTTAAGAAGCCCAGAAGGACCAATAAACATTATAGATCCTTTAATATTAAAATTTTCTCTTGGTTTTGCCTCAATCAGCTCAGTGTTAATAAGAGAAAATACTAATAACAAAAGAAGAAGAAAAATAAATTTCTTAAATCTCATTCAAAATACCTCCTTTTAAACTTAATTTATCCTAAAAAGCTCATCTGCTCTTTCTTTTATTAGTTTTCTCTTTTCAAGAGTTTTTCAAAAACTTCATCAAAAATTTTAGGAAGGTAACTCTCTAATACTTTAACTCCTTCTTCAGTTATTCCACCCTTTGTAGCAACCTTTTATATTATATCTTCAAAAGTCAAGTTCATATTATAGATTAACTTTGCAGTAATATGTATAAATTAGTATATCTTTTACCTCGTGCATGAGTTCATTAAAAATAGAAGCCAAAAAACCTGGTGCACAACTTTTTATTTCCACCGCAAAAGGAAAATCTTCTTCCCTATTCTCTATGGTTATTGCTCCTGCAAGAGATATAACAGGATAAATTTCTTTTAATTCTAAAAGTTTACTTTTTGACCTTGTAGAAACAATTATTTCCTCAAATTTATCCTTACTTAACAAAATCCCTTAGAAAACTTATGACATTCCCAAACAAAGTAACAAGATATTGTTCTATCTCTTCAGCCAATTTTTAGCCTCCTCTTTATAAGACAGAAAATCTTCCTTTCTATACTCTATAAGCCTTGAAATTCCCCCTCATGACTTTTAGGTTCAAATCCTTTCGTAAAAAGAAGAGCTCTTACCATATGTAGAGTATAGTAATATAAGCGCGATATAGCATCCTTTATTAGTCCGTTCTCAAATAAAATGTTCGCAGATTTGTGAGCTTCTTCTGCTCTTTCTATTTCAACAACTATAAATAGTGTATAATAAATAAAAATTCAAAATCAAAAGGAGATGGAAATTAGAATGAAATTAGAAACCTTAGAGATAAAGATACCAAAAGAAATATTACTACAAGTGAGAAAAGAAGAACTTATTAAAGAAATTAAATTTTTAATTGCTATAGATATGTATGACCGAGGTATTCTCTCTTTGAGTAAGGCAGCTTTATTGGCAGAAATGACCAAAGAAGAGTTTATGGAAATCTTATCAGAGTATGGGGTAGATATAATAAAATATCCAAAAGAAGAATTAGAAGAGGAATTAGAAAATCTTAAAGAAGCAAAATAATGAAGATTGTTGCAAACTCCTCTCCTCTAATAGCATTAGCAAAAATCAAAAAGTTAGATCTGCTTACTTATGAAATTTATATACCAAGGGCAGTCTTTGAAGAAATAACTGAGATAGGAAAAGAGTATAGGGACGAGTTACTCAAGTGGGCAAAAGAAAAAGTACTAAATGTGGAGAATAAAAAAGCAGTAGAATACTTAGAAATAATATTAGGAAAAGGAGAAGCAGAGGCAATAGTACTTTCGGAAGAAATAAAAGCAGATGCTATATTGATAGATGACTTAAAAGCAAGGGAAATAGCAACCCTTAGGGGGTTAAAAGTTGTTGGGACAATAGGCATTCTACTAAATGTCAAAAGACAAGGAACTATTACAGAATTAAAACCTCTTCTTGATGAATTAATAAAAAATGGAATAAGAATAAGCAAAGAACTCTATGAGCATGCTTTAAAACTTGCAAATAGATTATTAAGAAGATAGATGGGAGAGAGTTGCTCTACAAAAATAGTTTTTGGTTTACGCTGCAAAGTAAAGAGATATCCTATAAAAAATAGTGGACGGAACCAGGAACTGAGTTAGAAGAATCCTTAAAAAAAATCATAACAAACCAATTTTCCTAAGATATCTTTCAATTTCTCCTGCTAATTTTTCAGCCTCCTCTTTATAAGACAGAAAATCTTCCTTGGAAAATACATAGAAAGGATTGTAATCTGCCTCTTCTCTATACTTCATAAGTCTTGAAAAAATATGAGCAATCTCTGGCTCAAAAATCCCTTCTTTAATAAAATGCAAGCTTAAAAGCCTTAAAGCTCCTTCATGACTTTTAGGTTCAAATCCTTTCGTAAAAAGAAGAGCTCTTACCATATGTAGAGTATAGTAATATAAGCGCGATATAGCATCCTTTATTAGTCCGTTCTCAAATAAAATGTTCGCAGATTTGTGAGCTTCTTTTGCTCTTTCTATCTCCTCTTTTACATTTAACCTTATATTCTCATCTTTCATATTTCAATTCCTTCTCTTTCTATATCAAGTGCTATTCTCCGCTCTCTTCTTTTCAAGAGCTCAAATTCTTCCCTTGAGATTACTAATGTCGATAAAGGAATGCCATATTCTGTCTCTAAATTAGTGACTATGGAAAGAATATTTCTCTTAAGATTTCTATCCAAATAATTCACAATTATTGCTACATCTATATCAGAATCATTATCATAATCGCCACGTGCTTTTGATCCAAAAAGAATCACAGCTTCAAGATTAGAACCTAAAAGCTCTAAAAGTTTAGTCTTAAGCTCTTTAAGTATTATTCTTTCACTTTCTTCTAAATGATCAATAGCTTTACTCATGTTACAAAAATCCATTTTTTAATTTTACCACACTCTTCCTTCATATACACAGGGGAAGGGAGTTGAGAATAGATTAGTTCCAAAATGTTATATACAGGATCTTAAAGATACGAAGTCATAACCAACATCCTTTTAGAAGCTGTTTTACTTTAAGCCAGACAATATTATTTAACCATAGAAGGGGAATGATAAGAAAATCATAGAAGTAGTGCTAGATAAAAATAACATTTTTGTAATATAATAAATCCTATGAAATCAAATTCAGATATGCTTTCCCTTCCATACGAGAATGAGTTTTTTGACTGTGTCTTATCCTATCATTCAATTTACCATACCAATAAAAAGGGGTTAGAAAAGGCTATCTCAGAGGTACATAGAGTACTTAAAAAAGATGGAGAATTTTATGTGACCTTTAACTCCAAATTTAGTAGAAGCTATAACAACCCTAAAAACACTGTCCTTAAAGACGGTACAATAATTAAGCAGGAAGGAATAGAGGCTGGAATTCCTCATTGTTATTTGGACGAAGAAGAGATTTATATCCTAATAAAGGATTTTGAAATTTTAAGCATGAAATATATAGAAGATATAATTCCAACAAGAAGTAATAAGTATTTTGTCTTAGCTAAAAAGGAAATTTAACTTTTTCTGTAAAATTTCTCTCTCCACAATGTGTTTTAATGAAAAAATAGAGATTATAAAATCTTTTACAACAATCAGTATTATTATCCCCACCCACAATAGAGAAAAGCTCCTTGCTTGCGTGGTCTTTACCTCTCATTGAGTCCTATAAAATTTTAAAAGAGATATATGAAATAAGAGATATATGAAATATATGATAAAACTTTCAAAGAAAAATTAGAACTCTTTGTTACCGGTCTAAGACCTCCAAAAGATTATTCAGATCCTTTTAGAGTTCTTTTTGAAAATGTTTTTTTGGAAAAAGCGTTCTTTGAAAGTTTGGTGAATATGGTCAAATTTAGGGACAGATTAGTACATATATATTGGGAGATTGATAATGAGTTTTTATACTCAATTTTAAAAAACAATGTTAAAGATTTAAAAGGTTTGATCAATAGAATAATTGAAATTTTAGAGCTCTAAGGTCCTACGTAAAAGGTACAAATGTAGTTTTATAACCCTTTGTTTCATATCCCTCATAATTTGCAAATCTTTTTAACTAGAGTAAATTTAAACCTTTTTCAAGGGATAATTCATCTTTTAAGAAATTCAATACTTCAAACTCTTCTACTTTTTCACCAAAATAATTTAAAAGAGTAGCAATAGCACAAGCTCTGCAGGTGTGTTCCGTAGTCTGAATTATTACTTTCTCCCTTTTTATTTCTTGATAACTTTTGGCTTTGTTAATTTGTTTCAATATAATTTATAGTTTATTTTTTCTTTCATAAGAAAAGTTGTCCCTCAACTTTTTCAAGTTCTTCGTCAGATAGCTCTTCTCCTTGAGGAAGATTTACTTTTACCTGAATTTGAGCTGTTGGAACAGCAGGGGTTTGTGCAAAAACAGGTAGAAAGATAGGTACCAGTATGACGAATATAAGAAGAGCTATGAAAAGCCAAATACTAAACATCTCCTTGATAAAAACTCTCTCTCAATATAAGTGGAAAACCGTTGGAAGACCTTCATTTCTTAAAAGTAATACTTACGTCTCTACCAAGCGCTAAGATAAATTTGAAAGAGAACATAGCAAATTAAAAAATTTTAGAGGGGAGACTTTCTCCCCTCTTTATGACTCTTTTAACCTTATGTTAGTATCCAACTCCTATTAATTTTAGGAGTTTATCCGTCCATGTCCCTAACTTAATAATTATGAAAGAAAAAATATCTACGAAAATTCTAAGTATAGTCGCAGAACATATGAATAGAACTAATATTTGAATTAAGAGTCTTATAGGTCTCTTAAGAGTCATTGGACCAAAGATATCTTTTGTAATCTTTAACAATTTTTCCATTAAAATACCCCCTTTTCTTATAAATTTTCTTATAAAGCTACCGAATCTGAGACACTCAAAGAAAATGATCCTACAGTGATACCTACTCCGGATATTCCTATGTAAACTCTAAAATTTGCTTGTCCCCTTGCCCAAGCAATATTTGTCCCTACAGTTCCATAGGAACAAGAGGTAGTAACTTCAGCAAACATACCAGAGGAAGCAACAACATTAGCATTAACAGAGACTACTTTTCTTGTATCATAATTATAGTAAAAACTACCAAGAAGTACAACGGCCCCACCAAAAACTAGTGGACCAGCATTACTTGTATACTCTGCATAATCATATAAAGTTCCATATCCTATGCGAGAGGAAGAGTTATATATCAATATCTTCCTTTTAGGATCTTTTTTATGAATAACTTACCCTTCATTTCTATAACAGATAATTTTTGGAACATTATGTAAACACCCCTTTCTACTTAATGTTTTGTTTTTTATTTTACCTTCCCGCATATGACTTTCAAATTTACCCTATCTGGAAATATTGATGAAATCTTGATTTTGAAAGGGTAAATTTTTAGGTTTTTTTAAAATTTTTTAAAGTGAAACATTTTACAAAAAATAACTTGAAAAGTGGTATAATTAATCAAAAAGTTTTCTCAATTTTGAAAGATGCCAAGTAAAATTCCACATATAAATAGAATCATATCTACCTACGGTTCCTATGCAAAGCCATTCTTAAACTGGGCTTTAGAAATGGCAAAAATTCCTCCACCTTGGAAGCATTATTTCATTGCTTTGAAGTTCTATTGGAAAAGAGAGTACTTTTTATCTTTAGCTGAATTAGAAAAAGCACTTGATAAGTGTAATAGTAATAAAACGCTATATTATCTAATCCTTACCGAAAAACTTTCAATATTATCAAATATTAACAGTAGAGAAGGAAATGCAATTTATGAAAAATTAAAACGAGAATTTCCTTATATCCCTTCTTATGTAAGAAATATTGCGTCCCCATCCCTCCTTCATTATTATGCTACTAACTTCCCATCTAATCTTCGAAAATTCCGTATTTGGAGCAACAAGTATCCTTTGGATCCTTCCTCCAAAACTTTTATCCTTTTAGGTAAAGCAAGAGAAGAGATAAAAGGAAAAAATATTAGAAAAGCTATATCTTATTACTCTGAAGCTTTTAGAACTTCCCTCTCTATTCCTCATCCCACAGGAATCATCAATAGTTTAAATGATGCCTCTTGGTATCTTAAAGAAAAACATCCCAAATTTTCCCTTTTATTAGCTAAAAAGGCTGTTTATTATTCTGCTTGGTATAGAGAAGATCTATCATATGGTTTTGCTGTCCTTGATACTCTCTTTGAGGTACAGAGAATTAATAATGACCCTTCCATTTGTGAAACCTCTATGATCATCCAACATTATTATAAATCTTTACCAAATTCTTCTGGAAAGTACACTAAAGAACACTACAAAAAACTTTTTGAATTCTCTAAAAAATTTTGCTTTAATTTAGAAGCTTCCTTCTATGAAAATGATGGAAAGAGGATAAATATCTTTGAAAATTTCCAGAAATCAATAGAAATACTAAATAGCATGTCAAAAAATAAAAGAGAAATTTTAATCCTTTCAACCTTTATGAGTATTTGCAATAGAAAGATGTTATTCCCCTTTATTTCCAAAAACCTTAAAAATATATTAGCTTACTCTGAAAGTATTAAAAAAATCATTAACCTTGCAAATAAAAATTTTGAAATCATAAGATTTCTATCATACATATCTACTGACCACCCATTCCTAAAAGCAAGAAAAGATTTGGCAACAAAATTTTTGGAGACCTTGCATCCTAATAAGAAAGAATTTTTCATAAGTTTTTACCTCTCTCTAAAAGAAAAAGAAAGAGAATTTATAGATACCTTCATAAGAAATTATGTAAGATATGATAGAGATTGGAATATTAAGATTCATACCCCAGAGGAAATAATTCCTTTCATTAAAAAATTTCAACTGAAAGAATTACCATCTTCTTTAGCTTATTTCTCCTTTGAAAAAAGAGAAAGAAGAGAGTTTGATAGTTTAATAAACCATATTTATTCCTTATTTATTGACTAACTTTAGCTTTCATATTAAAATAAGTTTTATAATGAAACAATTTTTATTATGGAGGGTTTTATGAATCCCAAAATTAAATATGAGGTGGATAAAAAGAAAGATTTGACTTTTAATATTTACAATTACAACTATGCCTTCCCCTTTTCCAGCTTCCTTCCCGGAATATCTGGAATTTTAGGAATCCCTATGTGGTGTTTTTATGTAAATAGGGGACAATGTATTACAAGTTTTGGATTCGAGAGTAAAGATGGTGCTATACTTGAGTTTCATCCTGCTAACAAAGCCTATAGGCTTACTCCTATATATGGTTTTAGAACCTTTATAAAAATTGACAATGTTTTTTATGAGCCTTTTAGAGAGTCCCCTGAAAATGAAACTTTTGAGAGAGAAAATTATATGAGTATAACTCCCTATGATCTTACCATATATGAGATAAACAAAACCCTAAATATCTCTTGCAAAGTGAACTACTTTACTCTCCCTAATGAGCCTGTAGGAGCCTTAATAAGAATTTTTACTATAAAGAATCATGGAGAAAACGAATTGAACCTTGAAATTATTGATGGTATACCTCAATTTCTACCCTATGGACTTACCAATGAAGTTATGAAGAATATGTCAAGAACCATTGAAGCCTGGTATAGGGTAGACAATTTAGAGAATAATGCACCCTTTTATAGGCTTTATACAACCTTTCAGGATATAACCGAAGTAAAGGTAATAAAAGAAGGACATTTTTATTTTGCTCTCTCAGAAGACGAAAAACTTCTTCCTGTAATAATAGATCCTGATCTCATCTTTTATCCTTCTAATGATTTCTCCTATCCTTATAAATTTGCAAAGGGAAAATTTACCCTTCCTAAGGCAGTATTTTATGGGAATAGAACTCCCTCTGCT
Organism: Dictyoglomus turgidum DSM 6724; assembly: GCF_000021645.1. NCBI lineage: Bacteria > Pseudomonadati > Dictyoglomota > Dictyoglomia > Dictyoglomales > Dictyoglomaceae > Dictyoglomus > Dictyoglomus turgidum. Next base: position 108,126 of record NC_011661.1, read on the forward strand.
TTCTCCTACACTATAATTACTCTTTCTCCAGATGAGGAAAGATCCATAATATCTTTTGCAGGAAAGGCAGATTCCTTGGAGAGATTAAATAAAATAGTAAAAGATTATGCTCATAAAGAATTTGTCGAGAAAAAAGCTAAAGAGAATGAGATACTCATAAAGAGCATTATGGATAATGCCTTTGTACATAGTGCTTCAAAAGAATTTAATTCTTACGTGAGACAAAGCTTTCTTGATAACCTTTTAAGGGGAGGCCTCCCTATTACTTTAAACTATAATTCTAAAAAAGATGTAATTTATCTCTTTGGAAGAAAACATGGAGATTTAGAAAGAGATTATAACTTCTTTACCCTCGAAGCTAATTATTTCTCTCAAGGAAATGCCAACTACAGAGATATAAATCAAAATAGAAGAAATGATATCTATTTTAATCCTGATGTAGAACACTTCAATATATGGTATTTCATAAACCTTATTCAGCTTGATGGATATAATCCATTAGTAATAAAGGGAGTTAAATACCTTATAAAAGAAGATGTTTTAGGAGAATTAAAAAATTGGGTTTCCGAATATATAGAAAAGGAGTTAAAAGAAATACTTCAAAAACCTTTTATTCCTTTTGACGTAATAAAGGTTCTTGAAAAGTACAACTATGAGCTGAAAAAGGGAAATCTTATTGACTTTATCTCATTCCTACTTACAGGTAGTAGAAAAATAGAGTTTGCAGAACATGGAGAAGGATATTGGATAGATCATTGGTTTTACAACTTAGATCTCATAGAGAGCTATGAGTCTATATTTCCAGATAAAATGGAAGATCTCCTTTTAAATCAAGAGATTTTCACCTATTATGATAACTCTGAAATTGTGCTTCCAAGAGAAGAAAGGTATGTTCTTACAGAAAATGGAGTACGCCAATATAGATCTTTAAGAAATGATGAAGAAAAAGTAACTCTTATAAGATCAAGGAAGATAGAGCCTAATAAAGTAAGAACCAAATATGGAAAAGGAGATATTTATTATACCTCTTTACTTTCCAAACTTATTGCCCTTGCTACTGTTAAATATTCAACTCTTGATCCAGAAAATATAGGAATAGAGATGGAGGCAGGAAGACCTGGCTGGAATGATGCATTAAACGGTCTTCCTGGACTTTTTGGATCATCAGTAAATGAAACTTTTGAACTCAAAAGACTTCTCTTGCTTATAAAATCATGGATTGAAAAATACAAACTTTATGAAAGAGAAGTGAGAATTCCAAAAGAATTATCAGAACTTTTAAATTCCCTTGTGGAAATAACAAAAGAAAATCTTAAAGGTAAGATATCAAACTTTGAGTTTTGGGATAAAAGTTCAAATCTAAGAGAAGAATATAGAGAAAAAACTAAATTGGGTATATCAGGGGAAGAAATATCCATAAGACTTTCTGAAATTTTAAACATCTTGGATCTATTTTTAGAAAAATTAAATAAAGAGCTTGAAAGAGCCTTTGATAAAGAAAAGGGACTTTATCATACATATTTTTATTATGATCTTGTGGATTATGACATTATAGAAAAAAATGGAAAAAAGGTAATAAAACCAAAGAAATTTGTAAGAAAAGATATGCCCCTTTTCCTTGAAGGACAAGTCCACTATCTCAAAACTGAAAGGGACAAAAATAAAAAGAGAGAGATCATGGAGAGAATAAAACAAAGCGATTTATATGACAAAAAATTGAAAATGTATAAAGTTAATGCTCCTTTGGACTCTGCCCCCCTTGAAATTGGGAGAATCAAAGCTTTTCTTCCTGGATGGCTTGAAAATGAAAGCATATTCTTACATCTTGAATACAAATATCTCCTTGAAATATTAAAAGCAGAAGAATTTGAAAAATTCTATGAAGAAATGAAAAATTGTCTTATACCCTTTATGAATCCAGAAACATATAGAAGAAGCATATTTGAAAATGTATCCTTTATTGTGAGTAGTAGAAACCCTGATCCAAATCTTCATGGAGCAGGATTCTCTGCAAGACTTTCTGGAAGTACTGCAGAATTTTACCATATGCTCCTTGTTATGGCTTTTGGTAAAAATCCATTTTACCTTGATGAAAACAATAATCTTTGCTTTAAACCAACTCCATCAATACCGGATTTCCTTTTCACCATAAAAGACGAATTTGTAAATTATTACGGCTGTGGTAAAGAAGAAAAAATATTCATACCTAAAAATTCTTTTGTTATAAACTTCCTTAAAAATACCCTTATCTACTTTATAAATCCTAAAAGGAAAAATACTTTCGGAGAAAATGGAGCTAAGATAAAAAAATACATATTATACAGCAGTAATGAAGAAAAGGAGGAAATAAATAGAGAAATACTAACATCTCCATACTCTTATAATTTGAGAAGTGGAGTTTATGAAAAATTAGAAATCGTCTTAGAATAAGATATAATCTATAACCTAATCAGCCTCCATAAGCCTCCTTCTTTCCTAAAAAAAGGAAAAATACTTTCGGAGAAAATGGAGCTAAGATAAAAAAATACATATTATACAGCAGTAATGAAGAAAAGGAGGAAATAAATAGAGAAATACTAACATCTCCATACTCTTATAATTTGAGAAGTGGAGTTTATGAAAAATTAGAAATCGTCTTAGAATAAGATATAATCTATAACCTAATCAGCCTCCATAAGCCTCCTTCTTTCCTAAAAAAAGGAAAAATACTTTCGGAGAAAATGGAGCTAAGATAAAAAAATACATATTATACAGCAGTAATGAAGAAAAGGAGGAAATAAATAGAGAAATACTAACATCTCCATACTCTTATAATTTGAGAAGTGGAGTTTATGAAAAATTAGAAATCGTCTTAGAATAAGATATAATCTATAACCTAATCAGCCTCCATAAGCCTCCTTCTTTCCTAAAAATAGGACTTACAATCCCATACTGGGAAAGACCATCAAGAGACCTTGGATAAGCTTTTATTGTAACATTTTCCCCTTCAGCTTTATATTCTTTTACTATAAAAATTGTGTTTTCGGAAATCAAATTTTTTAACTTTTCCCTTCAGATAGTAAGCAACACCTTTCTTTCAGGACTCATATAAGAAAAGATATCTAAGGAAAATAGGGAGTATTTTTCATTAAGTTTTTTGTAAATCCAGTAATATACATCTATACTCTCATCTTTATCGGAACATACCACATAATAGGGTAAAATATTTCTTCTTTTTTATCCCCCATAGTCCACACTTTAACATATATCCTTGCTCTCAAATCTCCTTCCCCATCACTTTTTATGAAAAATCCCGCTGGAATACTCCAAACTTTTGTGCCTAAGCTTACTGAATAACTCATATCCCTTGGATCAAATTCAAACACAAAATCCTTTCCCGCTCCCGTTCTAATATCCATCTCCTCATCTTTATGTTGAGAGCCACGCAGTCCAGAATCACTTTCAAACATCCTTATTTGTATTCTCACCCTCCTATCATCCCAAAGAGGCTTTAAAACTCCCCATATAGTATAATGATACCCCATTGGAAAAACCAAAAGCTATCTTTATAAGTTGAAGGGAAAGTAAAAGAATGAAAAATAAAGAATAAATAAATAGTTTATTTTTCATAACTTCTCCTCCCATACAAGGGAAAGCAGAGAAGCAATTAAATAAGCTTTATCTCTGCTTTCCCAGACTTACATTATGTTATCTGCACGTGTTCCATCATGTTTAATCAAACTTAAGGTGAAGCCATCTTGGCGATTATCTACTGCACCAGCCATAACTCCAGGTTGTGCCGATAAACATATACAGGTCCTTTTGAAAAAGAGGGAGTAAACTGTATATTCTGCCCATTACTTCTCATCCTTACTTCACCTTTAAAACCATTTTTTGAGTTTGGAACAACTACCATCCATAACACCCATGCACCACTTACTGTCCTTCCACTATCATCTAAAATACATAAATCAAAACCATCAGGTGCATTATTTTGGGCACCACTTATCAATGCTTTACCATCTTTTTGAGCATTTGTTACTATAACTGGAGTTGAGGATAGCCTTGGAAAAGATATATGTTGTCCATGGCTTGCTATTAAAACTCCGCCTATTACCTCTTGGGTTGGAGAGGGAACAAAGGCTATCCATTGAACCCATGCATTGGGCACTGCTCTTCCCTGATCATCGGTTAAATAAAGAAGAAAATTATCTTTTGCAAGATTAACTGCACAACTTGAAATTGCTTTACCATTAATTTGTGCCGATGTTATGACTATAGGATTATATGCTTGAGATTTGACAGCAACCCATTCATAAGCTTCAGTCATAGAAATAAAGCCATCACCATTTCTATCGGTTCTATTATCACTTGTTCCTCCTAAAAGAGCATTTCTCCATTCTCCAGCCCAGCCAAATCTGTTAGTTTGGTTAGCATTAACCGAAGTAATAACAATTACTCCTTTTCTGCTTATATCATCTACCACTGCACCACTATAACAAGGATTAAAACTTGCAATAATTACTTTCGCACCTTCTATTGGAAGCTTGTCCCTATGAGTTATTATCCCTTCTAAGGTAGCATAAGATAGCTGAGGCAAGAGGAAGCAAAAGAATCATTAATATCAAGGAAAAACAAACTTTTTTAAGCATTATTTTCTCCTTTCTAATTTTAAAATGAGGCACTTTTACATTATACAAATATTGAACAGAAAGTTAGATGAAGAAATTATTCTCTTTTATGAACATTTGGTAGAACCGATAAAACTTATTGGAACTATTATAACCCTTGCTGCAAGGAGGTTCTGCAGGAAAAGAGGGGTCAAGTGCTCAAATTGGAGCAGGGCTTGTCTCATTTTTTCAGACCTTTTTAAGTTTGATTATAGGGATAGGAAAAAACTTGTAAGAAGTTCTACTTCCATCCTTATTCTGATAAAGCCACCTTATCAACCATAGATAGGGCAAGCTTTTAATTACGCTCTTTCTCACCTCTTACCATCCTAAAAATTAAGTAAACTATAGCTACTCCAAAAACTATAAGAGACAAAACTTGGAGATTAAAATACGCAAGCAAAATAGCTAAGGCAAGGATAAATCTATAATAGGAAAAAACTTTTAAAGAGGCTTTTTTAACATAATTTAAAAGTAGATGAATAGTTAAGATACCTACAATAAAAGCTACAATTGCTCCCCAAAGTATCAAAGAAAGAGATCCCAAATCTCCGCTTTTTATCACATGGAACAATTTAAAAAATACTGCACCACCTATTATAGGTAGGGAAAGATAAAAGGAAAATTTGGTAGCCTCATCCCTTTTTAACCCTGTAAACATGCCTCCTGATATGGTAGAGCCCGATCTTGATACCCCTGGAAAAAGGGAAAGAACTTGCCAAAAACCTATAATAAGACCCCTTTTTAAATTAAGATCTTTTATTTCAAGATTTTTCTTTGAGTATTTCTCAAGAAGTAAAAATATAATGCCAAAAGAAATTACTCCTATAAGGATTATCCAGATAGCAAAGGAATAAACTTGAGGCTGAGATATTTTTTCCACAAAAGGATCTAGAAAAACTCCTAGGATTCCTGCAGGCAAAGTAGCAAGTACAATAAGTCCCAATATTCTTCTTTTTTCTCCTCCTTTAAATATACTTACTAAGAATTCCCACCAATCTTTTAGAAAATAAATGAGAACTGCCCAAAAAGTCCCAAGGTGAAGTCCCACATCAAAGGAAAGCCCAAAATCAGGAATCTTTACCAGATAAGGGATCAAAATAAGATGAGCAGTACTGCTTATGGGAAGAAACTCCGTAATTCCTTGCACTATTCCTAAAATAATAACCCAAATATTCATTTCTACCTCCTATTTCCCTACACAGAAATTTGCAAAAATTTTATCTGCTATATCCAAGGAAACCTCTTCCCCAAGAATCTCCCCAAAGGCTTTCTCCATATCGTATAAAATATCTCCGAGAATATCTAAACTCTGAGGAAGATTTATAAGAACACTTATACCTTCTTCACAAAATTGATAAATCTCCTTTAATTTTTCCCTATGATATACATTTAAAAATATTCCATCTTCCAATTCTTGAGAGGAAATATGTCTCTCAATAGCTTTTTCAAGATCTTCTATCCCTATTCCCTCTTTTGCTGACACAAAGATCTTCTCTATATCCTCTGAAAAGACTGAAAGTTCTACCTTTTGAGGAAGATCTACTTTGTTTATAACAAGGATTATCTCTTTATTCTGATAACTTCTAATCTTCTCAAAAAGATTTATCTCTTCTTCGGAGATTTCACCACTTCCATCTACCACAAAAAGGATCAAGTTGGACTTTTCAAGAATTTTTTCGGTCTTTTCCATCCCCATTTTATCTAAGATATCCTTAGGTATGCCAAGTCCTGCAGTATCATAAATCTTAACAAGATGCCCTGAGGAAAGGTAAAGCTCGCCTTCTATATAATCCCTTGTAGTTCCAGGAATAGGAGTTACTATAGCTCTATCTTCCTTCATTAATGCATTAAAAAGACTTGACTTTCCAACATTTGGTCTTCCTACTAATATAACTCTATATCCTCCTTTAATCCAATCTCCTCTTTCTGCCTTTTCCAAAAGATAAGAAACCTCTCTTTTTATCTCTTCAAGCCTCCTTAACCAATCTTCCCTTTCTCTTTCTTCTACATCTTCAGGAAAATCCATAGAAGCTTCCAAATATATTCTCAAATGCTCTACTTTAGATTTCAATTCTCTCAGGCTTTTTGATACTTCACCTTTTAATTTTGATAATGCTCTTTTCAAGGCAGTTTTGCTTTCCGCTCTTATAATCTCGTTTATACTTTCTGCCTGCAGAAGATCAATTTTTCCATTCAAGAAAGCCCTTTTTGTAAACTCTCCTCTTTCTGCAATCCTTGCTCCTTCCTCCACAAGAATCTTCAAAATTTCTTCAAGAATAATAGGACTCCCATGGGTAAAAATCTCCACCATGTTTTCACCAGTATAGGAGTTAGGTGCTTTATAAATTGCTACAAGCACCTCATCTATAATCTCATCTTTGTAGATTATATTTCCATAATGAAGAGTATGGGATGAAACTTTTTCAAGATCTTTATTTCTCCTTGGGCTAAAAACTCTTTTAACAATGTTTATTACATTGGGTCCACTTAACCTTATAACACCTATAGCGCTAAAACCAAGAGGGGTTGCTATAGCAACAATATCATCCTTCATTTTTCCTAGGAGCTATAACTACCCTTCTTTCTGGTTCTTCCCCAATGCTATAAGTAATCACATCAGGATCATTTTGCAGAGTTATATGAATAATCCTTCTTTCCCTTGAACTCATAGGCTTTAAATGAAATTCCTTCTTCTCCTTTTTAACCTTTTCCGCAATCTTTTTAGCAAGATTAGAAAGGTATTTCTCTTTTCTTTCTCTGTAATGATCCACATCAAGGGTTATGGTTTCCGTAATTTGATTTTTAGCAGCAAAAAGTCTGAGTATAAATTCAAGAGATGATAGGGTTCTACCTCCAGGTCCAATTAATTCTCCTAAATTTTCTCCCTCTAAACTTATCTTAATATGTCCTTCTTCTTTTATCACTCTAATCCTTGCTCTTAAATTTAGTCTCCAAAGCAGTTCTTTTAGAAAATTTCTTAATGCATCTTCTGGGTTCTTCCTTATCCATGCTAAAACCCTAAAGGGTCTTGCACCTATCCCCAGAATGCCTTCTTTCCCATATTCCAAAACCTTATACTCAATCTTATCAAGAGGAACCTCCAAAACAGCTTTTGCCTTGAGAAGAGCCTCCTCTAAGGTCTTTCCCTCAGTTTCTATCTCCTTCATAATTATTAGCCTCCCCTATGGAGTCTAAAAACCACTACTTGCTGCAATAATTGGAATAAACTTGATACTAACCAATAGAGCATAACTCCTGCTGGTACTTTATAAAGCAAGAACATACCTGTGAAGAGTAAAGTTGTAAATATATTCATGATTCTTTGCTGGTTTTTCTGTTCCGGAGCTGCGGATAAGGATGAAAGTTCTCCTGAAAAATAAGTGACAATTGCCATAATGATTAGCAGAATATAGTCAGGCTTTGTTAAGTCAGAGATCCACAGGAATTGAGGAGTAACTGCATATTTGTAATGGAGTAATAACTGATAAAGGGCAATCAATATAGGGAATTGAATTAGCAAAGGAAGACAGCCCATCATAGGATTAATCTTATATTGTTGATATAGAAGCATTATCTGTTTATTCATCTCTTGAGGATCATCTTTAAATTTCTCCTGAATCTTTTTTATCTCTGGCTGAATTTTTTGTTGCATAAAAAGACTCTTTAATTGGGCATGAGTCAATGGGTAAAGAATGATTCTTACAAGAATAACAAGAAAAATAATTGCAAGTCCATAATTTCCTGTTAATTTATAAAAAAGTTCTAAAATATATCCAAGTCCGTTAGCAAGGGCATTTATCATTTATTTTTTCCTCCTTTTTAATTTCAATTTTAAAAATTCTTCTTTTGTAGGTACAGGATCGTATCCCCCAGGATTAAAGGGATGACATCTTAATATCCTCTTTATAGCAAGAATTCCTCCATCAATAGGACCAAACCTCTCTATAGCCTCCATGGCATATGTGGAACAGGTAGGATAGAATCTACAGCTTCTTGGAAGAACAGGGGAAATAAACTTTTTATAAAACTTTATGAGGATAATTAACAAATTCTTGATCATTTCTTTAAAATTCCAGCCTTTTCCCATATCTTAATAAGCATTTCCTTAACTTTATGGAAATCAAGATTCTTTATGTTTTCTCCTGGTTTCACTATTACAAGCATTTCTATATCTTCTTTCAAATAAGGTCTGTGAAGTCTATATACCTCTCTTATGAGCCTTTTTATTTTGTTCCTTACTACAGCCTTTCCAACCTTTTTGTTTACACTTATACCAATACGTCTTTTTTCTGCTCCCTTTCTGATATAGACCACAAAATTCTTAGAGAGGGAATAGGGCTTTCCCTCCCTTAAGATACGTAGAAAATCTTCTTGCTTTTTTAACCTTTCTTCCTTAGGAAAAAAATAAAGTCCCAATTATACAGTAAGTCTCTTTCTTCCCTTTGCTCTTCTTCTTTTGATAACCCTTCTTCCACCTGGTGTCCTCATACGGGCAAGAAATCCATGAACTCTTTTTCTGTGATGCTTTTTAGGCTGATAAGTCCTTTTCATTTCTTACCCTCTCCCTTTCTTCAGCATTTACCAAATTTTAATAAATACAAAGTAATACTAACAAAAAAGTGTTTTATCGTCAAGGTAAGAACTCTGGAATATAGACTTTTCCACCCTTTATAATTTTTAAGTTTTCGGGAAGAGAATTTAAACCATTCAAAACTCTTTTTCTTATGGAGTCAATCTCTTCAAAATCTCTAACTATTTGTCCCTCCTTGATAAGAGGCTTTAAAAGTGGTTTTTTTTCAGGAAGTAGTTCTGAGTTAAAAAGCCTTATAGTATCATTAAAACCATTACCTCTCTGCACCTGTTTCGCTCCAGGCATATTACCTGCCTTAGCCACAGGATTACCATCCACTTCCACAATTTTCAATGCAAAATCAATAACAGGTGCATTAGCAACCCTTGTGCCTACTCCAAAAGCATCGGCATACTCATAAAATTTTTCTACTTCATACTCATCAAGTCCACCGCTTAAAAAAATCTGTATGTTTGGATAACCTCTTCTCGCAAATTCCCATTTTATATCCTTTATAAGGTATGCATAATCTTTACTATCTATTCTTACACCTGCAAGTTTTTCTTTCAATACCTCTAAAGCATTTAATGCTCCTACTGTTGGAGAACCATAAGTATCAATTAAAGCAATCCTTGGAATTTTAGGATCCACATACTGATCAAAAGCTAAAAATGCCTCTTTTTCATCTCCTATTATAAGAATTAAGGCATGAGGCATAGTTCCTACAGGGGTCTTGAAGATATACTTAGCCCCAAGAACATTTGAAACCCCATCAAAACCAGATACATAGGTACAATATTCAACTACAGGAGATAAGAAGGGATGTTGTCTTCGGGTACCAAAACTGTAAATTTTTTTATCCTTTGCAGCTATTCTTACCCTTGCAGATTTCGTCGCGATGCCTGACATGAAAGAGAGAAAACCAAGAATAGTGGTCTCATATCTTGCAAAGTCTTTGTATTTCCCCCTTATCTGTAATACTGGTTCATAGGGGAAAAATATCTCTCCCTCATCCATGGCATAAACATCCACAGGAAGTCCTTCTAAAAGTTTTGCTACCTCATAAATCCCAAGCAAAACTCCAAATTGGTAGTTCTCATCAGGAAAACTTTTGGTAAAAAGTTCCATTACCACATTGGGGTTTTTTCCTATACCCTCAAGAACTTCTTCTGTCCTTAAAAAATATGCGTCAGTATTTAATCCGCTTTTTATTTCTTCTGGTTTTGCAATAAGAAATTCTTTCAATTTTCTACTCCTCCCATCTTTCTAATAATTCATAAGTAGTATATATTTTAGCATTATGGATTTCTTTCATATATTTTAAGGCTCTTTCATGCTCTTCAGGGACAAAAGAAGCAGTAGCATCAGAGATTACTATAATGTCAAACCCTCTAAAAAAGGCATCTGCTGAGTTATGAAGTACACAAATATGAGTACTTGTACCTGTTAATATCACTGTATCTACATTTAAACCTCTGAGGAGATCTTCAAGCTCAGTTTTATAAAATCCACTATATACTTTCTTTTTGATTATATAATCATCCTTTTGAGGGGCAAGCTCTGGAATAATCTCAGAGCCTTTATCTCCATCCATGGCATGTTTTCCCCAAAGAGAAAGCTCTTTATCTTCCTCTGTATGAGCGTCTCGCAAATATATAACTGGAACTTTTTTTTCATGAGCCTTGTCAATAAGAAGTTTTATATTGGGAACAATCTCTTGAACATAAGGATTACCAAACTTACCTGTTACAAAATCAACCACCATATCTACAATTATTAATGCGGGACGCATCTTACCACCTCCCCAAAATCCCACCATTTCGCTACTATTATAGCAAATAATAAGGGATGGCATAAAGCCATCCCTTCACTTCAAATTCCATAGAAAAACTTACTAAAATTACTTCTTGCCTTTTGTGAAATACCAGATTAAGAGAATAATAACGATTACTATTAATATCCACCAATACCATGCCATTTTATATCCCCCCTTTCCCAAAAATTATGCTCTAATTCTAATCTTTATCCTCTATTATGTCAATCCATAGCTTTCTATATCTTGGTCCATCAAACTCTGCAAGAAATATTCCCTGCCAAGTACCAAGCTTTAATTTTCCCTCTCTAATAAATACAAAGGTATTAACTCCTACTATAGTGGACTTAATATGGGCTGGAGAATTTCCTTCCAAATGAGCATATGGCAGATTCTGTGGTACTATTCTTTCATAGGCATTCAATATATCTCTTATAACACTAGGGTCATAATTTTCATTTATTAAAATCCCACAAGTGGTATGGGGCACATAAATAAAACAGATTCCATTTCTAACTTTACTCTCTTTAACGGTCTCTTCTATTTTTTCCGTAACATCAACAAGAGCAATTTTTTGGGGTGTAGATACAGATATTTCATAAAACATTATTTTTCTTTTCCTCCTTTCCTTGTTTTTTAGAAGATATATTCATTATAATAAAATTATAGGAAAAAATGGAGGTGAGTATATCATGAGCAATGAGTGGAAGGGAAAAATAATTAAGATAGATGATTATAAATTTATGATTCCAAAGGACTATAAACCTTTTATGAAGGTGGACGGAATAATTTTTGCTGATGACAAGCTCATGGAAGATATTGTAAAAGACCAATCTCCCGAACAAGTAGCAAACGTAGCCTCTCTTCCAGGCATAATTAAATATTCCTTGGCAATGCCAGATATCCATTGGGGATATGGCTTTCCTATTGGTGGGGTTGCTGCCATGAAGAAAAAGGGAGGAGTTATATCTCCAGGAGGAGTAGGATACGATATCAACTGTGGTGTAAGACTCATAAGAACAAACCTTAGTAAAGAAGATGTAATGCCAAGGCTTAAAGAGCTTGTAGATGCCCTTTTTGATAAAATTCCTGCAGGAGTAGGGTCTGAAGGAGATTTGAGAGTTAAAGGAAAAGAACTTGATGAAGTTTTAGAAAAAGGAGCCCAGTGGGCTGTAAAACAAGGATATGGATGGAGGGAAGATTTAGAGCATATTGAGGAAAGAGGAAGATTAAGCTACGCTGATCCAGATAAAGTTTCAAAAAAAGCAAAAGAAAGAGGAGAGTTTCAACTTGGAACCCTTGGATCTGGAAACCACTTCCTTGAGGTTCAAGTAGTAAGTAGAATCTTTGAACCAGATATTGCAGATAAATTAGGTTTATTCCCTGATCAAGTAGTAGTAATGGTTCATACAGGATCTCGAGGATTAGGGCACCAGGTAGCAGAAGATTATATTAGAATAATGAAAAATGCCATGAAGAAATATGGAATTGAGGTGCCAGATATTCAACTTGCCTGCGCCCCTTTTGACTCGCCAGAGGGACAAGACTACTTCTCAGCAATGTGTGCTGCTGCCAATTTTGCTTGGGCAAATAGGCAAATGATAACCCATTGGGTAAGAGAGGTATTTGAGGAAATATTTAGAGAAAGCGCTGAATCCCTTGGAATGAAACTAATATACGATGTAGCTCACAATATTGCAAAGCTTGAAGAACATGATATAGATGGAAAACTTGAAGAGGTTATAGTTCATAGAAAAGGAGCAACAAGAGCTTTTCCAGCTGGACATCCTGATCTTCCAGAAGCCTATAAAGAGATAGGACAACCAGTAATCATTCCAGGAGATATGGGAAGATCTTCCTTCGTGTTAATAGGTTTACCAAAAGCTATGGAACTTGCTTTTGGATCTACTTGTCATGGGGCAGGAAGAACTCAAAGTAGGAGCAAACTCCTAAAAAGTGGTAGAAGAGCCTATGAAATCGAGCAAGAACTTTTAGAAAAAGGAATCCTCGTAAGGGCTGCATCTAAGTCTTCATTAGTAGAAGAAGCATCAGAAGCATACAAAAATGTAGTAGATGTGGTGAACGTAGTACATAATGCAGGACTTTCTAAGAGGGTAGCTCAAATGAAGCCCATAGCTGTGATTAAGGGATAAATCATATTTTCCTTTGACATAGTCTTTTTCTTTTTGATATAATGAAAAACAAGAATATATAAGGTTTTAAAATCTCTTTCAGAGAGGGGATAAAATGGAAAAGAAGAGACTTTCAAAAGAAGAGTTTCTTGATGTCCTTAAAGGTAACCCCATTATAGCAGCAGTCAGAGAAGAAGAGAGACTTTCACAAGCATTGCAAAGTAAAGCAAAGGTTCTTTTTCTTCTTAAAACCAACGTGTTAACATTACCAAATGTGGTCCAAGAGATTAAATCTCATGGAAAACTAGTATTTATACACTTAGACCTCTTAGAAGGTTTAGCACAAGACAAATATGCCCTTAGATATTTAGGGGATGTGGTAGGGATTGATGGAGTAATTACCACAAGAGCCAACTTAATACAACAGGCAAAAGCAGAAGACTTGATAGCCATTCAGAGATTCTTTGTACTTGACTCTTCGGCCCTTGCTACAGGAGTAAAAATTATGCAATCAGCTGAACCTGACATGGTAGAGATTCTTCCTGGAATTATATTTATCCATTTAGGAGAAGAACTAAGAACCCAAATTCCTTACCCTCTTATAGCTGGAGGATTAATAAGAACCCCTGAGGAAGCAAGAGAGATTTTAAAAGCGGGAGCTACAGCAGTATCTACCACTTCAGTTACTTTGTGGAATATGTAGTGTAAAGTTTAACAGCCTTTTGCTTTAAAGAATTTAAGAGAAGAGCTTTATGAAGCTCTTCTCTTTCTTTATAATTTTGAGCCTGATTTAATTTATTTTTAAGTTCAATCTCTTCCTTTTTAAGAACATCCTCATTCAGTCTTTCCCCTAATTCTCCATCCTCAGCAACAATATATATTTTATCCTTTGTAATCTCCATAAAACCTTCAGAAACCACTAAGATAATCTCTTTATCTCCACTTCTGGCTTTAATAATTCCTGGCATAACCCTTGCCAAAGTATTGACATGACCAGGTAAAATTCCTATCATGCCATCTTCTAAAGGGATACTTACTGCATCCACAAATCCTCTAAAGACAGATTTCATTGGAGTATTTACTTCAAGATATAGTCTCTTAGAAGTAGATTCTTTTTTCATAATTAATACATTAAAGCCCCGTGTTCTTGAGCTTTTTTCTTGACATCTTCAAGAGTTCCTACCATATAAAACGCATCTTCAGGAAGATCATCCACTTCACCCTCTATTATCGCCTTAAAACCCTCAATAGTCTTTTCCCTTGGGACATAAACCCCAGGTATATTAGTATATGCAGCAGCCACAAACAAGGGCTGAGAGAGAAAGAGTTGTATTTTTCTCGCCCTATTTACAATAACTCTATCCTCCTCAGATAATTCTTCAACACCTAAAATAGATATTATATCCTTCAAACTTTCATAGTGTTGCAAAATCTCCACCACTTTTCTTGCCACCTCTGCATGCTCATAGCCAACAAATTTTGGTTCAAGAATTTGAGAAGAAGAAGCAAGAGGATCTACCGCAGGATAAATACCCATTTCTGCTATGCTTCTCGACAAAACAAGGGTTGAATCAAGGTGCGAAAATATAGTAGCAGGAGCAGGATCCGTAAGGTCATCTGCAGGAACATATACCGCTTGTACCGCCGTAATAGAACCAGTATCGGTAGAAAGAATTCTTTCTTCCACTTCACCAAGTTCAGTGATAAGAGTTGGCTGATACCCTACCGCAGATGGAATTCTTCCAAGCATAGAGGAAACTTCCATACCAGCTTGGACATACCTAAATATGTTATCCATTAAAAGGAGAACATCCTTCCCAAGATAATCTCTAAAATATTCTGCAATGGTTAAAGCAGTAAGAGGAACCCTCATTCTTACTCCAGGAGGCTCATTCATCTGTCCAAACACAAGGACAGCCTTTGAAAGCACTCCTGATTCTTTCATTTCTAACCAAAGTTCATTCCCCTCACGGGATCTTTCTCCAATTCCTGCAAAGACCGATATACCTCCGTGAGCCACAGCCACATTATGAATTAGCTCCATAATGAGTACTGTTTTCCCTACACCTGCCCCTCCAAAAAGTCCTATCTTACCTCCTTGAGGAAATGGCGTAAGAAGATCAATAGCTTTTATACCTGTCTCTAAAATAGAGTAAGAAGGCTCTACTCTTCTAAATTCTACAGCATTTTTTATAATAGGAGTCATTTCACCCTTTATTTTGTCTCCCCCATCTATAGGCTCCCCAAAGACATTCACCACTCTTCCAAGTACTTCTTCACTTACAGGAACACTTATAGGATGAAAAGTTCTCTTTACTTTCAATCCTCTACTTATCCCATCAGTGGAACCAAGGGCTATAGCTCTTACCCTATGATCTCCAAGAAGTATTCTTGTTTCAAGAACCAATTTTTCATTTTTTACAGGATTTTCTAATTCTAATGCCTCATAAACATTTGGGACGTCATCAGGAAAATATATATCAATCACAGGACCATTAACCGCTATTATTTCCCCTTCCAATTTATTTCACCTCTTCTTTCATAGCCTCAATACTGGAGGTAATATCTAAAAGTTCCTTTGTGATCTGAGTTTGTCTCAATTGGTTAAGCTGAAAAATCAATTTAGAATGTAATTTTTGAGCATTATCATAAGCTCTTTTCATTGCAAATCTTCTGAAAGCTTGCTCACTTGCAGCAGAGTCAAGCATTATTTGATGAATTTGAGTTTCAAAAATATCCATTAAAAGAGGATCTAATATAGAGGAGAGAGACGGGAGAAAAAGGAAATATTCTTCTTTTCTCTCCTTTACCTCAACAGGTATCATGGGAAGTATTTTCTTAATTCTTACTTCTTGTTTAACTATATTTATAAACTCAAAATATATTACATAGAGTTCGTCTATTACATAGTTAAGGAAATCATCAAGAAGGTCTTTAGAAAGAATTTTAGCTTGAGAAAAGGATGTATCCTCGAGAAATTTAATGTATTTTTTTCTAATGTTAAAATTGTTTGAAGATAGATACCTTTGAGCATAAAAACCAATAGAATAAAAAACTAAATTTTGAGCCCTTTTCCCTTCAATAAACTTTTTTAAACTTTCAATTATCTGTAAATTATAGCTTCCACAAAAGCCAAGATCAGAGGTAAAAACTAAAATTCCAGTTTTATACACTGATCTTTCCCTAATAAGAGGGTGATTCAAATACTCATTAGGTAGTCTCGTTATAAGTTCCATCAATATATTGTTTAATTCCTCGGTATATGGTTTTAATCTCAAGGATTTATCTTGTAAAGCCCTGATTTTTACCATACTCAGGGTTTCCATAGAGTGAATTATATGGCTTATGTTTTGAATTGTCTTTACTTTACGCCTAAGACCCTGTAGAGTTGGCATATACTTCTTTTTCAAACTCCTGAAATATATTATGAAGCTGATAAATTATCTGATCAGAAAGTTGTAACTCTTCTCTTAAGAAGGTTAGTACCGAAGAGTATTTTAGTTTTAAATATGCAATATACTTAATAACCACATCTTTAACCTTTTCCACAGGATAGTTATCAAGAAATCCTCCATTAGCAAGGTAAAAAGAAATAATTTGCTCTTCAATAGGTTGTACTTCATGGGCTCCTTGTTTTAAAAGCTCCTCTACTCTTCTTCCTCTCTCAATCTTCTTTTTTGTTGCCATATCAAGCTCTGTCCCAAACTCAAGGAACATAGCATATTCCCTATATTGAGCAAGATCAAGTCTTAATCTTCCTGCAACCTGTCTCATTCCCTTAGGCTGAGCTGAACCACCGACCCTTGATACTGAAAGTCCTACGTTTATAGCAGGTCTTATACCTGCATTAAAGAGATTAGTATCTAAATATATTTGTCCATCGGTTATGGAAATTAAGTTTGTAGGAATATAGGTAGAGATTTCACCTGAAAGAGTCTCTGCTATAGGAAGAGCTGTTAAAGCTCCCCCTCCAAGCCTTTTATTTAACTTTGCCGCTCTTTCTAAAAGATGGGCATGAAGATAAAATATATCTCCAGGATAAGCCTCCCTTCCTGGTACCCTTCTTAAAAGAAGTGCCACCTCTCTATAAGTATTGGCATGTTTAGTTAAATCATCGTAGACAATTAGTACTCTCTCCCCTTGTCTCATAAAATACTCTCCCATAGCACAACCCGCCATAGGAGCAATATACCTTAATGCAGGTGGTTCATCAGGGAAAGTTGCAATAACAATAGTATTAGATAAAGCACCATACTCTCTTAAAGTTTGAACAATCCTCGCAATGTTTGTTCTCTTTTGAGCTATTGCCACATAAATACAGATAGTACCATAATTCTTTTGAGAGATTATGGTATCAAGAGCAATAGTAGTTTTGCCTGTTTGTCTATCTCCAAGAATGAGTTCCCTTTGACCATGACCAATTGGAATTAAGGCATCAATAGTTCTTATGCCTGTATACAATGGCTCCTTCACAGGTTCTCTATCAAAAATACTTGGAGCCTCATTATCTATAGGCACATAAGCCTCAGGAAATATTAATCCTCCACCATCAATAGGATTTCCAAGGGGATCTATTACTCTTCCAAGGAAACCATTCCCTGTAGGAACTTGTAAAATTTTACTCGTTGAATAAACCACATCTCCTTCCTTCACATATTCGTCCTTTCCAAAAAGTATTACTCCTACCGAATCTTCTTTTAAAGAAAGCACCATTCCCTGAATACCTGACTCAAAAACTACCATCTCTCCTATAAAGGCAGAGTTTAAAAGAGAAACCTCAGCAACTCCATCTCCCACATGCTTTACATAACCAATATTAGATATTCGAGGAGAGAAATCATATTCTTTTATTTTTTTCTCAATCTTATCTATGGGCAGACCAAGTACTTCTTCTTTCATATATTTTCCACCTCTCTTATGGAGTCATATATCTGTGAGAGGTGATAATCAAGGGAATTATCAATCAAAAACTCACCTATAAATAGTTTAAATCCTAATCCAATGCTTGGGTCTAATTCAAAGTTAAGTTTCCAACTCCCAGGAAGAAGAGATCTTAATTTATCTTCTATCTTCTTTTTTATTTGACCACTCACATTATCAGGAGAAACAAACCTAATTTCTTCAATATTATCACCCTTTACATTTACAATCAGTAAATTCAAAGAATCTACAAATTGATTAATAAGGAGTTCTTCAGCCTCAACAGGAAGAAATCTCCTGAAAAATTCCTTTATTATTAGTCTTGAAAGAGACAATACCTCCTTTTTAGCAGTTTCTAAAACTCTTTTCCTTTCAGCCATGGATATCTCGTGAGCTTTAACTATAATCTTTTCAGCCTCTTCTTCAGCTTTTGCTGTAATATCTCTCTTCATCTTCTCAGCTGTTACAATTGCCTCATTAACAATTTTTGCAGCCTCATCTCTTGCTTGAGCAAGTTGAGATTCTCTTTGTTTCCTCAATTCCTCAGCCTCTTGAAGCTTTTTTTCTGCCTCCTTCATTGCTAATTCAATCTTTTCCCTTCTCTCATTCATTATTCGGATAATAGCACCAAGAAAGTATCTCTTTATTATCCAAGCAAGAGCGAGAAGATTAACTATGGAAGAAAAAATTGTCAACAAATTGAACGAAAACATATCCTTTCGCCTTCTTTATCATTTCTTAAGAGAGTTTTCCAAGAAGTGGATTTGCAAAGAGAAGAATTAAAGCAACAGTTAAGGTAAAAATCATTATGGTTTCTATAAAAGCAAGGGCAAAAAGAAGCATTCTATTTATTTGGTCTCCTGCTTCAGGTTGACGAGCCACACTTTCAAAGGCACTTGCCGCTGCATTTCCCTGAGCTTTAGTGGCATTCATACCCACAAGAGCTACTGAAAATCCCGCAGTAATAATAGAAGCTATAATTACCCATGCAAGCATACTTTTACCTCCTTCTATTCCTCTAATGCTGCTGCAAGATATGCAGCGCTAAGACTTGTAAAAATAAAAGCCTGTATAAATCCCATAAACATATTAAGAGCCATTATAGGGACAGGAACGATAAGAGGAGCAAGTAAAGAAATAATGCCAAGTACAATATGTTCACCAGAAATATTGCCAAAAAGCCTTAATGCCAAAGAAACAGGACGAGTAATTTGCTCCAAGATATTTATAGGTAGAAATAAGACCGAGGGAGAAACAAAACTCTTAAGATATTCTACTCCTCTCTCTTTAAAAGCCACATACTGAATATAGAGGATAGTACCAATAGCAAGCCCTGCAGTTACATTAATATCAGAGGTTGGAGAGGTAAAACCAGGAATAAAGCCTGACCAGTTTGAGATAAGAATAAACAAAAACAAAGTTGCAAAGAAAGAGAAATATTTCTCCGCTATATGCTCTTCCAGAAAACCAGAAAGATATCTTTTAAACATCTCAACCAAAGTTTCTGCAATATTTTGCCTTGTAGTAATGGTTTCCTTGGGTTTATAGCTTAGCCAAAAAGCAAGAAGAATAACAAAGAGAGATACTATCTGTAAAGAGATAAGAGTGTTTGTTATAGGAATTCCAAATATTTGGCCTACAACCCGTGGTCCTATTTCAGGCCCTCGTTCCATCTTTACTCCTCCACACCTTCCATATCATATACCATTGTCCTACAACATATCCTATTAAAAAGAGTATGACGCCTATAAATCCTGCTTTAACACTCAACAAAAACAACAATATTAAAACTCCATACCTTTTTATTATACTCCTATTATACCCACTTAAGCCATATTTTTTCAAATCTCTTGCCAACCAACAAAAAGAGATTATACTCCCAGATAATCCAAAAATCAAGGAAGAAATAGGAGAATATATGAAAAAGAAAATAAGTCCTATTAATACTCCGTAAAAGGCAATATCTAAGTATTTACCGTAGAAATCTGAATATATCACGGAATCCCACCCATATTCCAAGGACTGTAAAAGCTAAAAGAAACACAGGAGAAGTATTAAAAAGTTTATCAAGGTAATAACCTATGAAGATACCCACAAGAAGAGATCCAAGAAGCCCAGTACCAAGAGCAAAAGTAAAATTAAATATCTCCCATATATTTTTGGGCTTTTTTCTCTTCATTTTAAACCTCACTTTAAAATTTTTTAATTTGTCTTAATGCCTCATAAACTACTACTGCAACTGAACTTGATAAATTCAAAGATCTCACAGGACCAAACATGGGAATAGTAACAGAATTTTCCCAATATTTTTCAATTATCTCTGACGGAATTCCGTAATCTTCAGATCCAAAAATTAAATAATCACCCTCCTGATAAGAAACCTCCGTATATAACTTAAAAGCCGGAGACTCTACAAAGATAAATCTTCCATTTTTGTTCCTCTCTACAAATTCTTCAAAGTTCTTATATACTTCATAATCCAAAAAACTCCAATAATCAAGTCCAGCTCTTTTCAAGTATTTATCATTAAGAGAAAAACCAATCTTTCCCACAAGATGTAATTTGGAATTTGTTGCTACACAAAGTCTTCCTATATTTCCTGTATTATACGGTATCTGTGGTTCTATTAATACCACATGTAAATTGTATCTCATTCACCTTTTAATAATTCCTCCACAACCCTTCTTATTTCTTCTCCTTCAGCAAATCCTCTTAGTTCTGCCATAGCCTCTTTCATAACCTTCCCCATATCCTTCATGGTTCTCGCCCCAACTCTTTCAATAATACTTTTTATTCTTTCTTTGAGTTCTTCTTCTGATAAACCCTGAGGTACATATTCCTGTAAAATAGCAAGCTCCTTTTCTTCCTTTTCTGCTAAATCTTCCCTTCTACCCTGTTTATACATTTCTATAGCCTCTTTTCTCTTTTTTATTTCTTTTTTTATTACATCCAAAACCTCTTGATCATCAAGCTCTTTTCCTTTTTCTCTCAACTCTATTTCTCGGTACTTTATGGCTGATCTTAAAGTACTTAGAACCTCCGCTCTAAAACTATCCTTGTTCTTCATCGCAGACATATAATCCTTTGTTATCCTTTCATAAAGCATCCTTCATCCTCCTTTTTTAAAGACTGATAGAACTCTTCTCTTAATATGGAGTAAAGCTTCATATCCCAAAAGCTTCCTTTAACAAACACCTCTTCCCTCAAAACTCCTTCAAATTTCATTCCTACCTTTTGCATAACCCTTTCCAATGCAATATTTTCTACTTTACACTTTGCTTGAATCCTATCTTACTGCTTCCGTCATTAAACCTTGATTCCAGTACTTCCTCGACAAAACATAACCTATCTCTGCTTTGTAATTTTTCCTATCCCACCATACAAAACCACAAGTTCCAATTATCTTCTTGTTCTCTTTATACTCTATTTCCCAATCTCTATATCCCTCTTTTTCATACTTATTTACTTCTAAATCCTTTGCATAATCAAATATATCTTGAGCATCTTCTAAAGAAAGCTTTCTCAAAACAAGACGAGATGTCTCTAAGACAGGAAAAATTTTAAAACTCTCCATAAATAACCCTCAAAACCCTCATCCAGCCATTTTTAGTATTTTCAGGATTATATCCACCACCCCCAAGAATAAGAATCTTACCACCACATGTTTGATTTGCCACATCAACCATTCCCTCTACAAATTTACCATAACCCTCTATGCTATAATTCAAATGAGTTATAGGATCTCCAGAAATACCATCTACTCCTGCCTGAAGTATGATAAATTCAATCTTTACCTCCCACGCAAAATTCTTTACTTCCTCAAAAGCAAGTAAAAGTTCATCATCACCTGAACCTGGAAGAAGAGGAATATTAAGCTTTGTCCCATAAGCTTGTTTTTCTCCCCTTTCGTCCCTTCTTCCTGTTCCAGGATAAAGAAATCTTCCATCCTCATGCACATCAGCTATGAATAAGTGGGGATCATCTACATATTCGTAAAAAACTCCATCACCATGATGAGCGTCTATATCCACATAGAGAATATTTTTTATTCCATAATTTTTCCTTAAATATTCAATGGCAACCCCAATATCATTAAATATGCAGAATCCAGAAGCAGAATTTCTTCTTGCATGATGAAGGCCTGCCATAGGCACAAAAACCCTTTTATATTTTCCCTCCACTATTAACCTTATACCTTTCAAGGTAGAGCCAACCACATAAGAGGCAGCCTCATAACACCCCAAAAAAGCAGGCGTATCCCCATAATCCAAATACCCTTCTCCAGTCTTTGACTTCTCCTTAACAAGATCCGTATAACTTTTGGTATGAAACAGAGTAATTTCATCATAAGAAGCCATCTCAGGAGATTCCACATTGCTCAAATTTGAAAACTTTTTAAATTCTGAGTCAAAGCTTTCAAGTCTCCTTCGGTTCATTGGATGGGGCTCAGGGAAAGAATATAAAAAAGATTCTTCTCCCCAAATTATGCTACCTTCAGAGTTTTTCAATTTCTACCCCCCTTTTGAAAAGGAATTTTTCAAAATCATCTTTCAAAAAAATAGGAACCTTTATTTCCATAATCACATTATCTTCAAATTTTTCTTTCACTTCGCATTTAAAATGTCTTAAAATTTCACTTTTAAAGGCGTTAAAATCTTTGTAAGAAAGCCTAACAACATAATCACTAGTTATAATTTTTTCTGTAATTTTAGCCTTTTCTAAAGTTTTTTCCATAGTATAATGATAAGCATCAATTAGTCCTCTTATTCCAAGTTTTATTCCTCCAAAATATCTTATCACAATTCCTATAATATCATATAAATCTCGCTCTCTCAGAGCATTTAGAATAGGAATTCCTGCAGTACCTGTAGGCTCTCCCCCGTCAGTAAAATATTCTTCCCCTGTTGCCTTTCTATAAGCATAGCAATAATGAGTTGCATTTTTGTATCTTTCTTTAACTTCCTTTAATATGTCAGAGGGATGTCTATTATTAATAGGAGAAACTATTCCTATAAATAAAGACCTTTCAATTTTTATTTCAAAAATCTCTTCCTTCTCTACTGTTAAATACTTTTCCCTTATAATCTATTCACTCCCCAAGACTATAGAAATTTCCTTTATATTATTATCTCTTATAACCCTAACTGCAACTCTACTTCCTGGAGGTGTATGGCTCAAAAATCTATGTAGATCATCAATATTATTTATAATCTCATTCTCTGCTTGTATTATTATATCACCACTATTTATTCCTCCTCTTTGAGCAGGACTTCCTGGAGCAACTCTCAAAATGTATACTCCACCTTCTTGAGATAAGGATAGATTCTCCCTTAATCTCTTTGGTAATACTACACTCTGACCAATAATCCCAAGATAGCTTCTTCTTACTCTCCCTTCTTTAATAAGAAGACCTGCTACCCACTTTGCAGTATTTATAGGAATAGCAAAACATATACCTTGAGCACCTTGTATTATAGCAGTATTAACTCCTATTGCTCTCCCATGTATATCCACCAAAGGTCCTCCTGAACTTCCAGGATTTAGTGCAGCATCAGTTTGAATAATATTCTCCATAAGATGTCCACTAAAACTTCTCAAAGATCTTCCCAAAGCACTTATTACTCCACTAGTCACACTATGGCCAAAACCAAGAGGATTTCCTATAGCAAGAACTATTTGTCCGACCTTTAATTTTTCAGAATCTCCCAGCTCTAAATAAGGAAGATTATTCTCATGGATCTTTATTACCGCAAGATCTGTTTGAGGATCTTCACCTACAAGTTCTGCCTGATAAGTTCGTCTATCTGCAAGGGTAATTTGAATTTTAGATGCCTGATGAGTAACATGGCTATTGGTTAATATATATCCATCAGGGGTAAATAGAAATCCAGAAGCAAAACCTTTGATCTCTTGAGGACCGAAGAAAAAGGGAATAAAAGTACTTTGAGAAAGATCTAAATTCACTACTGCTGGACTTACCTTTTCTACCACTTTAACAAGGGCGTTAGAATAATCTTCTAATATTCTTTCATAATCCTCCATAAATTAACCTCCTAAAATCCATTCTTTTATATATAAGGGACTTTTTATTATGACGTCAATATGATTGCTATCTTTCAAAAGGATAAATTTTCTTTTAGTTCTTTTATAGACTTCATAAACTTTTAAAACCTCTTCTGAAGGATAAAATTCATCTTTATTGCCTACAATAGAGAGAATAGGAAGATCTAACTTTTCCCAAATTTCCTTTATATTTGAAGGAAAAGCAGACCTAAAAAACATATAAGAATAATTATTAACAATAAGGGAGTCATCTATCTCTTCGGGCAAATCCCATCCAATTATTCTAAAATGAGGGAATATATATGCTATGAAAGAAAACAATTTAGATATAGGTTTAATCCTTAATAAATCATTGTTTTGATGGATCTTCTCCACTGGTAATCCTCCAGAAATTAAAATCAAACCTTGAGGTTTTAAGTTTTCATGATAAACCAACTTTAATATGAGACCTGCTCCCATGCTATGCCCAGCCAAATAAACAGGTATATCCTTATTTTCTTCCTTAACAAAATTATAAAAAAGCAATAAATCTTTAACGAAGGTTTTTTCCTCTGGCGAATCTCCCCTTCTTCCCTCAGAATTTCCATGTCCTCTAAGATCAAGGAAATATACCTTAATCCCGTAATCTGATAACTCCTTTAAAAAGGGATAATAGTATCTTCCATATAAAGAAATACCATGGATGAAAATCAATACGTATTTTGTCTCCTTAGGTTCAGCTATCCTATAGGCTAATTTGGTTCCATCAAAGGAATGTATGTAAAAAACTTCGTCACTTATACTTTTAACTTGTTTATAAAGACTCTGAAAATCATAGGAAAAAAGATTTGAGAGCAATAATAGAAAGAATAATAAAAAAATTTCTTTAATCCTCATTTAGTAATTCTTCTTTATTTAAGACCTCCTCTTTTTTCTTCATCAAGCTCAAAATTTTGTTAACATAACTCCTTTTGTTCCCAAGCAGAATCGCCCCTAAAATCATGTTATCTCTAAATATTAATTTTCTGTAAAAACCTCTCTCTTCATCCTTTTTAACAAAAACCTCACAGTTATCCTTAGGCTCTATTTCACCTATAGAAGTTAGATCTACCCCAGTAACTTTGAGAGAATTAAAAGGCAATGTACCTTTATACTCCACCTTTTCAGATGTTACATTTCTCCCTACCACTTCCGATTGTTCCATACATGCAGGAATAATGCCATAAATTCTGCCGTTATGCTCTGCACAATCTCCCACAGCATAAATATTCTCAATATTAGTTTCCATAAAATTATTTACAATAATCCCTTTATTTGTCTCTATTCCTGAATTTTTAGCAACCTCTATATGAGGGATTATGCCTGCTGAAACTATGAGCATATCTCCCATAATTTTCCTTCCATCTTCAAGTTCTATCCCCTCAAACCTCTTACTTCCAATTATTTTTTGAGCCTTTACTCCTAAATAAAACTCAAAGGAAAATTTTTTCTCAATAATATTTTGAAGAATCTTAGCACCTTCCTCATCAAGTTGTCTTGGAAGAAGCCTTGGGAAAAATTCCAAACCTATAATTTTTAATCCCCTTTGAGAAAGAGCCCTTCCTGTCTCTAACCCTAAAAGCCCACAACCAAGAAGAATTACTCTCTCCTTTTCTTTTATATAGGACAGAATACTAAGGGCGTCATCTATATTTCTTAAAGTAAATACCCCCTCAGCGTTAATATTTTCAATATTTGGTTTAAAGGGAATCGCTCCTGTGGCTAAAATAAGTTTATCAAAAGAATATTCATTCTTGTCCGTTATTAATATCTTTCTTTGGGTATCAACCTTTATAGCATTCTCATCATAATGAATCTCAATATTCTGCTCTTTATACCATTCTTCTGGGTAAAAGGGAAGTTGATCTATAGTTATATTTCCTGCAAGAAATTCTATGAGCTGTGGCCTTGAATAGTATGGATATCTCTCTCTACTTATTACAACTATTCTGCCTTCTTTGTCCCTTTCTCTAATTACTTCCGCAGTATTTATTCCTGATATTCCATTTCCAACGATTAAGTACATAGCCTAAACTGGTTTAAACATGCTCTTGTCTGCTCCACAGACAGGACATACCCAGTCCTCAGGGAGTTCTTCAAAGGAAGTGCCGGGTGGAATATTTCCTTCGGGATCCCCCTCTTCAGGATCATAAACATATCCGCATACCACACATCTATATTTTCCCATTTTAAATTCCCCCTATTAAAATTTATTTTTAATTCAAATTATACCAGATATTTTAGAAACTTGGAAGAAGAGTAAAACCTTCTGGTTTTCCTATAAATTCAATTCCCTTTGTAGGAAATGCCTTTAGAGATAAGCTAAATTGAAAACTCCGAGAAGAGAAGTAATAAATAAGTTTTGCATTAAAGCAGTGAAGATCTTTGTTAAGAGAAAGAGAATAAAGGGTATTTCCTGTAGAGGGAAGATAGTAGCCAGTTAGGGTGATATTTCCTGCATAATGCCAATCTCCAGTTATTTTAAAAGTTAGCCTATAATCAAGCCTTTGAAACATTCCTAAGTTGATATCATATAAGCTTCCAAATCCTAAGGAAAACCATGGATATTGAATAGTACCTTGAAGAAATATAGGATTTAATTTCAGAGTAGAAAAATTGAAAGAAGTCCTTAAAGTTAAAACAAAAGTATTTCCTGATCTTATTAAACCAGATATAGAAAGAGGAGAAAGCGTCTTGGTTATAAAGTTATAGGATTCCTGCAAACTTAATCCGATATCTGGTGTCCCTAAATTTAAAGTAAGATTTAAGTTGTTTAAATTGGAGAGATAATCAAAATAAAAAGGAGAATTTCCTAATTCTCCTGTAAGAATATCTTTTCCTAACCATTGAAAATTATAAGCAATTGTTCCAGACAAAATTGGGGAAAATTTATAGTTTGAAGAAAGATTAGCATATAGAATATATCTTGCATCTTGGGTCCCATAAAATTCCTGTTTATATCCCATGTTAGTATTTATATTCATGAAAGAAAGATTAAACTTGGGGGAGAAACTTAAGTAATATCCTAATTTCCATGTTTTTATAGTAAAGGGATAAGAAGGCTCAATATAATTGCCAAAAAGAAATTCAATTTTAGATGGGGTACCTAAAAGATTGAAATCTCTCCCATAATAAATCTCAGGAAGCTTTTTTAAAAGAAAATCCGAGACATTAGTCCAACGATTATTAGCAAATACATAGAGAATTTGTCCTTGGTCATTAAATTCAAACTTTACATTTCCCTGTAGATCTTCTCTATTATTCCCCAAAATATTTAAAGAGTTATAAATTATGTTTGTGGAAAGATTAGTCTTACTACCCAGCTTAATTGATGAGTTAATGGTAGTATTAAAATTATCTTGAGAAGGGGTTTTATTATAATTTGTCCTTATATTTGATCTAAAAGAACCTTGAGTATATGTTAATTGAGATGAACTTTGAAGAGAGTAATTTTGAGAATAGGGATAAAGAAGATAATTAGTATTAAAACTAAGAGAAAAATTTGAAGAAGGTTTATATATGCCTGAGAGAGAGAATTTAAATTGATCCGTATTATAAAGATAGTTGTATAAATAATAAGAATCAATGCTTCCTGATAAATTAGGAAAGTGATATTTTTGATTTAAAGTAAACTGAACTCCTTGATTTTGAGAGATTAGAAAAGTTAAGACTCCAGGAAGTCCCCATAAAGAATAGGTAAAAGGATAAGAGAAATAGAGTCCTAAGTTAGGATCATGACCAAATTGAGGGAAAGGTGATGGTTCCTTTGTAAGAGGAAGAACATAATAGGGTACATAAAAGATGGGTATATAAAAATAGGGATAAGGAAATCTTAACCAAAATAGCACATTTATAAAAATTATCTTGTCATTAGGGAAATATTCAATCTGCGATGAAGAAATGTAATAGTGAGGTTTTTCATAAGAGCAAGTAGTAAAATTACCTTTTTTTAGATCCACATTACCCTTTTCCCATTTAACCTCCTCTCCTTTTATGTACATTTTTTCTTCACTTTCTGAAACAGGATATGTAACTTTTACACTTTTTATAAATGCTTTTTCTTCTTTATAATAGTACTCCATATATTCTGCACTAAATTCTCCATTTTTATCCTTAAAGGTTACATTTTTCTTTGCCTCAAAAAATCCTTCTTTCACATTCCCTTTAATATAATCCGCCTTTAACCATATATCTTTTCCTAAAAACTCTACCTTTCCTTCTGCCTCAAATTCTTGAGATTCCCAGTTAAAAGAAATCTTTTCTGCCTTTATCTTCCAAGAAGACTCCTGAGAAAAAGCAATTTGAGAAACAAACAAGAATATTAATAATATAAAAAGAAGAAATTTTACCACTTTCTTACCTTCCATATGAACACCCCCAAACTTAAACTTCCAAGGGTTATATTAGGAAGCCAAGCAGAAAGAAAAGGTGAAAAAACCGCATATTCCCCAAAGGATCTTGCTATAATATTGAACCCATAATAAAAGAAGGCAATAATTATGCTAAAAGCAGTACCCCACAACCTTCCTCCTCTCCCTGTAAGGAGGATCACACTAAATCCCATAAGAGCAAAAATAGGCACTGCTATACTTTGGGCAATTCTAAGATAATCTTCCACTAAGTAGGATCTTGCAGATATTCCTGCCTTTTTATATACGTTAATTCTTTTCTTAAGCTCATTTGTTGGCATTTCCTGAGGAGTTCTATCCCTATAAAAGATATACATAAAATCTTGAGGAAGATTTATTTTAAACTCTTCAAACTTTCCTTCCCATACCACAAAGGAATCATCCCCAAGATGGTGAACTACTCCATTTTTCAATATAAGAGAATCCCTATTCCATATGGCCTCCTCTGCTGTATAGATTATAGGATACTTATTAGAGGATGAGGTGTCAAAAACCAATACATTTTGCATAACATTCCTATTTTCTATTATCTTCTTTACATAATAATATCTTCCTTCTTCGTCATGGAAAAATACATTCTCTCCCTTTATAGGTGCAGGATTTAAAAAGAAATATTTCTGGATCAGTCTATTAGATCTATAATTGGATTCAGGAATAAGAGAATAAGTGAAAAACCAAAGAATAAGAGAAAGAAGGATAGAGAACAAAAGAGGAGTTAAAGTAAGACTTAAAAAATATATGCCACTTGATCTCATGGCAAAAATCTCGCCATCTCTCATAAGTCGTCCAAAGGAAAAAATGATAGCAAAAAGCAAAGATACAGGTATAACGAAAACAAATAGGGATGGAATCTTATAATAAAGAAGTTTTAGAACAACCTCAAAACTTACTCTTCTCATAATAATGAAGTCTGAAAATTCATAAAGAATTTGGATCAACATTACCAAGATGAATCCAAAAATTCCTAAAAAAAATGGTCCCAATATTTCACTGAATATATATTTATGATAGGTTTTTATATGCATACTCATTCGGTTACATAGAAAGTAGTGTCAATGTTTCCTTCTGCCACAACTACCTTGTCCTTTACATAGACTACAAGCCTTTTACAATTTATCTCATTTTTATCTTTATCCATCATTTTCACATTATCTACAAAGGTATAAATTTCCTTATCGGTATCAAAATCAGCACTATTTGCTGAAACCGTTAAATCCTCCCTCTCAATTCTTACACCACCTATCATATTCCCTGTCTTGTTTTTTAATGAATAAACCACACTCTGGGAAAAAAGTTTAGTAATTTCAACTTTATTATCCACTTTCCTCTGAAGCACCATATTTACATTTTTCTTAAGTTCAAGAGTTTCCTTCTTCAAATCTACCTTTAAGTCTTCTCCCACTATACTTAAATCCCTCTGGGATATATTTACCTTACCTGGAGCCTCAACTACATTAGTATCCTGATTGTAAAATACTAAAGTTGCAGTAATTCTTGTCTCATCATCTTGCCCTGGCTTATAAATTACTACCACATTTCCTTCTGCACGAGTAGTCTTCTTTCCATAATCATAAGAAATCTTTTGAGCAGTAATCTTCACAGGATTTTTAGTCTGAGAAAAAGCAGAGGTCATGATTAAAATTGCTATCATTAAAATACAAATTAACCTTTTCATATTAACCTCCTCTAATAATAAGTCTCAATAACCACATTACCTTCAAACTCAGCCTTTCCTTTATTGGTATCAAAGACAAACATATCAGCTTCTGCCTTAAATTCTCCCACTTTCTCAAATTTTACCCTTCCCTTTGTGCTCATAAATATCCCAGTGTCAAAATACCAAATACCCTCTGGAGCAATCCCTTTAAAACCATCTTCTGTTTCAAAATGAAGTTCTGTAGGAATCTTAAGTATATTTTTATCCCTATCTATTTCTGCCCTTTTAGTGATTATTAAAAGAGAAAGTTTTTTATCTCTATATACCTTTCCCTTTACATCTCCTTCAAAGACAAAGTGTTTATAATTAAGATCAATATTTAAATTATCTGCTGAAACCTCCCAAGAAAGATTTCCCTCACTCCTACCCTTTAAATATACCTTCTCAGCATATATACCTGCTTTTTCTAAATTAGTATTTGAAACTTCCTTTTCTAAAGGAACAAAATAATAACTTGTCCCCCATGCCACAAGTCCTACTAATATAAATATTCCAAGAAGTATTATCCTCTTCATTCTATTATTAATTTTATCAAAAGAAAGATAATAAATCCTATAAAGATAGGGAGATCTCCCCAGATGGTATAAATAGAAAATATTTTCTTAGGCAAATTAGCAACATAAACATTTCTTTCTCCCTCTCTACTTTCCTTCAATACCCTTCCAAAAGGATCCACAAAAAAGGTAATTCCAGTATTTGCTACCTGAACAAGAGAAATTCTATTTTCTACTGCTCTCAAAAGGGATTGATTCCTGTGCTGATATACTGCAGGAGTTCCCTCAAACCAACCATCATTTGTTATCACTACAAGAAAATTACTGCCCTTTTGGGAAAGTTCTCTTGCGAGATCTGAAAATAAGGACTCAAAACATATAAGGACCCCAATAAACTTTTCCTTCAAAGGGAGAGGAGTAAATCCAGGACCTCTATTATAATTTCCTATTAAGCCCTTAAAATACTCTGGTATGATAAAGTTAAATGGAAATGGTACCTCCTCAACAAAAGGCACCAATTGAGATTTTTTATGAGTTATATATTTTCCATCCTGGGTGATAAGATAGGCAGAATTATATATTTTATCTTCCCTTTTCTCTAAGGCCCCGATTAAAACTGGAGTATTCTTTTTTTCTGAAAGCTCCCTCAAACTTATCAAATATTGAGGATATTCATTGAGATAACAAAAAAGAACACTCTCTGCAAAGACCATAAGGTCCAAATTATCAGGGAGCTTTAAAGCCAAATCTCTGTGTACCTTAAATTGATCATAAATATCAGTGTAAAAATACTTAGAAAAACTGTCATAATTTCCTTGAACAGCTCCAACTTTATATTTACCTTCAGATTCCCCCATCATTAAAAAGCCAATGAGAAAGATTAAAACCAAAGAAAGAGCAAAAGCTGTTTTTCTAATAAATTTCAAATTTTTCCATCTTGAAATAAGAGAATTAACAAGCACTACAAAGAAAGAAAGCCCTAATTCTCCTAACACACTTGCCCACTGAAGAATAGGAAGAATATTTACCATAGGTTCTCCCAAAGATCCCCAATTGAAGGCAAGGGGTCCATGAGATCTTATCCATTGAAGAAGCACCATAAAAAAAGCTGGAAAAAGTATAGAATTCTCCTTCTTTTTGCACCCCCAAAGAAAAATTCCATAATAGGAAGAAAGATAAGAGATAAGAAGAAGATTAGCAAATATTCCAACTCCAAGATTAGCAAATTTGGAAACCAAATCAGGGATCCAATAAAAATTAACTCCATAAAAACCAAAACCATATAAAAACCCATAGATAAAGGCTTCTTTTGTGGAAAACTTAGGAAGCAAAGAAAAGAGAGGAACAAGAGTAAAGAAGATAAGAAAAGAAATGTTGAAGGGAGGATAAGAAAGGATATATAAAATTATGGCAATAAAAAGAAAAAACAACCTTATTCGATCCATAGACTTAATCCCGAAATTATATTTATATTCCCTGTAAGGACAGAATTATAGCTATAAGGATAATTGGAAAGATCTATTCTAATGCTCTCAGAATCAGAATCAGGATATTGCCAATACAAATCCCTAAATCCTTGCAAAGGATCATACACAAAAGGATCATACACAAAATAAAAGATTTTCATATAAAGAGAAGTAGCATTCGAGAACAGATTTAGAGAGATTTTAAAAGAAAAATTTGTTCCATCCTCAGAAAACTTTCCACTAAGTAATGTCCCATAGGAAGAAAAATCATTTCTTCCCCACATAAACTTTTGATTAAATCCATCATACTCAATATAGTACTGCCAAGTGTTGGGGTCCTCTGTTATTACATTGTTTTCATTAAAAGCAATAATAAATGCATAATAAGATCCGTCAATTGACAAAATCAATGGCCTATAAAAAGAAATACTAATTCCTAAATATCCTTTAGGTCTTTGAGTTACTGTCCGAGCACAACCTGATATAAATATCAATCCTACAATTAGTAGAATTACTATTTTTTTCATACTTTGATATAAAATATACTCCCCTCTCCTTCCTTACTCTCAACTATAATATCAGATCCAATACTTTCTGCAAGCTTTTTTGCAAGGGAAAGCCCTAAGCCATATCCTTTACTGCTTCTTGACTTATCCAACTTATAAAATCTTTCAAAAATTTTTGGTATTTCTTCCCCAGGAATTCCTTTTCCAAAATCTCTAACAAAAAACTTGCCCTCTCTATAACCTATATAAATCTCTTTTTTATCAAGAGAATTTTTAACTCCATTATCGATAAGAATTCCTAAAATAATTTCAATTACCTTCTTAGAAGTCTTTACCATGGGGTCACCCTCTACATATATCCTGAAATCAAAATCAGGATATATATTTTTATACTTTTCTAAAATCTCAGCCAAAAACTCCTTGACATTTATATCCTCCTTCTCAATTTCTTCAGGAACCCTTGATATCTTAAGGAGAGTATCCACCATATTTATCATATCCAATGTAGCATTCTCTAATATATCTAAGGATTCATCCAAAACCCTTTTATCTTCTTTACCCCATCTTTTAAGCATTCTTATATATCCAAGAATAGAGGTCAAAGGAGTCTTTAATTCATGGGAAATATCAGAAGAAAACTCTTCTTCCCTCTTATACGCCTTCTCTATTCTATCAAATAGAAGATTAAGAGTATTTGCCAACTCCCACAGTTCATCCTTAGCAGAAGGAAGCTCTACTCTTTTTCCTGGGTTTTTTATATCAATTAAACGAGCATCCCTTATAATCCTACGAATAGGGAAGAGAATCCTTTGAGATAAGAAATAACCAATAAGAAGGGATGGAACTACCCCTAATATGGCAATACTAATACAAGTTTCCCTTAAACGATCAAGAGCAGTCATAGTAGAAGTTATATCTTTTCCAATAAAATAATTGTTTCTTTTTACCACAAGAATATAACTTCCATCAGGAGACTGATATAATCCTTCTTTCTCTACAAGTCCTAAATTAAAAGGATCCTGAATTATATTTTCTTTCTCTGAAATATAAAAGGAAGAAATTCTTCCCCCCATCATTCTTCCCATCATAAATCCCCTACCCACTCCAAGTCCCATAAAGGTTCTATATAAATCCTTTTTATTTTCATCCATCAAAACATTTTCCGTCTGAATATAAAAAAGAAAAGAAAGAATACTTATAAGGAAGATGAGAATTCCAGTGTAAATTAGAGTGATTTTCCATGCAATCTTCATAATTAGTCCTTTCTGAAGGAATATCCTACTCCTCTTATGGTCTTAATATACTTACCTCTTTCTCCCAACTTTTTCCTTAAATAATTTATGTATACTTCTACCAGATTTTCCCTCTCATCATCATAATCACCCCATATGGAGGATAAAATCTTCTCCTTAGAAAGAACAATATTCTCGTTTTTGAGAAGAAGATAAAGAAGAGAAAATTCTGTTTTAGATAGCTCAACTTCTTTACCATCTATAAATACCCTATGTTGATCCACATAAAGTTCAATTCCATGCTTACTTATGATTTCTTCCTTTTTCTCTTTTCTTCTTGATACTGCCTGAATTCTTGCAAGGAGCTCTTCTATACTAAAGGGCTTAACCACATAATCATCAGCCCCTAATTTGAAAGCTTCTACCTTATCCTTCACATCTCCTAAAGCGGTAAGCATTATTATTCCGAGATCAGGATACTTGTCCCTTAACCTCTTTGCTACCTCTTTTCCTGAAAGCCCTGGAAGCATAATATCAAGAATAACTACGTCAGGCTTAAAATCTTCCACCTCAATTAGGGCATCGTAGCCATCTCCTACAACTTTTACCTCGTGCCCCTCGTGGGTAAGCTCTAACTCTAAAAGATGAGATATTTTCCTATCATCTTCAACTACAAGAATTTTCATAGTTTTTAGTATAGCATAACCTATGCTATAATGGGGTCTATCTATGGATATAAGTGTAGTAATACCAACATATAATAGAAAAAAAATCTTAGAAATAACTCTCCCTAACATATTGAATCAAGATTTTGAAGGGGAATATGAAATCATTGTTTCAGATGATGGATCAGAAGATGAAACCTCTTCATACATAAAGGAACTTCAAGGAAAATATAAAAATTTAAAGTACATAAAAAATAATGAAAGAAAAGGACCCGCCTATGCAAGAAATAGAGCCATAGAAATTGCAAAAGGAAAATTAATGGTCTTTATAGATAGCGACATATTTGTGAAAAAAAATTTTCTAAAAAATCATTTTGAAATTCAAAAGAAAAATAACTTCAATATACTCGTACAAGGACCTGTAATTAATACCTATAACTGGGAAAAACCATGGGAAGAAAAATTTAAATTAAGAGATATCTCCTCTGCCTATTTTGCCACAGGAAATGCCAGTATTCCAAAGGAGATTTTATTAAAAGCTGGCTTTTTTGATGAAAATTTTACTTTTTATGGCTGGGAGGATTTAGAACTTGGAATAAGAATAAAGAAGTTAAATATTCCCAAAATTACCTCTGAAAAAGTAACAGTATGGCATATTCAAACTCCCCCAAATCTTAAAAATCTTCCGTATCTTCTTAACAAAGAAAAAGAAAGAGCAAAATCCGCACTATATTTTTATAAAAAGCACCCCATCTTAGAAGTAAAAATGATGATACAACTTGGAAAAATATATGAAATAGGAAACTTCATACAAAGATTATTTGGATTAATAAATGAAAAAAATATTGATAAATGGTGGGAGTGGGCTGAAAAAAGAGGATATCATACTTTATCCCAAATATTCCTCTCAGGAGTACTCAATAAAGTTTACTTAGAAGAATTAAAGAGAATTTCCTCGTAAACTTTAATAGTTTCATCTACCACCTTCTGCAATATTTCTCAAGGAACAAGCATCTCCCAAATATCATCCTAAATTTATCTCCACTATACCTCTTTTTCATAGGTTTTTAGATTAAAGGGAGTTAAAATAGGAATAATTAGCATAAGGTATTGCCAAAAAAAGTTAAAGTATCCTCTAATACCCTTCAAAAGTTCAACTAAATAAGCCTTTATTTATCCAATACTAAAGTATATTCCTTATTCCTATTCAACAAGCCTATAAGTAAAGGAACATGTATGGAGAAAAGATCATCAAGAAGAACATGCCCAAAATATACCATTAAAATTGCTAAAATAATATGTTTATCCAAAGAATAATTAAATTTTAATCCTTTATATATCTTTTTAAAAAGCCAATAAAAGAAAAAAGAGGAGCCAATAATACCCCAACCCGATAAGAAATAAAAATAAATATTATGAGTAGTAACAGCATGAGAAAGCTCTCCAAGAATAAATTCTGGGACATATGGAAAGTTCTTTAAAGCATATTTGGGGTATTCATATACAAAACAACCCGGTCCAACCCCAAAAAGTAAATTATCCTTTATCATTCTTAATGTGCCAAGGTAGATGTAAATCCTTTCATAAATAGAACCTTGCCTGCCTTTTTGTAAAGAAATAGTTAACTTATTATAGAATTGGTTAAAAAATATAAAAAAAGCCAAGATAAATAAAAAAACTATTAAAAGTACATACTTCCATTTTCTCTTAAGTTGGTTTAAAAATTCTTTATTTGATATTAAAACTATGAGCCCTACCAAGATTCCCAAAATTCCCCCTCTGGTCTCCGTTATCATAAATCCCAAAATACAAAAAACAAGCAAAAGTAAGATCTTCAAAATATCCCTTATATTCCTTTCAAAATATACCAAAAGTCCAATACCAGAAACAATTCCAAATTCCAAAAGCAAAGAAAGCCCTTGAGATTTTACTCCTAAAACTAAACCCCTTGGAGCATTTCCATCTACTATGGGGAACTCTAAAATATAAAGAGAAAAATTAAAAATCCTTGAAACAAAAAGAATAAAGCCAAGAATAGAGCTTCCTAAAAGAATGTAATAAATAATATTTTTATTGCTTTCCTTTAAACCTTCCTTCCCCAAGATATAAAACCCTACAAAGATGAAGGGTATTAGTGAGACAAGAAAAGCTTCTAACTTTTTACTTGAAAGCAAAGAACTTATAACTCCTGATATAAATAAAAGGACAAGAATTATTTTATCTTTATCATCCTCTATAAACTTAATTCGTAATTTTTTTACCCTAAGAATTAAATAAAAAATAAAAGGAATTTGAAAAATATAACTAAAAGAAGAAAAAATAAGCCCTAATTTTTCTAACATTTTCCCTCCTGTACCTATCTTTTAATCTTTAGAGGATATTATACCCTAAAATAATTAATTTGAGGGGAGAAAAATCTCCCCTCATTTCTCATTTATAATGTTTATTCATCTCTTCATTCCAAGGCTGAGATAAAATAGTCTCTACCAAATTCTTGCCTTGTTCAAAACTCTTAGTCCTTGGATCATCCATAACCATAAGTAGCAAACTGGTTCTATCTCCTTCTTGAAAAGCTTGAAGTATTCTTTCCATTCTTAACCATCTCGGTATGAGTACATAGAGCATCAATCTTGAGGGAATTTTTTCTATCCTCTCTCTTTCTATCCCATTTTTATCCACATATACAGGAATCTCTACTATTACATCATCAGGAATCCCTGGAATTGCCCCTTGGTTGGGTACATTTAATACAAGCCTTCGCCTATGATTATTAACTATCGCATCCACAAAAGGAATTATGGATTCCATGCTCTCTTCTACAGGAAGTTCCTTTACTATAGAGACATTAGGATCTCTTGCTAATCTCTCCATTTGAGCAAGCCTCAGTTTTAGACCATAGAGATACATAGTCCAACCTATTTCAGAATCAGGGCCTCCCGCAGGATACCATTTCTTTTTCTCATTTAAATCAGTATGGAACCACCATGGTGAAACTGCCCTGGGAGTATCCCCTATGGGGAATAGACCATACAGTCTATACATCTCTACACTCGCCGGAGAAAGCTGAGTATATTCCCAAGGAGATATCATATATTCGTAAGAATTCCAAAGCTTTGGGGCTTCCTCTTCTATCCATTTATCTATTAAGGGATAAGCATTCTCTCCCTTATATTTAAATTTAGTGAGGAAAATGGAATGATTAAATCCTGCTACTTGTTCCTCTACATCCTTAGGATCAAGACCAAGCACCCTTATAAGATGAAATAGCTCTAAATATCCATGGCAGAAACCCACAACTTTTAAACCTGTTTCTCTCAAGGCCAAGTTTGTTCCCTCAAATACTGGGTTTGAAACCTGCATATACCAAGCATTAGGTGCTAACTTTTCTACATCCTTCGCAAGCTCCCTTATAAATTTTAATTGCTCATAAGCTGCAAATCCGCCATAATAATCGCTTACCCTATCTCCAAACCCTCTATAGTATCCCAGGCTTTCTGCAATCTCTCTTTCCTTTTCCATATTATGATAGCCACCTATTTTTACCACGTTAATAACGAAATCAGCCCCATCTATTGCCTTTTTTCTATCGGTGGTCTTTTCTAAATTTAATCTTGCCCCTGTTTCCTTCATATATTTTTCTGCAAGGGTATAAACCAGTTCTAACCTCTC
The DNA here is from genome assembly GCF_000021645.1 of Dictyoglomus turgidum DSM 6724. Taxonomy (NCBI): domain Bacteria; kingdom Pseudomonadati; phylum Dictyoglomota; class Dictyoglomia; order Dictyoglomales; family Dictyoglomaceae; genus Dictyoglomus; species Dictyoglomus turgidum. Next base: position 146,452 of record NC_011661.1, read on the forward strand.
TTCATTTATATCCATAAATACCACGGTACTTCCAGAAAGATCCTTATAGTAATTAAGATCTTGAAGAAGCTTCATAGAGAAAGAAACACTACCAGCACCTATAATAGCAATCTTTACCATAAACTCTAAACCTCCCTATTTAAGATTAGTTTTTTACAAATTTATGACACATAACCCACCTATCATCCACAAAGACTTTTTTAGGTTCCTCATTGATACAAATATCTTCTCTTTCATCGCATCTTTCCGAGAATTTACAACCCAATTTTGTAAATTCCTTTACTTCTTGGGTAGAAAGTTTAATCTCTCCTGTCCACTTTTTATCAATGTCTGCCTCAGGCACTGATGCAATAAGCAGTTTTGTATAAGGGTGAAGAGGATTCAACATAACCTTCTCTACTGGTCCCATTTCTACTATATTTCCTCTATACATTATGGCAATCCTATCGCTTATATAATATGCGGTAGCTAAATCATGGGTTATATATATAACAGAAATTCCTAAGTTTTCTTTTAATTCTTTAAAAAGATTCACTATAGACATTCTTAAAGAAGCATCTACCATAGATACAGGTTCATCTGCTACAAGCAGAGAGGGAGTAGTTATTAAGGCTCTTGCTATGGAAACCCTTTGAAGCTGTCCTCCAGAAAGTTCATGAGGATATCTTTTTTCTATCTCTTTCAAACTTAGCCCTACAACTTCAAGTATCCTATTAACTATTTCTGAAGCATCGTTTTTGTTATTTGCTACTCCAAAATTTACTGCAGTTTCGTAAAGATAAGAATCTACCCTTTTTAGAGGATTAAAAGCCTCAAAGGGATTTTGAAATATGGGTTGAACTTCCTTCATAAAAGCCTTTCTTTCTTTTTTTGAGTTTAACTTAGCTATATTTACTCCCTTATACAGGATTTCCCCTGATGTGGGCTCAAGAAGCCCTAATATCATACGTGCAAGAGTAGTCTTACCCGAACCTGTTTCCCCCGCAATAGTAAAAATTTCTGGTCTGTCTTTTAAAATACTAAAACTCTCCTTATTGACAGCCACAAGTTTCACTCCTAAGAATCTACCTCCTATGATAAATACCTTCGTTAAATCTTTCACATAAAGTAAGTATTCTTGTTCATTCATGAATTTCAGCCTCCTTACTGTGTAAAAAACAAGCTACTTTATGTCCATTTTTCACATCTACAAGAGCAGGAACCTCTTTCTTACATATCTCCATAGCCATGTTGCATCTTGGATGAAATCTACAACCCTTAGGAGGGTTCAATAAAGAAGGGGGAGCTCCAGGAACACTTTTTCTTAAACTCTTATCTCCAATTTTAGGGAGAGATTCAATAAGATATTTAGTATAAGGATGAAGGGGATTCTTAAAAATGTCCCGTGCTGATCCTATCTCTAAAATTTTTCCCGCATACATAATAACGATTCGATCAGCAATATTAGCATGAACCCCCATATCATGAGTAACTATCACAATACTGTTTTTAAATTCAGATTGAATCTTCTTTAAAAGCTGAATAACCCCTCTTTGAACTACCACGTCAAGAGCTGTAGTTGCCTCATCAGCAATAATTACTTTCGGTTTCAAAATAGTACTTAAAGCAATTGTAACCCTTTGTCTCATGCCTCCTGAAAGTTGGTGAGGATATGAATTTAAAACTTCCGAAGGGAGCCCTAAGGCCTTTAAATGTTCTTCAGAAATTTTCCTTATCTCCCCTTTATCCTCAATTTTAAGATGTACTTTTAATAAATCCTCAAAGGTTTTTATAATCTTTCGGGTTGGATTAAGCACACTCATGGATCCTTGAGGTACATAAGAGAACACTTTCCACTTTAAGCTAGTTATTTCATCTTTTTTAGAAATTATATCTATCTCTTCTCCATTAAACTTGTATAAGATTTTGCCATCAAGAACTGTAAGAGGTGGTTTTATAAGACCAATCATAGTCTTAAGGAGAGTACTTTTACCACAACCCGATTCTCCAGCAATACCAAGAATCTCGTTCTCTAAAACCTCAAGATTTACATTATCCACTGCCCTTACCCTTCTTTCAACTCCATACAAAGAAGTTACATAATAAGCCCTTAGATTCTCTATCCTTAAAACCTCCATTTAAGCTTCTAAGCCTCCTTCTTTCATCCTCATTCTTTGAAGCCTAGTTCTTGGATCTAAGTAATTACTTATACTCACTGAAAGAAGGTATAAAGCTATAAAGAGTAGAATAGCTATAAGAACAGGAGTAAAAATCCACCACCATATACCCCTCAAAAGGGCTTGATATTGAAGAGCCCAATATATAGTGGTTCCTATGGTGGGAGTTTCTAAACTGGAAAGTCCATATATGGCAAGGGTAGTTTCCATTCCTATAGCCCATAAAATTGTATTTATAAAGTTAGCCATTACCCATGGTATAACAAAAGGCAAATGTTCAGTAAGTACAATCTTTAAGGTATCCATACCAGAAAAATTAGCAGTATAGGTAAATTCTCTCTCCCTAAGACCTAAGACTATGGACCTCACTTGCCTTCCTCCCCAGGGCCAAGAGAACAAAGATAAAATCACGGCAATTAAAACTATACTTATATGCTGCTTGATTATAGAAGAGATGAGAATTAGTATAGGCAAGCTTGGAATTACAATAAAACTATCATTAATAGACATTAAAATTCTATCTGTTCTTCCCCCTAAATATCCAGCAACAAGTCCAACCAAAGTACCAACAAATATGGAAATAACAGCAGTAAGAGAACCTAAGAAAAGAGAGTTTTTAATAGCATGGGTCAAATTCCAAAATATATCCTGTCCCATAGAATTTGTACCTAATATATACTTAAAAGAAGGAGGAAGATTCTTGGGAGCCACATTCCAAAGTTTTGGATCATAGGGAGACAAAAAAGAAATTAAAGCTAAGAAAATTAATATCATCAGAACAGTAAATCCAAAGGCAAATTTTTTATCACTTTTATAAAGATCTTTTATAACTAAGAACATTACTTTTACCTCCTCATCTATACCTGACCCGAGGATCAAATAAAGGATATAATAAATCTATCAATAAAGCTGCTGTAGCAATTCCTACAATAGAAAACACTGCAATTCCCATAATTAAGTTATAATCTCCATTATTGATAGCCATATATAACATTTGACCAAGCCCCGGATAAGAAAAAACAGTCTCCGTTATCAGTGAGCCACTAAATATACCTCCAATCTGAAGAGCAAGATTAGTTATTTGAGGTAAAAGGGCATTTCTCATTACATACTGAAAAAGTATTCTTCGGGATGGAATCCCCATAATCTGAGCATAAACCACATAATCGTCGGAAACAATAGTAGAAGTCAAAGACCTCATACTTAAAAACCACCAACCGATACCTATAAGAATAAGAGAAAGAGCTGGTAAAAAGGCATGTTTCAGTACATTTAATATAAATTCCAAAGAAAAAGAAGGAGTCAAACCAACACTATATCCACCTGTCATAGGAAACAGTGGAAATACATAGGCAAAAAGAATAAGAAGTACTAAAGCCATAATATAATATGGAATTGGATATATTGTCATGGCTAAAAGCCCAAGAATCTTTGCCCAATTTCTATCACCATAATATCCCGCAAGCCCACCAAGGATGTTTCCTATAATCCAAGAAAGCAAAGCTACAGTAATAAGAAGGCCTGCAGTCCATGGCAAAGAATTCATAATAATTGATATTACAGGAGTTGGAAAGATAGAAAGGGAAGGTCCAAAATCTCCTTTAAAAAGTCTCCCCCAAAATTTTAAATACTGTTCTAAGACATTACCTTTTAATCCATAAAGTTCCATCATCGTTTCTTTAAGTTTCTCTATAGCTGAAGGGTCAAGATATTGAGCTCCATAAGCAGTCATTCTATTTAAGACTGTTACTACAGGATCAAGGGGCGTCAATCTTGGAACTAGGAATACTACAGTAATTCCAATGAAAATAACAATAAAGTATTGAATCAACCTCGGTATAATATATCTTTTTAAAAAATTCATCTACTAATAATTCCCTCCTTTTCAAAACTAAGGGGGCATCCATAATGGATGCCCCCTAAAAACTTTCAGAAATTATCTTCTTCCCGTTGGCTGTAGGAATGGTAATATGAACTTAAATTGTCCCCACCACCAAACAGGTGCCATATAGGAATTATCCGAAGTTGGGAAGTTGGTCCAATAATAATGATCTTGAGCATTAAACTTAAGGTTAATTATGAACACAGGTGCAGGCATTTCTTCAACATAAAGCTTCAATATATCCATAACTATAGATTTTGCCTTAGGAGACTCTGGTTGTAGGTTAACTAACTGATCCAATAACGCATCAAGTTTTGGATTCTTCCATCTAATTTGATTCCCTGCGGTAGCAACCTGTCCTGTTGGTTTAAGGAATCTGGAGTGATAACCTTGTACAAAGTTATAGAAATCAGTCGCTGGTACTTCCCAATAAGATCCAACTTCAAAATCTCCAAGATTCCATTTATTCCAGAAAGGACCAGCTTCTACTGTTTCTACATTCACATCTATTCCAAACTTTCTCCATTGATCTGCTACAGCAAAAGCAAGCCTTGTAGCATGAATCTCAAAATTAGCTGGTGCAGTTATAGTAATCTTCCAAGGTGTCCCATCAGGTAGATACCACTTACCTCCAACTTTCTTAAATCCATTCTTAGTAAGGAGCTTCTCAGCTTCATCAGGAGCATACTTCCACCAACCAATTCCAAATATCTCCCTCGGATTACCCGAAAAAGTATATCCTCTCTTTTTAGCATAATCTACAATTCTATCTGGAACTGTAGGATCCCATGGTTTAAATCCATCCTCAAGAGCAAAATTCTTCAACCAATCTTCTAAAGGCAAGTAATACTCTTTCAACAAAGACTCTGTGGCACAGATCCACAAAGGATTAACCCTTGCAATACCGTCAAATCCAGAAGTTACTACATCCACTATATCGGTAGCGAGAGTTAATGCCCATCTTACATCTTTATTATTATATGGTGCCTTTTCTAAGTTCATAGCCATAATTCTTGCTCTAACATCATCCATCCATGCCCATGGGAAGTCCTTATACCAAACCCTTGAATAGGGGTTACTCTTTCTCAAAATCTCCCAGGCTTCAGGAGTTAGATCAAAAATCAAGTCTAACTGATGCTGTGCCTGGGACATAACTTTCTTCTCGTCGGGTCCATAATAGATGAACAACACATATCTTGGTTTTGGCATTCCATAAAGCTGACCTACACTGGTCCTCTTCCAATCAGCTCTCCTTTCAAAAAGCCACCAATATCCTTGAGGATCATATTGTTTTAATAAATAGGGTCCAAGAGAAACTGGAGGATTAAACTCAAACTTCAAAGGATCTTGAACCTTTTCAAATACATGCTTAGGCATAATATAACAAGTAGCATAAACAATAGATGTAAACAAATAATGGAATGCAGGTACCGATTCTTTTAATTCAAAAACCACTGTATAATTATCTTTCTTATATACTTTCGAGACATATCTATTAAAGGCATCACTATAGGACATTCCGGGATGTGCCATCAAATATGTTACTGTAAACACTACATCATCAGCAGTAAAAGGTTTACCATCACTCCAGTATATACCTGATCTAAGTTTCACTGTCATCTTTTTGAAGTTGTTTTCATAAATTGGAGCTGATGAGGCAAGAGCATTTATTGTCTTTCCCGTTTGTGGATCCAAATACCACAATCCATCAAGAAGCATCTGCTGAGTTCCATTCCCCACAGAAACTCCAGGCTTCCAAAAATTAAAATCCTTAGGATTTGCAAGTCTTCCATGTAAAGCGTCTACAATTAAGGTTTCGTGTCTTGGTAATTTGGGAAGAACCTGTGAAAATGTTACAGAAGAACCTAATAGAGAAAGCAAAAGGATAAATAACAATAAAATTGAAATCTTTTTCATCTAAAATCTCCTCCCCCTAAAAATTTAGAATAAAAGAAACCCAAAAACTATAAAACAAAAATCCTATCCTTTCCTATTTCACCTCCCTTTGTGTAAGCGCTTTTACATTGGAATTATATTTCAGTTAAAAATAATTTGTCAAGAGGTTAACCTTATGACTAATTCTAAAGGGAGTTCTATATGAGTAAAGGAGGAGTCTATGCCTAAGAGAAGATCAAGTAGAATTTTAGCACCCACCTCTCCCATTTCGGTCATGGGCTGTCTTACCGTGGAAAGCCCCAAATACCTAGCATCAGATATATCATCAAAACCTATAATAGCAACATCCTCAGGTATCCTTAAACCGCTTTCAACTATTGCACTCATAACCCCCATAGCTTGAATATCTGAAGTGCAAAATACTGCATCAAAAGGAATACCTCTACTAAGAAGGGTCTTTCCTGCCCTATAACCTTTTTCCCAAGAAAAACCTGTCTGTATGTGAAGACGAGGATTAAAATTCAAATTTGCCTCTTTTAAAGCTTGTAATAATCCTTCATATCTTTTATAGCTTGCCATAAAACCAAGAGGATCATGAATGGCTCCGCTTACAAAAGCTATATTCTTTCTACCAGTAGTTATAAGATATTTTACCGCCATATAAGCACCCTTTTTGTTGTCTACATATACACTGGGAAAATCAGGATGAAAACTATCTATCAATACTACAGGTTTTCCCATTTCTTTTAAAAAATCTGCCTCTTTCTTTTTAATATCAAAGGAAACTAAAATCATTCCATCACATCTATTAAAAACTTCTCTTGTGAAGATTTTTTCTTTATCCTCTAATTTCTCCACATTATAAAGATGAATGGAATAATCACTTTTAGATATTACATTATTTATTCCTCTTAACACTTCAACAAAAAAGTCCCGAGTAAAAAAGGGAACAAATATAGAAATTACATTGGTCTTTAAAGTCTTAGTAGCAAGACTTCTTGCCACAACACTGGGAGAATATCCAAGTCTATTTATAGCTTCAAGTACCCTCTTTTTAGTCTCTTCTCTCACCTTGGGAGAATTATTTAGAACCCTTGAAACAGTAGCTATACTTACTCCTGCTTCTCTCGCCACATCCTTTATGGTAATCATCTTTTATTCATCACCTCTTATTAAGCTTTTAACATTATTTTATCAAAGACAAAAATTTCTGTAAACGTTTTCTTAATGCAAAATAGCTTCATTTGACAAGAATATTCAATAAAATGTTAGAATTTTAAAAACTTATGCTTTAGATTGGGGAAATATGAAAAGGATATTATTTATAAGTAATGGATATGGAGAAGACTATGTAGCAGTTAATGTAGCTAAAGAAATTCTAAATATGGAACCTTCTATAAGCATAGAAGGGCTCCCTATAGTTGGGGAGGGGAATTTATACATAAACAGCCAAATCCCCATAATAGGTCCCCATAAATTCACCCCATCGGGAGGTTTTTTAAGTAGCATAAGAACCCTCGTTAAAGATGTAAGAGAGGGATTAATAAAACTTCATTATAAGCAATTAAAAAGCTTGAAAGAATGGTTAAAAGAGGATGGAATAATTATAGCGGTTGGAGATATTGTCCCTCTCGCTTTGGCAGTTTTTTCTAAAAAACCTTTCTTTTTTATAAGTATTCAAAAATCTGTCTACTATGTAATAAATAATAACTACGAAAACATAGAGAAAAAAGAAGCAATAAAGATAGCAAAAAAAGCCTACCTCTTGGAGTATTATTTCATGAAAAATAATAGACTTTTAAAAGTATTTCCTCGTGATAAATTGTCCTACGATATACTAAAGTTATCCCACATAAACGCTGAATATTTAGGAAATCCCATGATGGATGGGTTAGAGCCTACAGGTAGATTAAATCTTGATAAATTTGAGAATTACCTTAAAGTCCTTCTTCTTCCAGGTTCAAGAATTCCAGAAGCCTACAATAACTTTAATATAATCCTTAATGGAATTTTTTCTCTTGTTCACTCAGATATTAAAGAAAGATTTCTCTTTCTTACCGCTTTAGCAAAAAGCATAAATATGTCAGAGGTTAGCAAAATCCTTGATGAGAAAAATTTCACTCATATAGATTCCTCCGAAGATTATATGCTATATAACTATAAAAATCATTTTCTTCTCCTTACAAATTTATTTAACGACTGCATACATCAAGCCCAAATAGGAATTTGTATGGCAGGAACTGCTACAGAACAATTTGTAGGGTTAGGAAAACCCGTCATTGTCATACCTGGAAAAGGTCCTCAGTATACTAAAAAATTTGCTTATGCCCAAAAAAGACTTTTAGGACCTTCCCTTTTTATTGCAGAAAATCCTAAAACCCTTCCCAATGTCTTTAAAAAAATATATAAAAATGAGAAAATTCTTAAAGAGGTGCATGAAAATGGAAAAAGAAGAATGGGAGAAAAAGGAGCTTCCCAAAAGATTGCAGAAAGTATAATTAAAACTATAAAAGGGGGATAATATGGAAGAGGTAAAAAAATGTTTCAAAAATCCTGGAAAAGAGTATCGTGCTATACCATTCTGGTCTTGGAATGATAAATTAATCTCCTCTAAGCTTATCTCTCAAGCAAAAGATTTTAAAGAAAAGGGAATTGGTGGATTCTTCATGCATTCAAGAGTGGGACTTGAAACCGAATATATGGGGGAGGAATGGTTAAAATGTGTAGAGGATGTGGTAAAAGCATCAAAGGAAATAGATATTGATCCCTGGCTATATGATGAAGATCGTTGGCCCTCAGGTTTTGCAGGAGGAAAGGTAGCAAAAATAATAGGAGACGAAGGAAGAGCAAAAGTTTTAGCAATGAAGATTTTGAAAGGTCCACATGAGTTAAAAGGAGATGAACTCGCCATATATAAATCCCAAATAGATGGAGAAAAAATAAAATATCTCCAAAGAATAGAAAATAAAGTAGAACTTTTAGAAAAAGAAGTCTTAATTGCCTTATATAGACTTATTGCTCCTAAAACTGAGTGGTATAATGGAGATTCCCCACCAGACAATTTAAACCCTAAAAGTGTAAATGCTTTCATAAAATCCACCCATGAGGTATATTATAAGAGATTAAAGGAAGAATTTGGAAGAACTGTAAAAGGCATATTTACTGATGAACCCAACATTTATCCTTATCTCTGGGGCGGTGAATTTGATGTTGAATACGTTTTACCATATACTGACATATTTCCACAATTTTTTAAGGAAAGAAGAGGCTATGACTTTTTTGAAATAGCACCTTATGTATTTCTTAACGGGGAAAAATCAATAAAAGCAAGATATGACTTTTGGAGAACCATATCAGAGCTTTTTGTAGAAAGCTATACGAAGCAAATTTCCAATTGGTGTAAAGAGCATAATATCCTTTTTACAGGACACCTCTTAGAAGAAAACATCTTTCCCCATGCTATACTCTGCTCAGGCTCCATAATGCCTCACTATGAATATTTAGATATTCCAGGAATTGATATATTAACCGAGGTAAAGTATGAATTCTTAACAGTAAAACAGGCATCAAGTGTAGCAAATCAATTAGGGAAAAACAGAGTAATATCGGAAACCTACGGGTGTACAGGTTGGGAATTTACCTTTGAAGGGCAAAAACATGTAGGAGATTGGCAATATGCCCTTGGAGTAAATTTAAGATGCCAACATCTATTTTTATATTCATTAAGAGGTTGCAGAAAAAGAGATTACCCTCCATCCTTTAACCACAATCCATCTTGGGAATACCAGAATCTTATAGAGGACTATTTTGCAAGACTCTCTTATATACTAACCTTAGGAAAACCTATAAGAGAAATACTTCTTATTCATCCTATTGAAAGTAGTTGGTGTGAATTTAATGGAAGAGATAAAAGCATTCCTCAAGAAAGAGGAGAGGAGTTCCAAAATATTATCTCAGCTCTTTTAGGAATACATTATGATTTTGATTTAGGAGATGAAACGATTATAGAAAAATATGGGAAAGTGGATAAAGAAAAAAAGGAATTTGTAATTGGAGAAGCAAGATACAAATTGGTTATTTTGCCTCAAATGCTAACCTTAAGAAAATCAACCCTTTTTCTTCTTTTAGAATTTTTAGAAAGTGGCGGGAAGGTAATTTTGTTAGAGCCACTGCCTGAATATATAGAAGGAGAAGAAAGTAAAGATTTGGAAAGATTACTAAACCACAAAAATACTGTAATCTTAAAAGGAAGAAAAGCCCTCACAGAAAATATAGAAAATATTCTACTAAGAAGGATTTCTATAAGAGATGTGGTAGGTCAGGAAGCAGAGCAGTTTTTGTATATGGAGAGAGTTTTCAATGGCAAAAAGATATTTTTCATTGTAAACAATGATAGAGAGAGAGGATATGAAATAGATCTTTATCTTCACGGGGAGGGAAGAATTGAAGAATGGGATCTTTTCACAGGAGAAATAAAAAATGTATTCTCTATGCCTACTGAAGGATACCAACACCTAAGAGTAAAATTTGCACCTGCAGATTCCAAGCTTTATGTAATGTATCCGGGAGAAATAGGAAAATTTGAAAAACCTAAAAGAATTCAAAAAGTCCTTTATATGGAACCTGTATTTGAAATAGAGAGGTTAGATCCCAATGTTCTTACCTTGGATACTTGTCAATATAAGATAGAAGAAAATTGGTCAAGAGAAGTTCCTATATGGATAGCCCAAAGAGAGATAAGAAAGTACTTGGGCATGATAAATATTGATCACAATCATGGAATCCAAAGATGGAAATGGGTAAATACTCCTCATTCAAAGGACAACACAAAGATAGAGTTAAAATTAAAATTCCAAGTTAAGAAAGTTCCTAAAAAAGAAATACTTCTTCTTACCGAAAACTTTGATGAGATAGAAAAAATCTTTGTAAATGAAATTGAAATAGATAAAATTGATAGAGGGTGGTATTTAGATGAAAATTTCCGAAAAATACCACTTAAAAATATAAAAGAAGGAGAAAATGTTATACACATTATTCTCACATACAAAAACAGCACCGAGCTTGAAGACTTTTACTTATTAGGTGATTTTGCTGTAAATCCTAAGAGAGAAATTATTGAGGAGGATAAAAGCTTATCCTTAGGAGATTGGACACTCCAAGGATATCCACATTATGCTGGAAGAATGCTCTATAGACAAAATATAAATGTAGAAAAGCAAGAAAAAGAAGAAATATTCTTATCCATAGACGATTTTTCAGCCACATTAATAAAAGTAGTAATAAATAATAAAGAATGTGGTCTTATACCCTGGAAATCTTATAAACTCGAAATAACTGATTTTTTAAACAATGGCGAAAACAAAATAGAATTAATTCTTTACGGTAGTTTAAGAAACATGCTTGGCCCATTACACCATAGAGCTCAAAAAATTCCCTTTGTAAGTGCTCAGAGCTTTAGAGTTGAAAAAGAAGAGTATACTTCCCAATATGTATTTTATCCTTATGGATTATTCTCACCAGTAAAATTGGAGGTGATGTATTAAAACTCCTTTCTTTCGTCCCAACTTTTATAATAACCACAAAGCCAATTAAGGGTTAAATATCTCTCTATGATTATATTTGAAATATAAATGTAGTCTTCTTTTTCCAAGTGAGAAAAAGGTCTTCCTTTTATAGGAAAATCATTTTCTAAAATTTCTTTTATTGCCCCTAAGCTTAGAGCCTTCTCAGTCAAAATTTTAATAGCTTCATCATAGGACTTCCCTTCTTCTAATTTATAATTTTCCTTCATCATTCTTCCCAATTTCCATCTAAAATACCAAAGTTCTGCAATCTCTCTTTCTTTCATAAGTTCCTTATAATTTCTTAATTTTGCCCTATTCTCAAATTCTTCTCTACTCTTCAAAACAGGAATTAAATCAATAACATCATTTAATTTAAAACCTTCCTCGTAAGGAGGTATTTTATCAATAAAAGAAAGAGCCCATAGAAGTATACCCAAATCTTCCAAATAGCTTAAAGAAAGAAAAATCTCCATCTCTTCCCATTTCCCAATCTCTTTACCAAGGAGTAATTTTTCTCTTGTGCTTAAAATGTTTATTATATTTTCATCTTCCATCCAATCTTCAACTTCATCAAAAAAGTTTTTCTCAATTTTCAGGATCTCTTCATCTTTTGAGGAGGAATAAATAGCCTCTGCTTGTGCCCTCAAAAAGAACACAGCCACAGAGATAGCTCTATTTATTACCGTTTTCTCGTCGGGTGGATTTAATAAAATATCTTCCTCTTCCATTTTTACCATCTATAGTTTATAAAGAAAATTAATGCATATAAGAATAGCCCAAAACTCATAAGAAGGCTTATAATTCCAAGTATTTCTACCACTTTACTTAAGCTCTTCATTTTTCGCACTCCTTTAAGAATTTGTTAAAGTATATTATAATATTGTTTGTATGAAATTAAAAGGAGGAAATAGCCTATAATGGCAAATATCTTAGAAATTCCCAAAAAGGTTATATATGGCAGGGGGAGCATATCAGTTATAGGAAGTGAACTCAAAAAAATTGGAAACAAATTTTTATTTCTCACCGGCAAGTCTTCACTTAAAAAAAGTGGACACTTAGATAAAATTGTGGAAGAGGTTAAAAAATATGATCTTGAAGTAATAGTAATAACTGGCATACCTTCTGAGCCCAATGTAGATGTAGTTTATCAGATTTGTGACAAAATTACAGGAAATAATTTTGATGGAATTGTGGGCATTGGGGGAGGAAGTGTAATGGATATGGCAAAAATTATTGCTTTTCGTCTAAAGACTAAGTTAAATCCTATAGATGCTAAAGGTAAAGAAGTAGAAGATGCCCTCCCTATAATTGCTATCCCAACTACTTCGGGTACTGGCAGTGAAGCCACAAAATTTGCGGTAATAACCGATGATGTAGTAAAGGATAAATTCATAATTATGGGAAGCGCTTTAATACCAACCCTTACCATAATTGACCCAGAATTAACCTTTACCATGCCTCCCCTTGTAGCAGCATCAACAGGAATAGATGCTTTTTCACATGCCATAGAATCCTATTTATCAAGAAACTCAACCCCAATAGTAGAATATTTTTCAAAGTCTGCCATAGTAGATATATATAACTTCTTACCAGAGGCAGTGTTAAACCAATTAGAAAGTGCAAAAGAAAGAATGGCTTACGCAGCTTTTTGGGCAGGTGTGGCTATAAACAATACAAAAACCACTTTAGTACATGCTATGTCCAGGCCCTTAGGAGGAATCTATAAGATTCCCCATGGTATAGCAAATGGAATCTTACTTCCAGCCTATTTAAGATTCAATGCTCCTTTTATCTCCGATGAAAAATATAAATTCTTAAAAAACACCTTAGGAGGAGATCCTCCAGAAAAAGTAGAAGAGTTACTTAAAAAATTAAATCTTCCCACTAAAATTTCTCAGGTAGTCAGAGAAAAAATAGATCTTGATCTTTTAGTAAAAAGAACTTTGGAAGCTAAATTCAATGTGGAAAACAATATAAGACCCGTAAAAGAAGAGGATGTATACAATCTATTTTATGAAGTAATGTAAAAATGAGTAAGATAAAGCTTATTACTGTCTCAAGAGATTTTGGAATTGACATTGACCATATAATAGAAAGGATATCAAGTAAAGTAAATGGAGAAATTATTGATAAGCAGAAGATTTTGAATTATCTAAAAGAGATAAATATAAATGTAGAAGAATTCATTAAAAAAGAAAAAGAATTAATATATGGAAAAAAAGATAAAGAATTCATAGAAGACTACAAAAAATACATAAAAGAAGGAGTAAAACTAATAATTGAAGAAAAAGATTCTATTTTATTCCTATTAGGAAGGGGAGGACAATTTATATTTAGAGATGAAGATTATGCTTTTCATTTAAATATTTTTGCACCATTAAATTTTAGAATAAAGTACTTAACTCAAAAATATCTCCTTCCTGAAGAAAAAGCCCTGGAGATAATAAAAGAAAAAGATTTTGAGAGAGAAGCTTTTTACAGTATAATGTTCGGTACAGATTGGAAAAATCCATATCTGTACAATTTAGTTATTGACCGCTCAGTTTTTACCCCTGAAGAAATCGAAGACATGATCTTAAAGATCATTGAGAAAAAAGAAATTTCAAAAATTCAACTCGAACAAATACCTCTTCCCACAAAACCTAATTTTGCCAACAAAAGCGAAGAAGAATTTGCAAAAATTTTATCTTTCTATCAAATAAGATGGGAATATGAACCAAGAACCTTTCCCTTAGAATGGGATAGTGAAGGAAATATTGTTGAATCTTTTACTCCCGATTTTTACCTTCCTGATTTTGATCTTTATATTGAGCTAACTTTACAAAAGCCAAGGGTTATGAGTGAAAAACTTAAAAAAATTAAAAAACTAAAAGAGCTATATCCTAATATTAAAATAAAACTTTTCTATGGAAAAGAATATGAAAAACTACTTGCTAAATTTGGTGTTATGGGAATAAGATAAAGCTATGGAAAAGATTGGTAAAATCTTATTTACAAAAGAAGAAATAGAAAAGAGGATAAAAGAATTAGGAGAAGAAATAAGCAAAGATTATATATACAAAGATTTAGTCCTTGCTTGTGTTCTAAAAGGAGCAGTATATTTTACAGTGGATCTTACAAGAAATCTAAGTGTACCTTTTGTATTAGACTTTATCTCTATCTTAAGTTATGGATCTTCAAGGGAGAGTCAAGGCATTGTCAGGATAATAAAAGATCTTGATGTGAATATATATAATAAAGATGTTTTAATAATTGAGGATATTGTGGACACAGGGTTAACTCTATCTTATTTAATAAGAAACCTTCAAGCCAAAAATCCATCCTCCATAAAAGTCTGTACTCTGCTTGACTGCCCCGGAAGAAGAATAATAGATATAGATGTAGATTATAAGGGATTTGAAATACCAAATTATTACGTCATAGGATATGGCCTTGATTACAAAGAAAAATATAGAAATCTACCTTATATTGCAATTCTTGAAGAGTTTTAGAATTTCTTTGAACTTAATTCAAGAAACTTATTAATATAATCCTGCATCTCTTCAATATGCTTTATAATGTCCTCCCTTAATCTCTCACCTTCCGAAGTAAGTCTATACACTTTCTTGGCAGGACCCGTACCTTCCAAATCCCATCTACTCACAATAATTCCTTCCTCTTCAAGATCCTTCAAAATTCTATATCCTCTTCCCATACCACCTATCCCTGGAGAAAGAAGATTTGGAAAAATCTCACTTAAAGAAGAAATAAGTTCATATCCATGAAGCTCTCTCTCAGAAAGAGAGATTACTATCCATGCCCTTAACCAGAACGTGGGTGAAAGTCCTGTAATTCTTGTCCTGCACTTTTTCACTTTCATCCCTCCTATATTCCATTTTTATATATATGATAAGTTTATTTATTTGTCAAGGGGGGAGAAGAGGATAAATAACTACTATAATTAATAACTCAGGGAGAAGGCACCCTATTCCTTCCCCCTTGAGTAATTACCTTAAAGCTTTATCTTTATATGATCTTTATCCTCTATTACGAATTCTTTATCAAGGTATCTTACTTTAAACCATTTCCTATCTGAGTTATATTCTTTGTGAATATATTTTATCTCAAAACTTCTTTCATCTATCTTAAATTTTATCAAGTTATAGATTCCTTTTTCATAATCCCATGATATGCCATCATCCTCATAGTATGTGAATTCACCCTTGCCAGGATAAATAAGAATTTCTAAAGTTTCTTGTTTCTTCTCACCGATATAGTTTTGAGGTTCCCAAAGAGGAATTATACTTCCTTCTCTAATAAAGATTGGTATTTTATCAAGGGGAGCTTTTATTGAAATATAGTCAGGTCCTTTATATATTTTCCCCTCCCAGAAGTCATACCACAACCCCTCTGGAAGATAAACCACCCTTGCTCTTACTCCTTCCTGATAAATGGGCGCCACAAGAATAAAAGGTCCCAATAAGAATTCGTCATAGTTATGAATAGCCTCTTTATCGTTAGGAAATTCAAGAATTAAAGACCTTATAAGGGGAATTCCTTTTTCCTTTGCCTCCCAAAACAGAGAATAAAAATATGGGATAAGCCTATATCTCAGCTTAATATACTCTTTTGAGATCTCCTCAACTTCTTTTGAAAACGCCCATGGTTCTTGTGATCTTGTATTTAATTCGGAGTGATTTCTAAAAAAGGGATAAAAAATACCAAGTTCTATCCACCTTACAAAAAGCTCTGGAGAAGAATCAAGACCAAATCCTCCTACATCTGCCCCAATAAAAGGTACACCAGATATTCCCAGATTTTGAAGCATAGGGATACTTATATAAAGATGCTCCCACCAACTTTTATTGTCTCCTGTCCATACTGCCGAATATTTCTGCACACCTGAAAAACCTGCCCTTGTAATTATTAATGGTCTTACATTAGGATTTCCCCTTCTCCATCCTTCATAACTTGCTTTTGCCATTAAAAGTCCATAAACATTGTGGATTTCATCATGAGTAAATTCTCCCTTTTCTCCATGCACCACATCCTTAGGAAAGGTCTTGTCATAAAAAATCTCATCATTATGATCAGAGAAAATTCCCCAAAAAGTATTGTGCCTCTCCCAAGACCTTGAGAAAATATCCATAGGATGAGAGAAAGAAGAAGGCTCATTCATATCATTCCATATCCCAGAAACCCCAGCCTCAGTAAGTCTCTTTTGCTTTTCCCCCCACCAATCTCTAACTTCCTTTTTTGTAAAATCAGGAAAAGCACATTCCCCAGGCCAAACATATCCTACATATATTTCTCCAGTGGACCTCCTGCAAAAAAAGTCTTTTTCTACCCCTTCTCTATAAATCTCATAATTAATATCTTTTTTAACTCCTGGATCCACAATAGGTACTATTTTAAAGCCCATATTATTCAAATCTTCTATCATATTCTTTATATTTGGAAATCTCTCCTCATCAAAGGTAAAAACCCTAAATCCATCCATGTGATCAATATCCATATAAAGCACATCACAAGGAATATCTTTCTCTCTAAATTTTCTTGCAATATCCATAAGCATTTCCTTATTCTTATATCCCCATTTTGACTGCTGATATCCAAGAGCAAAAAGAGGAGGCATGTAATATCTTCCCGTAAGGAGAGTATAATTCTCAATTACCTCCTTAGGAGTAGGACCATAAATAAAATAGTAATCAAGTTCTCCATTGTCGGCATAAAAATAGTAATATTTTGAGCTTTCTTCCCCTAAATTAAAGTAAGTCCTAAAAGTATTATCAAAGAAAATGCCATAAGAAAACTCACTATTCCAGGCAAGAAAGAAGGGATGAGATTGATAAAGAGGATCAGTATGAGGATAATGATGAGGATCATCAGTATTCCAATTGATGTATTTTTTCCCTTTTTTATTAAGTCCTCCCATCTTTTCTCCAAGTCCTAAAAAAGCCTCTTCTTTTTCAAAGTTCTTAAAGGAAAATACTTTATCTTTATACTTTGCATATCCATAGTTTTTATAATCTGAATGAATAAGCTCATCCTCTTTTGTATAGATCTTTATATTGGGAATATTTTTATTTATAACTACCTTAAGAATTTCTGTGCTTAGTATTATATTTTCTTCTTTTTCCTCTACTGTAAAATCAATTTTAGGAAGATCTTTCTCTATGGCAAAGGAGTAGTTATGCCTCCAAGCTTTATTTTTGGAAAAGTGAAATCTTATGATCTTTTCATTAATAACCTCTATCTTTAGATCTTCACTACCTATTAATAACAAACTTTTTCCCTTCTTTTCCCATGAAACTATCTTTGACCACGGCTTTGTTCTCTCCATCATATTTCTTACTCTCCTTACTTAAATTTTATTCATTCACCTCATCAGAATAAATTTCTAACTCCCCTATTTGTCCTCCTGTAGCCCCCGTATTCGCATAAAAAATGATCTGCACAAATCTTACTTCCGTAGGCTCTTTCAACTTGATATCTACAATATTACTTGTAAGAGGATCAAAGATATAGTCTGATTTAGGAACAAGAGTAAGATATTCATTTCCATCTAAGCTGTATTTAATCTCAAAACTTTGAATTCTTTTACTCCATATCCTATCTGGATTTAAAGCAATCCGTATAGTATGTATTTTATATATCTTTTCAAGATCAATAGTTATTATGTTAGGATAGGAATTAGCTTTTCCCTCCCAATAGCTTTTAATCTTTCCATCATTAGCATACCTTTCCCTATAAACATCTTGAAATCCATTAGCAGTAATAGGCTTCTTAAGAGCCACATTAACCCCAGAAGGTTTCTCAGGAACTATAGGCTGAAACCTCTTAAAGTTTTCTGGAACTTGAGCTTCTGTTTGTTCTGGGGTTTTAATCACTTTCACAAATTCAGGCTTTATATTGGAAAGAGAACTTAACACTTTTGGATCATATTTTCTACCCGTAGTCTCACTTTCTCCCACAAAACTTATTTTCACATTTTTTACAAAAAGATTTATTTTAAACTTTCCTTCTTCAAGGGTTTTAATTTTCTTACCTAAAATTTCCAGATTTTTAATTGACACATTTTCTACAGTATGCTTCTCATCATATCCAATAATCCTTGAAGGAGGAAAATTACCCCTAAGAACCCTTACATTTTCCACATATACATCCCTTATATTTCCTCTTTCTTTTGTGGAAGACCATTGGCTCGCAAGTACTGCAAAATCAATCAATTGATTATTTTCTCCCGCATCTCCTTGTCCCATAAGAGCATTTTCTACTACTATATTCTCATAATAGATATTCTTTACCAGAGCGTCATCACTATTGTGAATACTTATTACAGGTTTGTGAAAGTTATATAAAACTGTTATATTCCTAAAGCTAATATCAGAAATCACAGCATTCTCTTTTTTCCCTTTGTTAGTCTCATAGCCTATTTCCATAGACTGGGCAAGATCGGTCCATATTTGGATGTTATTAAAATTTATAAATTTTGAATCCACAGAATAATTTTTAACCACAAGACTATCATCCCAACTTCTTACAAAAGAATCAGAAACATTAATATTTTTGGAAGATTGAATAGTTATACCATCGCCATTTTGCCTTGCAGTAATTATTTTTACATTTTTGACTATAGTATTTTCACATTCAAACAAATTCAATGCCCAGGCATTTGGATTTGTAATAATAATTCCCTCTATAGTGATTCCTTTACTATTCCTCAAGTTAATAGGAACCCTCGCCGTTTCTCCTGGAGTAAGCCAATTCTTCCATATACTTCCATCAATAATCCCTCTTCCTCTTATAGTCACATTATTTAAAAATATTCCATGAATAGTAGTATGAAGTACTGCTCCGCCAGCAATATATAGAGTTTGCCCACTTTGAAGAGGGATATCCTCTATAGTCCACTCTCCAGGTCCTATATAAACAACATTAGGATCACTCCTATCAGGTACATTTTCCTCAAGGGGATTTGCAAATATATGCAGAGCTCTATCTGGAGAGTTATTAAATATTACAGTGTAAAATCCGGGTTCTTCTATATAGAAACTTATAACTTTTCCCTGAATAGTAGGCTTAATATTATATGAAGATGGTAAGACATTACAACTTTTTATATCTTTAGCAGTGGATATTTCAATTTTTAATTTTCCCCCTTCATAATCAAAATAACACATAGGAGTTGAAGAAAGCTTAATCTCTTCACTTCCCATCCATCTTCTGTTAGGATTTACAGGAATATCATACACAAAGACATCATGTCCTCCTACTTTAACTTTAATATCATTCGCAGGTTTCATAGTTTTAGGCGCCTCATAGATTACCAATTTAGGATTTGTTATGTTTTGGGCAAAATTCACTTTTATGCTTAAAGCCATAAACAAAAACAATAACAAAAGAAAGAAGATTCTTAAAGGCTTCATAGAGAACACCTCCTATTTATCCTTTTATTCCTCCTCGGGTCATTCCCTCCATCATATATTTTTGGAAAAAGGCAAAAAGCAATATGGGAGGGATTATTGAAAAAGTAACTGCTCTTATAATATCCACATCAGTAGCAACACTGGTCCTAAATTGAAATAATCTTACCATTACTGTTTCTTTTCCTGTGTTATTAAGAAGAAGATAAGGTAAAAGAAAATCTGACCAAGCACCATTTATGGTGAAGATTGTAATAACCGTATTTATGGGATAACTCAAAGGAAAAACAACCTTAAAAAATATGGACCACTCTCCAGCACCATCTATTCTCGCAGCCTCTATTATGGATTGAGGTATAGAATCAAAAAAGTTTTTATAAAGTATTACAAAGAAGGCATTAGCTCCTGCAGAAAGCCAAAGGGGTATAAAACTTCCTTGCAATCCCAATCTCACTATGTTTATAAAAAGAGGAACAATACTTGTAGTGGTAGGAATCATTAAACTCCAAAGCAGAAGGTAATAAATAAGTTTATACCCTTTAGGTTTTATCTTAGAGAGAGCATAACCCAATAAGCCATTGCCAATAACAGCAAAAAATATGCTTCCAACCACAACTATAAAAGAATTTAAATAAAATCTTCCAAAATTTAAGATCTTCCAAGTCTCAATAAATTTATTTATATCATAGGTCCTTGGGAAAATTTTAGGCTCATTAACAAATTCTCTTAAGTCCTTAAAACCTGAAAGTATGGTCCATAGGATAGGAAATACTGCTATAAAGACTGCTATTAAACTTACTAAATACACCAAAATATATAAAAATCTTATCGCGTTCCTCTTAAAATCATAACTTCTCAATATTCCATAATCCTTTTTTAAGGAGAATAACCTATTCATTGCCTACCTCCAATCTTACCCCTCGTTTTCCTTTACCAGCTTGTTATATACAGCAGTTAAGAGAACAAGTATTAGTGCGATTATTACAGAGATGGACGCAGCCTTAGGATAGTCAAATTTCTCAAAGGCATATTTGTATACCAGAAGCATTAAAGTAGTAGAAGCATTATTAGGACCCCCATTGGTAAGAACTAAAGGTTCATAAAGCACCTGGAAGACAAAAATTACTTGAAGTATCAAAAGGGTTCTCGCCAAATTATAAATTTGAGGAAGAGTAATATACCTTAATCTTTGCCATATACCTGCTCCGTCAATGGTGGCAGCCTCATAAAGCTCTGGATCTATCCCCTGTAACCTTGCTAAGTATATAAGGGTAGTTGCTCCCGCTGAACGCCACGTCATAAATAGAACAATAAGGGGAATAACTAAATGAGATTTGGTAAGCCATGCCTGAGGAGGAATTCCTAATTGTCCCAAAATTATGTTTAAAAGTCCTGTTTTACCAGCTTTATATATATAAAGCCACATTATTGCCACAGCAAGTCCAGGAATTACATTAGGTAAATAAACCGATACTCTAAAAAAACCCTTAAAATGGATAATTTCGTTTATAATAATGGCAAGAATTATAGGAACCAAAAAGCCTATAACTAAGGACCAAAAGGTGTAGGAAAAAGTATTTAAAAAAGCAGCTTTAAAATCTGGATGTTGAATAACCTCTATATAATTTTGAAAACCTACAAATTTCTCAAGCCTTATGCCCTTTGCTGAATAAAAGGACATCACTATACTTGCCAAAAGTGGCTCCCATAGAAAGAAGATAAAAAGTATAATTGAAGGAAGCATTATTAACCATCCAGCTATATCTCTTCTATATTTTTTAAGCATTCTATATTCCTCCTACAGCAATATGGGGGCACATAAGTGCCCCCTTTATTACTTTTTGTTTACGTACATATCTAACATCTTTTGTAGATTGTTATTTGCAATATCAAGAAGCTTTTTAACATCAGCATTTTTATCACTTACTACCGCTTGTAATACCTTAGTTAGTTCCGCATACATATCCTGGGTTAAATAAGGCTCCTCGGGTCGTAATACGTTAGGCTTCTTTATCCAATTGTAATAATCATTATATAATCTCATATCCACATTTCTATACTGTTTTACTATTTCTTCTTGAGCTTTTAACCAATCCTTCGCTATCCATGCAGGAAAGGATGGAATTACGGGGACCCCATTTTTTACTCTATTTTCTGCATCTGCTCTCATTCCTGCAAGAGACTCTGGTGTAACTATAGGCGCCTTACCCATTATCTCTAAGAAATTCAACGCAGCCATAACCTCGTCAGAACTTGCTTTAGCACTAAACATATAAGGAGTACCCCCCATGAGAGAGTAATGATGACCTTTAGGTCCTGCTGGAACAGGAACAATAGCAAGTTTATCAATAGACATGCCATATACTTGGGTAGGCTGATTTACTGCATCTTGAGCCCCAAGATACATAGCAGCTCTTCCTGTAGCTATAGCCTCAAAGCCAGATCCCCAATCCTCGCTGGTAGGATCGTCAGTAAGGACATCATATTTCCATTTCAAATCTTTGACAAAATTCATTGCTGTAACAACTTCGGGAGAGTTTAAATTGGCATACCATTTACCATTTTTTTGTACCTCAAGCTTAGCCCCAAAATTCCATGCTATCTGTGTAAAATGCCATCCTCCAGCATTGTCTTTTGCAAGAAGACAAAAACCTGCTCTGCCTGTCTTGTCCTTTATAATCTTAGCAGCCTTTGCAAGCTCGTCCCATGTCTTTGGATATTTAGGGGTTCCATCAGGATTCATTAAACCAGCTTTTTCAAAAAGTTCTAGATTTAGATACATACCAAGGGCATAGGCGTCCCTTGGGACCCCATAGATCCTATTATTTTTAGAAAGTATCTGCTTTACTGATGGGTTCATTAAGGTATCCCATCCTTTTTTCTTGAGCTCATTGGTTATATCTTTGACAAAACCACCTGCAATCAGTTTTTGAGGTTCTGTAAACCATGTTTCAAAAATAGTTGGTAAATTTCCCGACTCTGCAAGGGGAACAAAAGTATCAGGAGAATACTTATAGGTTGCTGGCACCACTTGTACATTAGGATATTTTTTCTCAAACTCTTTTTTCCATTTCTCAAACATCTCTACATCACTCTTTAAAGTAGGCTCAGGCCACATTCCAAGCTTCAATATAATCTTTTTCTGAGCAAAAACTTCTGAGCCTAAAAAGACTAAGAGAAAAAGTAAGATAAATACAAAAATCTTTTTCATTTTCTTTTCACTCCCCCCAATTTTTTCCCAAAAACTACTTAGTGTATTTTGTAGGATTGTTGGTTAATATCATACTTTTAACATATATCTTTGCTTTTATAGCTCCTGCCTTATTAAAAGCAAGGTCTGGCTCTGCCTTAGTCCCATCACCCCAATTTTTCAAACCATGAGCAAACAAATCAATTACATAAGTTTTAAAATCAGTAGTTAGTGTTATCCCCCAATCGGTAAAGGTCTTTTTCAAATTACCGAGGGTCATAACTATATTTTGGGCATCCTTAGGATCATCAGCCTTAATTGTAATTACCACATACCTATAGTCTTCTGCTTCCATAAAATCATCTTTAAAATTTAAAGTCATCCATGCATTTTCAATACTTGAATCAAAAACTAATACTCCATTTTCTAGCTTATATGCTGGTCCATAGGGTCCCCAATAACCTTCCCCATTTTGTTCCTCAAATTTTGTAGCAACAATAAAATCGTCATCTGCGAAAGTAAAAGCTAAAAGAAGTACTAAGATTAAAAGCCCTAAAAGACATTTCTTCATTTTTAGAATACCTCCTTTTAAAAATTAAACTTTAAACAAGGTTCTATTATATTAAGTTAAACGTTAAACTTAAAACTAATATTTCAACCCCCCTTTCTTATTTAAAGTAAAACTTCATTACTTTAACGTTAAACTTAACAAAGTTTAAAATCAATTTAATAAATCCTTCAAGCCATTTTAACAGGATAAAACCATTATTCTTCTCAAAAAAATATAAGCTTTTCTTCGATTTTTAAATTATTCCTCAATTTTTCTTAATATCTCTTACACTTTCTCTCTCAACAATCCTTACAGGAAGTATCACTGTTCTTTCTTTTATAACTTTTCCTTCAAGATAATCTATAAGCATTCTCGCTGCAATAGTCCCCTTAACTTCCACATCTTGATGAATAGTAGTAAGCCTTGGTGAAGTTATAAGACTTATATCAAGATCATCAAAACCTACAATTGATACCTCCTCGGGAATTTTCACCCCCATTTCAATAAGTCCACTCATAATGCCAGCAGCCATAATATCAGCAGTAACAAATATAGCTGTAAAATCTTTCCTTTTACTTAACTTTCTCCCCAATTCTATACATTCTTCTACCCTTGTCCCATGCTCGTAAATATGCTCAGATTTAAAAGGAATACCATAATCCTCTAATGCTCTTTTATATCCCTTCAACCTCTCTTCAAGCACACCCTTGGGTTTAATTTTGGGAGACACAAATAAAATCTCTCTATGTCCTTTTTCTATTAAATACCTTGTAGCCAAGTATCCTCCTTTAAAATCCTCAAGCCCAACCTTCAAAAATTTATCTCCATCTACATAACTATCTATAAGTACTACAGGAATATCTGTATTTAGGAGTGCTTCGTAGAATTCATCCTCAAAAATTCCAGTTACTATAACTCCATCAAGATTCCATGTTTTTAAAAGAGAAATAAGCTCATCCTTATCGTTTACCGTACGAAGCATAATAAAATATCCCCTTTTACTTAATTCTTTCTCTACACCACCTAAAAAGACAGTATGAAAAGGATCTTGTATAAAACTTCCCCTTGCAGTAGGTATCAAACAATTAATAACTCCAATTATCTTTGAATTTCTTTTTACTAAGGATCGGGCAAGCATATTGGGTATATAGCCTTTTTCCTCTATAATCTTTTCAATCCTTTTTACCGTTTCTGGAGAAACATGTTCATATTTTTTATGGATAACATTGGAAACTGTCGTAGGACTTACCCCAGCCTCCTTTGCAATATCCTTTATAGTAATACCATTCTTCTTCATGCTTTCACCCTAACTAAAAAAATTTTTAAGTATATTATACATGTACTATGAAAGTAGCAGTTGCCCAAATAAATCTTACTATAGGAGAATTATATAGAAAGGGCTATTTCACAACAGGCTGAAATTATTATTTTCCCAGAACTTGCTATTCTTGGTTATCTTCTTTGAAAACTCTCTCAACAAACCATATAACATAGATCCAGTTAAGAACTTAGTCAAAAAAGGAATAGACCTTATGGTTAATATCTCTGCTTCTCCTTACCACTTTGGGGAAAAGAAGCTAAGATATGACATACTAAAACATATTGCTAAAAAGTATGGCAAAAAAATTATATAAGTTAGTCAGGAGGATGGACTATTTTAATAAAATCAGTAGTGTCTTGTAGTAAGTGCTTTAGGAAATAATAACGTTTCAGGAATATTAATTTCCTCAGGGTATTCTTCTCTAAAAATACTTGACAAACTTAATAAACCTATTATGGATCTTGCAGAAGAAAATCTTCAAGCAAGGTTATATGGTGCTTTTCAATGGGCAATGAGTCTGAGCTTGCGTTAGATTATAGTACTATTTACAAGGGAGTAAAAATTTTCTTCAGGGGTTGATAAGTGAAAAATGAAAAATATGGAGAGGAGAAAATACAGAATTGAGCTATTGCCCAAAATAAAAATAGAGATAGTAGTAAAAGATTCTGACAGTGAAGTCATTATTAAGGCGATAATAGAAAGTGCAAAAACTAAAGAGGTAGGAGATGGTAAGATATTTGTCTTAGATATAAAGGAGGCCATAAGGATAAGAACAGGAGAAAGAAGAGAATAAGCAATCTAAAATGATTTTCATATCGGTAATATATTGCCGTATACCTTTATAAAAATTATATCTTGACAAAAAACTAATTCACAATAATATAATTAAAAGTTTTAAACAAAGACGTTTAAAGAGCAATGGCGCTTCAATTTTAGTAATCCTCTAAATTACAAAATCAAATTCCCAAGGAGGTGAGAATAAGGTAAAATATTCTTAATATTGAAAATTATTTTGTAAAAAAGAATTAAGAAGGAGGAGAAAAATTATGGCTAACAGTTTTCCAAAAACAAAAGAAGAAATTCTAAAATATGTTAAAGAAAATAATGTCTACTTTATAGAAATCTGGTTTGCAGATATTTTAGGTTATTTGAAAAGCTTCACTATTACAGCTCATGAATTAGAAAAAGCCTTTGAGGAAGGATTAGGATTTGATGGCTCATCAGTAAGAGGATTCACAAGAATTGAGGAAAGCGATATGATCGCATTTCCAGAACCAGAAACCTTCACTATCTTGCCTTGGAGACCCCAGGACAAAAAAGTAGCAAGAATGTTTGCAACTATTGTAGAACCAAGTGGAAAACCCTTTGAAGGAGATCCAAGAAATGTTTTAAGAAGAGTACTTTCAAGGGCGAAAGAGATGGGATTTACCTACTATGTAGGACCTGAATTAGAATATTTCTATTTTAAATCCCCAAGCCCTAATCTAGAGGTCTTAGACTGGGGAGGGTATTTTGATTTAATTCCAAGGGATGAAGCTATAGATTTAAGACACCAGACAGTATCAATGTTAGAAGAAATGGGAATTGAAGTAGAGTTTACCCACCATGAGGTAGCCCCCTCTCAACATGAGATAGATTTTCGCTATGCCGAGGCTTTAACTATGGCAGATACTGTTATGACTGCAAGGTTAGCCATAAAGGAAGTAGCATATCTTAACGGAGTATATGCTACCTTTATGCCAAAGCCTTTATTTGGACAAAATGGTTCTGGGATGCACGTTCACATGAGTTTATTCAAAGATGGTAAAAATGCTTTCTTTGATCCTCATGATAAATATCATCTCTCTGATACTGCAAAACACTTTATTGCGGGCCTCTTAAAACATGCAAAGGAAATAACTCTTATCACTAATCAATGGGTAAATTCTTATAAGAGATTAGTTCCTGGATATGAGGCTCCTGTTTACATATCTTGGGCTATGAGAAATAGATCTGATCTAATAAGAGTTCCTATGTATAAGCCAGGAAAAGAAGAAGCTACAAGAATTGAGTATAGAGCACCTGATCCTGCATGTAATCCGTATTTAGCCTTTGCTGTAATGCTTGCTGCAGGTCTTGAAGGAATAGAAAAGAAATATCCTCTCCCAGAGCCAGTAGAAGAAAATGTCTATCATATGACGGAGGAAGAAAGAAAGAAAAAGGGAATTGAAAGTCTTCCTGGAAGCCTAATTGAAGCTATAGAAATTACTGAAAAAAGCGAAGTAGTGAAAAAAGCCCTAGGAGAGCATGTTTTTACAAATTTCATAGAGAATAAGAAGATTGAGTGGGACAATTATAGAAGGCAGGTGACTACTTACGAGTTAGAGACCTATTTACCTGTCCTATAAAAAAGAGGGGGACCATATAGTCTCCCTCTTATCCTCTTTTTGAAAAAATAGCTATCTGTGAAGTATAATATAATCGTTTTTCGCCAAGCTTAACAATAGGAGGACAGCATGTTTTTAGGGATATTCTTAATATTTATTATTGGCAAAGTCTTAATCCATGCTTACCTTAATCTGAGAAACTTAAAACACTCTCTTTCTCACAAAGAAGTTCCAGAAGTGCTCAAAGATATAATAACCAACGAAGAACTAAAAAAAGCTCAAGAGTATTTAAAAGACAATACTGTTTTGGGCTTAATTAGTCAGGCTTTTGATCTAATCTTTACATTAATTTTCTTGTTTTTATTTTATCCCTACATTGAAAAAATTGTATCCTCAATCACCTCATCCTTTATTATGCAAGGATTATTATTTTTTGGTATTTCCGGACTTATAAATCTAATCTTATCTCTTCCTTTTGAGGTTTATGATATCTTTGTTATAGAACAAAAATATGGCTTTAATACAATGACTCCAAAGATATTTATTCTTGACATTATAAAATCAATAATACTCTCTATAATATTAGGAGTTCCTATACTCTCTCTTTTACTTTACATAATTAAAACAGATCCAAACTTCTGGTGGAAATTTGCTCTCGTAATAGTCTTATTTGAAATCTTTGTGTATTATATATATCCTATACTTATAGCTCCTCTTTTTAATAAATTTACTCCCTTAGAAGAAGGAGATTTAAAAAATAGAATTATTGAAATAGTAAATAAAGCTGGATTCAAAGTGAATAATATTTTTGTTATGGATGCCTCTCGTAGAACTAAAAAACAAAATGCCTATCTTACCGGTTTTGGAAAAACAAGAAGAGTAGTACTATTTGATACTATGCTTTCTTATCCTCAAGAAGAAATACTTGCTGTCCTTGCCCACGAATTAGGTCATCATAAAAAGAAACATATTCCCAAATTATTAATTTTATCCATAGTTTTTTACCTACTATACATCTATCTAACATTTTTTGTATATAAGAATGCTCCTTTTAGTAAATATTTTGGAATTACTAAAGAGTTTAGCATTCTTCTATATTCCTTCTTATTTGTCTCTTCCATATTTTATTTTATAAATCCCTTAGTAAATGCCTTATCGAGAAAATTTGAATATGAAGCCGATAAATTCTCAGCCGAGGTTTTTGGGAATCCTTTTCCTTTAACTAATGCCCTTAAGAGATTAATAAAAGAAAATCTCTCCAACATTTATCCTGATCCTATATTTCGTACCTGGTATTACTCCCATCCAGCCCCCGTAGAAAGGATATATAACTTATTAACCTTTCAAGAGAAATGAGGAACCATATGAAAATCACTATAGCTCAGATAAATCCTATCATTGGAGATATAGAAGGAAATTTCATAAAAATAAAAGATGCTATATTAAAAGCTCTATCAGATAAAAGTGATATCGTCGTTTTCTCAGAGCTTTCCCTTTTAGGCTATCCTCCTTTTGATCTTTTAAAGAATAATATTATTAAGAATAAGATAGAGGAAGGTGTAAAAAGAATTTTACAAGAAAATTTTCCCATAAATATCCTTTTAGGTGCGCCTTATTTTGAAGATAACAGAATTTATAACAGCATATATTGGATAAAGGAGAATAAAATAATAAAAAGAATTGATAAATTCTACTTTTCTAATGACCCAATAGGACAAGGGAATTATTTCTCTTATGGAACTCCTGATTTTCTTGAGATAGACAACAAAAAAATTGGTTTATTTATTGGTGATGACTTTATTTTTTCTTCAGACCATTCAAATTACAAGGATTACTTAAAAACTTCTGATCTAATTCTCATAATATCGTCTTCTTTTTACTACTTTGGAAAAAGACAGGAAAGGATAGAAAAAATATCCCAATTAGCTAAAGGAATTGAGAAAGAAGTTATTTATGTAAATCAGGTAGGAGGAAATGGGGAATTAATCTTTGAAGGGGGAAGTTTAGCAATCTCTAAAAAGGGAGAACTACTCTTTGAGGGAGAAATTTTTAAAGAAGATATTAAAACAATAGATCTAAAAAATCTTTACCCCACATCCTCTAAAGGAGAGGATATTTCCTTTTTATACGATGGACTCGTCTTAGGAGTTAGGGACTTTATAAAAAAATCAGGTTTTCAAAAGGCCGTAATAGGACTTTCGGGAGGAATAGATTCAGCCCTTGTGGCATGTATAGCTAGAGAAGCCTTAGGAGAGGAGAATGTCCTTGGTGTTAGTCTTCCCTCTATCTACACATCAAGAGAGAGTATTGAAGATGCCGAAAAACTTTCTAAAAATTTAGGAATTGAATTCAGAATAATCCCAATAAGTGATATCTTCTATTCTTATTTAAAAGAATTAAATCCATCAGGAAATCCTATAATGGATGTGGCTGAAGAAAATTTACAATCAAGAATAAGAGGAAATCTTTTAATGTTCATATCAAACCGAGAAGAATATATTCTTCTTGCAACAGGAAATAGATCTGAAGCCCTTACAGGATACTGCACTTTATATGGAGATACTGCAGGAGCATTAGAGGTTATAGGAGACATATATAAAACCACTGTTTATGAACTTGCAAATTATGTAAATAAAAATAATGAAATCATTCCTCAAAATATACTTGCAAAAGCTCCTTCAGCTGAATTAAGACCAGGCCAAAAAGATGAAGATTCTCTTCCCCCCTACTCTATTCTTGATCCTATACTAAAGGCCTATGTAGACGAAAATAAGTCTTTAGAAGAAATAGTTCAAATGGGATATAAAAGGGAAATTGTTAAAACTGTAATTGAGAAGGTAGAAAGGAGTGAGTATAAGAGAAGACAAATTCCCCCTGTTTTAAGAATAAGATCAAAGAACCCCTTAAAGGAACGAATTTTTCCATTGGTTTACAAAATCATATGATATAATTCTTTAGATTAAGTTTCAGAAATAGGAGGTGTAAGTTTCATGAGAAGAAATCGTTTTACAGCTGAGCAAATAGATGAAAAGGATATGGAGTACCTGAAAACCCTTGCCCATAAGTGTAGAGGTGATATCCTAAAAATGACAACCCTTGCTGGTTCAGGACATCCAGGTGGATCCATGTCCTCCATTGAAATGTACTTAACTTTATACTACTTTGCCAATGTAGATCCCAAAGATCCTAAAAACCCCGATAGGGATAGGATTATTATCAGCCATGGACATACTTCTCCAGGAGTATATTCTGCCCTTGGAAACTTAGGTTTCTTCAATATTGATGAGGCTATAGCCTATTTTAGGCTCGCAGGAAGTATCTTTGAAGGTCACGTAGAAAGATATGTCCCTGGAGTTGAATGGAGCACTGGAAATTTAGGACAAGGACTTTCTGCAGGATGTGGAATGGCTCTTTCTGCAAAACTTCTTAAAAAAGATTTTCATGTTTTTGTAGTTATGGGAGATGGAGAACAACAAAAGGGCCAGATCTCTGAGGCAAGAAGGTTTGCTAAGAAATATAATCTCTCTAATTTGACAGTACTTATAGATTATAACAAGCTACAACTTTCGGGACCTCTTTCGGAAATAATGCCTCAGAATATTAAAGAAAATTATCTTTCAGATGGTTGGGAAGTAATAGAGGTAGATGGACATGATTTTGAAGCATTGTATAAAGCCATAAGAGAAGCAATCTATGATAACAAACCCACTGCTATTCTTGCCCATACTATTATGGGCAAAGGCGTATCTTTTATGGAAAATAAATTTGAATTTCATGGAAGAGCATTAAAACCCGACGAATATAAAAGAGCTTTAGAAGAGTTGGGAATTGAAGATGACTTAGAAAAGTATAAAAAAATGAGAGAAGAATTTAAACCTTCTGGAAAACATGTAATAGAGCCTTATCCTATAAACATTGAAACAGGTACCCCTATAACTTATGAAAAAGATGCAAAGATTGACAATAGAGGCGCCTTTGGAAAAGCTCTCACAGATCTTGGAAGGTTAAATGTAGGAAAAGAAGATAAAACTCCTATAGCAGTGGTAGACTGCGACTTGATGGAATCAGTAAGAACTCATGAGTTTAGTAAAATAGCTCCTGAAAACTTCTTTGAAGTAGGTATCCAGGAACACAATGCAGCAACCCTTGCAGGAGCTCTTTCTTCTCAAGGAGTTATCACCTTTTTTGCAGATTTTGGAGTCTTTGGAGTTGACGAAACCTATAATCAACACAGATTAAATGATATCAACTTTACAAATTTAAAAGTTATTGTAACCCACTGTGGTCTTGATGTGGGAGAAGATGGCAAAACCCATCAGTGTATTGACTATATAGGAGCTTTTAGAAATTTATTTGGCTTTAAGATTATTGTACCTGCAGATGGAAACCAAACCGATAGAGTAATAAGATATGTGGCAAAAGAATTTGGAAACTTCTTAGTTGCCATGGGAAGATCAGTAGCTCCAATAATCACCGATGAAAATGGAAATCCTCTCTTTGGAGGAAATTATGAATTCATTTATGGAAAGATGGACAAGGTAAGAGATGGAGACAAAGCTACCATTATAGCTTGTGGTCCTATGGTGGCAAAAGCGGTTCAGGTATGGGAAAAACTAAAAGAAAAAGGAATAAAGATTAAAGTATTTAATTTCACCTCTCCTAAAGAAATTGATTGGAACGCCCTATCTGAAGCTGCAAAAACAGGATTCATATTAACCTATGAAGATCATAATGTACATACGGGTATAGGAAATGTAATAGCAGAAGCCCTCTTAGAAGGAGGATATAAGGTAAAATTTAAGAAATTGGGAGTAAAAGAATACGGTCTTTCTGGAAAACCTGATGCTCTATATAAATTCCAAGGATTAGATGTGGACTCTGTGGTAGACTTGATACTTAGAGAACTCAAATAAACTCAAAAGGGGAGGTATAAATCCTCCCCTTGTTAAGTTTTCTACTATTAATCTCTCCTAAATACATTCTCTTCTGTTGGGGGCCAAAGAACATTTTCTTCCTGCATAAGATTAAAAGTATAAAGTTCCACATTCTCTGCCACAATCTCTTCTCTTTCCCTGATTGCTCTAAGAAGTCTTGCATAAAGCCTCTCTATCTCCTTAGCTAAATAATAAAGCTCTTCGTTAGACTCAATTTTACAACTCCAAGTCTTTTTATCAAATTTTATATTTATAGGTCCCTGATAACTCTCTAAAGGAAGCAACATTAACTCGGTAGTATTTTGTCCCCATTTTTCCACCAAGGTTCTTGCAATAGCTGAAAGGAGCTTTTCAGAAAATTCTATAATCTTCCTCCTTGCTTCTTGCTCCCAAAGTTCAAGATAATCTTTTACTTCTATAGTATCAAGGGCATATACACTAATAAATCCATAAGGGGGAAGTATAACAGGAGGAGGATTAGTAGATTTGCCTTTCTTAAAAATCCAAAACTTAACATCTTCGGCACTTCTATACAAAACTACACCACTGAACTCTCTATTTTGCAGAGCTGTAAAAAATTTGGTTGGTATTATAGTATTGGCATCTAAATCCACATAAAGGGGAGTTCCTACATAAATGGCAGAAAGTACAAGAATAAGAACCATATCGGTAGGATAGTAAGTAATCTTTCCATATCCCTGTTGGATTTGCCTCATTATAAAATCAACCGCCTCTGTTCTCTCAAGAACCTTATTATTCTCTACCTTTGCAAAAAAGGCTTTACCTTCAAAAACAAATATGGCACCACGCCCATTATCCGAATTATAAACAATAACACCTGTAGCTTTTTCATTTCTTAATTTCTTAATAAACCTTTCTGCATTAAGCAAAGCAGCAGGGAGATTTTCAAATTCAGGTTTTACCCTTTCTAAAAGATACATAAACTCTTTCATAACATTTCCCCCATAATAAAAATTCCCTGTAAAAGTTTAACATAAAATAAGATAAAATAAAAGATATTAATTAAGAAAGAACTATGGAGGTAAAAAATATGCTAATAGACTATCATATGCACTTAGAAAGAGGACCCTTTGAGGAAAATTGGTGGCTCAAATTTTATGAAAAAGCAAAAGAAAGGAACATTAAAGAATTAGGTATTTCTGAGCATGGACATCGCTTTAAAGAATTTAGACCCATTTACAATCATCTCCCCATAACTGAATCCTGGTGTGATAGTAATCTTTACGAATATAAAGAATTTACTATGTTCTTGAAGAAAAAATACAACCTAAAAATTGGGCTTGAAATGGACTACTTTCCTGAAAAAGAAAAAGAGATAAAAGAACTTTTACAAGAATACAATTTCTTTGATTATGTTTTAGGTTCGGTGCATTTTATAGACCAGGGATTTGGATTTGATATAGATCCTAATGATCCTCGTTGGACTGAAAGGGATATTGAGGAAATATTTGAGGATTACTTTGATAAAGTAGAAAAACTTATAAAAAGCAACCTGTTTGACGTGATAGCTCATCTTGATGTGGTCAAACTTTGGGGTGTAAGAAAACCTAAGAACCTCAATAATTTATACGAAAAGATAGCTAAGGTTATCATAAATTCTAACATATCCTTAGAATTAAATACCGCCGGTTGGAGAAAACCTGTAAACGAAGTCTACCCATCTCCTGAATTTCTAAGAATATTAGCCCCTTATGATGTTCCTTTAACTTTTGGAGCAGACGCCCATACTCCAGAAGATGTGGGAAGAGATATTCAGAAAGCATATAATTTAGCAAAAGAATTAGGATTTAAGAAGTTATCAATTTTCAACAAAAGAGATAAAATTGTAGTAGACCTTTGAAGAAAGGAGTGAGGAATTTGTTAGAGATAGGTAGAGAAATCCTTAATTATGCATCAAGATTAGGTGGAGATTATGTGGATGTAAGAATTGTAAGAAGAAAGCAAGAAGAAATAGAGGTTAAAAATGGAGTTTTAGAAAATGCAAGCAAAAATGAAACTTATGGCTTTGGAGTGAGAGTACTTTATAATGGGGCTTGGGGATTTGCTTCTTCTTTTAACCTATCTGATTACAGAAAAATTGTGGAAAAAGCCTTTCAAATAGCTAAGGCAAGTGCGTCAGTAAATAAGAAAAAAGTGGTTTTAGCCCCCGAAGAAGTTTATAAAGCAAAATGGGAGAGCCAATATAAAATTGACCCCTTTTCTGTTCCTTTTGAAAAAAAACTTGATTTACTTTTTACTGCCGACAAGATAATGAGAGAGGTAAAAGGAATAAGTCTTACAGAAGCATCTTTATCTTTTTTTAAAGAAGATAAAGTATTTTTAAGCAGTGAGGGTTCTGAGATTGAACAAAGTATTCTTGAAAGTGGGGGAGGCATAACCGCATACGCTATAGAAGGCGCTGATGTTCAAAGAAGATCCTATCCTAATTCCTTTGGAGGAGATTTCAGAAAAGGAGGATGGGAATTCATTGAAGAATTGGATCTTATAGGAAATGCAGAAAAAATAGCAAAAGAGGCAGTTTTACTTCTTTCTGCAGAACCATTACCCGAAATGGTCACTACTCTTATTCTTGATGGAACTCAGCTTGCTTTACAAGTCCATGAATCCTGTGGACATCCCACAGAACTAGATAGGGTATTGGGAATGGAAGCAAGTTTTGCAGGAACAAGTTTTTTAACCATTGATAAAAGAAATAACTTCCAATATGGCTCGGAGATAGTCAATATTGTTGCTGATGCAACTCATCTTTATGGACTTGGAAGTTTTGGTTTTGATGACGAAGGAGTACCTGCTCAAAAGAATTATCTTGTAAAAAACGGACTTTTCGTAGGTTATTTAACATCCAGAGAAACTGCAGCACTCTTTGGAGAAAAATCTAATGGTACTATGAGAGCTGATGGATGGAACCGAATTCCTTTAATAAGAATGACCAACATAAACCTTCTTCCAGGAGATATGCCTTATGAAGATCTTATTGCCTCTACCGATGAAGGAGTATACATGGCTGTAAACAGAAATTGGTCTATTGATGATAAAAGATTAAATTTTCACTTTGGCTGTGAAATAGCTTACGAGATAAAAGATGGAAAACTTGGAAAAATTTATAAAAATCCATATTATACAGGGATAACCTATGAGTTTTGGAGAAGTTGTGATGCTATAGCCGATGAAAAATCTTGGAGAGTATGGGGAGTACCTAATTGTGGTAAGGGAGAGCCAATGCAAGTTGCAAGAGTAGGTCATGGGGTTGCTCCTGCAAGATTTAAAAAAGTAAAGGTAGGTGGTAAATAATGTGGGGAGAAGATAAAATTTTAAGCTTTTTAAAAAATATTCTTGATAAAATACCCTTTGAGAGGAAAGAAGTAAGTTTGGCTATTAATAATCAAGAACTAACAAGATTTGCCAATAATATTATCCATCAAAATGTAGCCGAAGAGAACCTATCTCTTACTATAAGAGCTGGTGAGGGAAAAAGAAAAATCATAATAAACACCAGTGATCTTGATATAGAGAAAATAGATAAATTAATCAAAGACTTAGATGAGCTTTTAAAAGCCCAACCCGAAACAGAAGAGTTATATCTCCCAGAACCAGAACCCATTCCAAGCCATGAAAAAAAACTCATCAACCCATCTCCTGAATTAAGAGCAAATCTTGTAAAAATTTTCACAGAAAAGGGGGAAAAACACAACTTAGAAACCTTTGGAGCTTTATCAGAAAATATAAGTGAATTTGGAATTATGAACTCAAAAGGAGTAAAAGCTTATACTGTTTATTCCTATGCTCATGGTAAAGTTATGTATATGGGAGATGGTTCAGGATATCAGGAAGAAATAGGAAAAAATCTTAATAATATTAACTTTGAAGAACTTTCTGAAAGAGCCTTACAGAAATGTATAGATAGTAAAAATCCTGAAGAAATTGATCCTGGAAGTTATACAGTGATTCTTGAGCCCCTTGCGGTAGGAGAACTTCTTGAGATGCTTTCTTATTTTGGATTTTCGGCAAAAGCAGTCCAAGAAAAAAGATCTTTTTTAAATCTCTACATGGGACAAAAAATATTTAAAGATTTTATAAATATTTTTGACGATGGGTTAAATCCAGAAGGCATTGTAATTCCCATAGACTTTGAAGGAGTGCCCAAAAAGAGGGTAGACCTTATTAAAAACGGTATTCCTATGGGACCAGTATATGACACTGCAACCGCAGTAAAAGAGGAAAAAAAATCCACTGGACATGCTCTTCCACCCCCTTCCTGGGGTCCTGCTCCTCTAAATCTTTTCTTTGCTCCTGGGGAAAAATCCCTTGAGGAGATAATTAGTGAAACAGAAAGAGGAATCTTAGTCACAAGATTTCATTATGTAAATGCCTTCCTCGATCCTATAAGAGTCCTCGCTACAGGCATGACCAGAGACGGAACCTTCTTAATTGAAAACGGAAAAATTAAAAAGCCATTAAAGAATTTAAGATTTACTCAAAGCTTTGTAGAAGCCCTTACAAATGTGGTGGAAATATCTAAGGAAGCAATTCTTGTTCCAAGTATGGGATTTTCTAAAGTACCAGCTATAAAAGTAGAAAATTTCAACTTTACAGGGAAAACAGAATTTTAAAAAGAAGGCGGGAAGAGACCCCGCCTTCTTTTTATTTCTCTTCTTTGATCTTTATTTTGATCCCTTCAAGTTTTTCAGGTTTCGCCTTAGGCAATGTCAAAGTCAGTATTCCATTCTTGTATACAGCCTCGCTCTTGTCAGGTACTACAGGCTTTGGTAAGTCTATTCTTCTATAGATTCTACCTATTCTTCTTTCCTTTCTATAGAAGTTTTCCCTTTTTACTTCTTCCTCTTCTTTAGTTTCGCCTTGGATAATTACGCTATCTTCTGTTACACTTATATCTACATCTTCAGGCTTGAAGCCTGGAAGTTCAGCTTTTACCACAATATTCTCATCAGTCTCATACATATCTATGGCAGGAGCATAAGCCCCTCTTCTTTCCTCAATTGCTGTAGTTTCACCAAAGAAATCAGCAAATAATCTATCCATTTCTCTTTGTAAATGTCTTATTTCCTCAAAGGGATCCCAATATCTTCTTAACATACTTTCACCTCCCCATTGAGATTTTAGATATATTAATTTTGTCTATATATATTATATATCCCTATATACCTCTGTCAAGTTTAAAAACTCTCTCCCCCTATGAGAAATAAGTAAAAATCTTATCTTTAAATTTTACTTATTGCCTCTTGAGCTGCCATTACTACATGATAAACTGTAGGTGCACAGGTCAAATAGGGATGAGTTGCCATCTGAAGAGTTTCAAGTTCTGAAGCGGTCATTCTCTGTTGAATAGCAACCCCAATCAAATTAATAAGCTCTGCAAAAGACATTCCACCTGCAATTTGCCCCCCAAGTAAAACTCCAGAATGTTTTGAGAAAATAAGTTTTACTTTTGTTTTATTTACTCCAGGAAGAGTTCCAGGATGTTTATCAATTCCTTCAAAAGTTCCTGTTACTATTTCGAAACCTTCCCTCACAGCATTACTCTCTGTAAGTCCAGCTGAAGCAAGAACAAGCCCATCTACATAAGTAGAATAAACAGCAATAGTACCTTTATTTTCTCTTATCAATTTAATCTTATATAGATTAGCTCCAGCTATCCTTGCTTCAGCAGTGGCAGTAGAAGCAAGCATTACAGCCGTATTTCTTCTGGTATAAAAATCTCTCTTTAAGGCACAATCTCCAATGGCAAAAATATCAGGATCAGATGTTCTCATATATTCATCAACCCATATAGCCCCTGTACTTATAACTTCAAGCCCTGTATTTTTTGCTAATTCAGAATTTGGTCTTGCTCCTATTCCCAAAAGAACTACATCCACATCTATTTCTCTTCCATCCTCAAGTTTCACCCTTCTAACTTTTTCATCTCCAATAAATTCAATCACTTTAGCATTGGTAAGAACATTAACCCCTTTGGATCTTAATTTTTCTTCTACAAGTACAGAAAATTCTTTATCAAAAGACTGAGCAAGGAGGTGAGGAAGCATCTCTACAAGATAAACGTTTATTCCTTCTAATTTAGAGATCTCATCTGCTATCTCTACTCCAATAAATCCTCCTCCAAGAATAAGTACATTTTTAGATTCTTTTACCTTTTCAACTACATCCTTTAAATAATCAAGATTCTTATAAATGGAGAAGATATTCTTTTTTTCTATTCCTGTAATTTTAGGGATAATAGGTAGAGATCCTGTAGCAAGGACTAATTTTTCATAATAATACTTAGTTCCACTTTTTGTCTCCACATATTTTTCCTTTCTATTTATACTTACTGCCTCATCCACCAATACTTCTATTCCTGCACTCTCAAGTCCTGCATAACCCATTTTATTATCCTCAGGCTTCTTAAGACTGTAAAACATATAAGGAATACCACAAGGAACCACGCTATTTTGAACACTTCTAAGAACAGTAATTTTTTTATCAGGATAGTAGTTTTTAGCAGTTGAAGCACAAACAATCCCTGCGGGTCCACCGCCTATGATTAGTACATCAGTTCTTTTCTCCATATGTCTACCTCCATTATGTGAAATTTTTTATAACAAATATTATAGCACTATTTGAGGAGGTTATTTTACTTTCTCAAAAGATAATATTTCATCATTTTTTATTAGGAGATCCAAAATTTACTCCATAATCCCAAACATTAAACCGCATGCATTAATCCCTCTTTCACTATGGCATAGACAATTACAAGATAAGCGCCAAGGTATATTATTTTATCAAGTTTTAGTAACTCATAACTTCCTAATACATATGAAAATATAATACTTGCAACAGATAAAAGGGCTATTCCAAGAGCAAGAAGATAATAATTTCTCGCTATTTCACCACCCCAAAAGTTAGTTGTAACGGTAAGAAATAAAATCATGAATACTACAAGAATAAAATAATTTCCAAGAAGATAAATTACACTTATTACTTTATCCCACAGGGGATCTTTACTTAAAAGGGTAGGAAGAAGTCCTACCTGCAAAATCAATATGAAGAGTAAAATAGCATTTATAACAAGTAGGAAATTTTCATTAAAAGTCAATCTTAATCTTAAAGAATTACTAATAAATATTATAAATATAAGAATTCCTACAAAGATTAATATAAAAGACAGTATTCCCAAAATACCCGAAAGATTTTGTTGATCTAAAAAATTTAAAAGATCCTTTAGGAAATACGCCCCCAAACCAAGGAGAATGAAAAACCATCCCAACCACAGCTTTTGATTTTTATCTATCTTTAATGCATAGATTAAAGCAAACAAAAGGCCTATTATTTCTGCTAAAAGGTATACAAAATCGTAAATTTGATTAGAAATAGATACATTGAGCAAAGGTAAAAAAGAAAGAAGAATCACCACAAAGAGACTTAAAAAGAGGCTTACCTCCACCACCCTAAGCCCTTTCTCCATATTCCCCTCCTAAGAGTTAATATTTTCTGGACTCAAATAGGAAAAAAGATTGGAAAGTTCAGGATGGTTTTTTATCTTTTCATAATAGTTCTTATAAACCTCCGTATATTTTTCATTCAAAAGTTTCTTTCCCCAAAGTTTGACAAGTTCACCGTTTAAGTTCTTTATAAAGTCAGAGAAAAGATTTACCGCCTCATACCAACTACTTATAACATTCTGTCTTATCATGAATTGATCTTCTACAAGAATAAAAGAGTCCTTCATTAAGCCATTTTGACTGGAAAAAATTTTTTCTACAATTTTCCTTACCCTATCAGGATAAATTCCTATATTTACATAAGTTGTTATTAATTGATTCAAAAATTCTATAAGTGTTTCTATTAAAAAATCTACGTTCTTTTCTATTTCTCCAAATTTCAAGGATGGAAATTTTAATTTCTCAAAGTCCTTTATAGGCATATTATAAAAATATAGATATCCCATTTTAGAATTCAAATTTTGGATGAGTCCAATTTTCTCCTCATCTTCAATAAATTCTCCATCTTTTTCATTATAATATCCCAAATATTTTCCGTTATAAAATAAAAAATGAAAGTTATTTACATCTAAAATCAGATTAAGATGAGAAATATTTGATTTTTCCAAACATTTATCAATAATACCTGAAGGGTCAAAGATTTTAAGATCTCCATTTAGTACCGGATTAGAGAAAAGTTTTAAAAGAATACTTTTTATAATCCTCTCTTCAAGATTATATAAAGATATGCAAGAGACCCTCATCATAGCATCTGTAACAAAAGAATCAATAGCTTCATCATCTTGAAGAAGAAGTTCACTATCTTTATAAGTAAAAGCTTTTCGGGGCTCTCCTTCGGTAATTAGTATCTGAGTTCTAATATCTGAAATCTTTCCCTCTAAAACCCCATCAAACTTTTCCATTCTTATCCATGCCACAAGCTCCTTTAAATTAATTAGTCCTGAAGGGGTATCTTCATATATGGGCTTCCCCTTAGGAAATTTCATTATTTCTATCACCTCTTCTATTTTAACATTTTTTTAATAATTGTATTTTTATTTTACCACAAGAATAATAAGAATATTCCTAAATTCATCTTTTAACTCAAAAGCAATATTGCTATAATAAACTCTATGAGTCTATGGGATTTATTTTTAGTGTTTTTAAAGATTGGGTGGCTTACTCTTGGCGGGGGCTACGTAATGGTTCCCCTCTTTTTAGAAGAAATTGTAAAAAAAAGAAGCTGGATGAATGAAGATACTTTTTTACAAACTTTAACCCTTGCTCAACTTTTTCCAGGTCCTATCGCTTTTAATCTTGCGGTAGCTGTAGGGTATAAACTGAAGAAAATAAAAGGAGCTATAATGTGTGGGCTTGCGGTAGTCCTTCCCTCTTTTGTTTCAATTCTTGTTATTGCCATATTTTTCCTAAGTTTTGAAAAATTAAAAATAGTTCAAGGATTTTTTTATGGGATAAGACCTGCTATAGCATCCGCTATGGTGGTTGCAGTTTTAGAACTTATTAAGAAAAGAAAATGGTCTAAATTAAATATCCTTTCTTTTACGGTGTTATCCATTCTTTTAATATTCTTTAAAATTAACCCTATTTATATAATCTTAATATCCTTAGGAGTAGTGATTTTATGGGTATATATGGGGCATTAATTAGGGTATTTTTCAAAATAGGGCTTTTTGGTTTCGGCGGTGGATATGCTATTATTGCTCTCATAAGACATTTAGTTGTGATTCAAGAGAAATGGGTTAATGATCTTCAATTTATTGATATAGTTGCCATATCTCAAGTCACGCCAGGCCCTATCGCTATTAACGCAGCAACCTTTCTAGGGTATAAGATGGGAGGGATATTAGGAAGTTTATTGGCAACCTTGAGTTCTGTCCTTGCTCCCTTTATCTTAGTATTTTTTGCCTCCTATTTTGTACATAATACAAATCAAGAAAAATATCAGAAGTATCTAAACCTCCTCTCTCCTGTAACTTTTTCTTTAATCCTTGCAGGAACATATGGCATTTTGAAAAGTTCTATCTCAGACCTTTGGAGCACTATTATATTTATTGGGGCTTTCATTCTGGGTTATAAGTATAAACTAAGCCTTACAAAAACCCTAATTCTTTCAGGACTTTTAGGAGAAATAATCTATTTTTTAATCAAATAGAATTATTGCGTAGCATGTAAAAATATGTTAAAATCTTCTTGTCTTAAAGTTTAATTTTTATTAAGAATGAAAAATTGGAGGGTACAAAAATATGTTAAAATTGTTAAACGAATCCTTAAAACCTCTATCAATCTTCATATATTCAGAATCCTTAAGAAAAATTAATGATGATTTATATATTTTTGTAGCTAAAATAAAAGATCTCAAAAAAATAGGAATAGTTAAGCAAAACCAGATCCTTTACTTCTCAAGTCCATATTTTTCTGAAGATAAAAAGATAGAAGGAACAAACTTTTTAGTAAATCTTTATCCTCTAAATTTTGAAAACTACCAAAAATTAAAAGAGATAATTCCTATTTCGCCAAAAGTATGCGATAAAAAGATATCCTTTGGAACAGGAGACAGATTAGGATTAATAACATCAGCCCAGCTTTCTGCCCTTAAAGAATATGATCTCTTCCCAATTCTTGCTCAGCAATCTCCAAGAGAACTCATAAAAACTAAAAGAGATTTCAAAGATGTACTACTAAAAAGTGCTATGGGAGTTTTGGAAACAGGATATACAGGCAAATATGGAGCTGACGCAGATCATATTAAAGATGAAAAATATCTCATGGAAGCTATAGATGCAGGATATACCATGTATACCCTTGATATAAGTGATTTTATTGAAAAGATAAAAGATCTCTCTGAGAAAGCACTCAAAGAAAAATATGAGAAAGTTTCCTCTTTTTCTAAAAAAATTATTGATAAATATGCAGGGAAAAGGGTTAAAATCTCTGACGAGGAATATTTTGAATTATCCTATAATGAGCTTTGCAAATCTGCCATTGTTTATGAGAAAGCCCTTTCCTTTGTAGAGATGGTATACGAAATATTAAAAAGTAAACTTTCTGAATTCGACATAGAAGTATCTATTGATGAGGGAGAAAGAGATACTACTCCTGAAGATCATTTCTTCGTAGCTCAGTTTTTGCATGATAAAGGAATTGACTTTAAGAGTTTAGCTCCTAAGTTTCCAGGAGAATTTCAAAAAGGAATAGATTATATAGGTGATATTAAAGAATTTGAAAGAGCTCTCAAAAAACATTATGCCTTAACAAAAGCTTTAGAAGGTTACAGGTTAAGCCTACATTCAGGAAGCGATAAATTCAGTATCTACAAGATTTTCTATAAAATTACCGAAGGTAATTTCCATATAAAAACATCGGGTACCAGTTGGCTTGAAGCAGTAAAAGTAATAGCTAAATTCTTTCCTGACCTTTTTGTAGAGCTATATCAAATTGCTTTGGAAAACTTAGAAGAGAGTAAAAAGGCATATAAAGTAAACATTACAAAAGAGGAATTTCCAAAAGAAATAAAAGAGGATTATATGGAATTTCTACACAAAGATAATGTAAGACAACTGTTTCATATATCTTATGGGGTTCTTTTGGATGAAAAAAGAAAGGAGATTTATGACCTATTAAACCAGAAGGAGAAGGAACATTACCAATATGTATCTGAAAATATTAAAAAACATCTAAAGAACTTATTCGAGGAGGAATAATTATGTATCGCATTGCTGTTGTAAATTCTAGCAGTTTTGGAAAATATTTTCCAGAACATATGGAAAAACTTAAAAAAATTGGAGAAGTAGAAAGATTTTCTCTTCCTGGAGATCTGCACGGAAGAGAATTAGCAGAGAAACTTATGGGATTTAATATTATTGTTGCCAGTGTTACACCTTTTTATGATGAGGAATTCTTTGAATACAAAGATGAAACCCTATTAATTACAAGACATGGCATTGGATATAACAATATTGATATTAACTCGGCAACAGAAAAAGGAACCATAGTAACAAAAGTTCCAGGTGTAGTAGAAAGAGAAGCGGTAGCCGAAACAGCAGTAGCCCTTCTTATGACAGTAATCAGAAAAATAAGAGAGGCTTCTTTAAAGGCAAGAGAGGGAAAATGGGAAGAAAGAGCTCAGTTTATAGGTTGGGAAGTGAAGGACAAAGTAGTAGGAATAATAGGCTATGGCAATATTGGAAGTAGGGTAGGAGAGATCTTAAAAAATGGATTTAATGCAAAAGTAATAGCCTACGACCCTAATATACCAGCAGAAGTATTGAGAGAAAAAGGTGCAGAACCTGTATCCTTTGAAGAACTGTTAAAAATTTCTGATATTATATCCCTTAATGCCTCTCTGAACGAAAAGAGCAGACATATGATTTCAGAGAGAGAGTTCTCCATGATGAAAGATAATGTAATCATCATAAATACAGCAAGAGGAGAACTTATGGATGAGGAGGCTTTAATAAGAGCCATAAAATCAGGTAAGGTTGCAGGGGTAGGGCTCGATGTGATGAAGGATGAACCACCTGATCCCCAAAACCCTCTTCTTCATATGGAAAATGTAGTAGTAACACCCCATATTGCAGCCTATACCTATGAGTGCCTAAAGGGAATGGGAGATAAGGTGGTCTCTGATATAGAAAAGGTAGTAAATAAAGAGATTCCT
The DNA here is from genome assembly GCF_000021645.1 of Dictyoglomus turgidum DSM 6724. Classification (NCBI taxonomy): domain Bacteria; kingdom Pseudomonadati; phylum Dictyoglomota; class Dictyoglomia; order Dictyoglomales; family Dictyoglomaceae; genus Dictyoglomus; species Dictyoglomus turgidum. The sequence continues at coordinate 190,893 of NC_011661.1, forward strand.
GATGAGATAATCAATAAAGAAGTATTGGAGAGATTACCATGGACAAAGAAAAGCTAGTATTAGCAGTTGATCTTGGAACTACTAATATAAAAAGTGGAATAATCAATAAAAAGGGTAAAATATTATCCCTTATCCAAAAAGAATTACCCCTTGAAAAAGACAATACGGGAAAAGCAGAACATGCGCCTGAAGTAATTTTTAACATATTTGTAGAGACTATCAGAGAGACCACAAAAGGATATGAAGATAAAATTGGTATTCTGATAACCTCATCTTACATGTTTGGAGTTTTACCATTAGATAAAAATATGAAGCCTTTAACAGGCATTATAACCCTTCTTGATACTCGCACTAAAGAGATATTTAATGAGCTTCTAAAAGAAGTAGATTTTAAAGAGGTTTATAAAAGAACAGGCTGTCCTCCCCTTCTTTATTATCCCTTTGTAAGAATTTATTGGCTAAAGAAAAAACATAAGGAAATATTTGACTCAGCCAAATTTTATCTTGGATCTAAATCCTTCCTTATATATAAATTAATGGGAGAATTATATACTGAACCAAGTATTGATTCTTCAACACAACTCTTAAACATACACACCTTAAATTGGGATCCTTATGTCCTTGATTTTCTTGGTATATCATATGAGAATCTTCCCCAGGTAGTTTCCGCAGACAAAATTTTAGGGAAGCTACCAAAAAGTACCCTTAACCTTTTAGGATTAAAGGGGGAAGTACTTTTAGGGGTAGGACTTTATGATGGTGGAGCAGTAGGGAGTGGAATTGGAGCCTTAGGAGGAGATGGTATAGGAGTAATTAATATAGGTACTACTGCCATGTTTAGAGTACCTTATCCTAAGGTAGTATTTGATGACCCTCAAAAAATGAGAATTCAAGTGCCATACTTTTTTGATGGGAAGTGGTTTCCAGGTGGTGGTATAAATAATGCAGGAATTATACTTAAATGGTATAGAGATAATTTATTTAATTTAAGCTATGAAGAGCAAAGCAAAATAGCAAAAGACATAGAGTCGGATAATTTATTCTTTCTTCCCTATCTTACAGGAGAAAGAAATCCTGACATAGGAAGCATTGCTTCGGGAGTTTTATTTGGTTTAAGACCTCACCATACTAAAGCCCATATAGTAAGAGCAGGAATGGAAGGAGTTTCATATATTATAAGAATGCTTTACGAAACTCTAAGAGAATTAGGAATTGAAGTAAAAGAAGTTAGAGCAGGAGGCGGAGGAACAAAATCTGACACATGGATGCAGATTCTTGCAGATATTATGGGATTAGAAGTGGCAGTAACAAGAGTAGAAGAGCCTGCTCTCCTTGGATCTGCAGTTCTTGGATTTACTATGTTGGGAGAATTTTCATCCTACAAAGAAGCTACAGAAAAACTTGTAAAAATCGAAAAAGTATATAGCCCAAATAAAGAAAAAAAAGAATACTACAATAAAAAATTTGAATTTTTTGTCCAACTAACCCATAATTTAAAAGAAGCTTTTTCCATGCATAACCAACTATAAAAGGAGGTTATAGATATGAAAAATTATATAGGCTTAATAGGTTTGGCTGTGATGGGACAAAATTTAGCGTTAAATATTGCAAGGAATGGATTCTCAGTTTCAGTCTATAATAGAACTCCTGAAAGAACTAAAGAGTTTATAGAAAAAAGGGTAAAAGAAGAAAAAATTGATCCCTATTATGATTTAAAGTCCTTCGTAGAAAGCCTTGAAAAACCCAGAAAGATAATCCTCATGGTCAAGGCAGGACAGCCTGTAGATGAGATGATCCAAGAGCTTTTACCCTATTTAGAGCCTGGAGATTTAATTATTGATGGAGGTAATTCTTACTTTAGAGATACTTCAAGAAGAATCAGAGAATTGAAAGACAAGGGAATTCTTTATCTTGGAATGGGAGTTTCTGGAGGAGAATATGGAGCCCTTCATGGACCGTCTTTAATGCCTGGTGGTACAAAAGAGGCTTATAAACTTGTAGAAGAAATGCTTCTTAAGATTGCAGCCAAAACCGAAGATGGTCCCTGTTGTACTTATGTGGGAGATGATTCCGCAGGACATTTTGTAAAAATGGTGCATAACGGAATTGAGTATGCCATAATGGAGCTTATTGCAGAAATCTATGATATTATGAGGAAAGTACTAAATATGCCCTCAGAAGAAATAGGTAAAGTGTTCGAAAGCTGGAATAATGGAGAGCTTAATTCCTTTCTAATGGAAATATCCTATAAGATAATGAGGGTAAAAGATGAAGAAACAGGGAAACCCCTTGTAGAACTTATATTAGACAAGGCAGAGCAAAAAGGTACAGGAAAATGGACTGCTCAAACTGCCCTTGATCTTGGAATTCCAACCCCCACTTTAAATATGGCAGTAGAAGCAAGAATTATATCCCATTTCAAAGATTTAAGAGTAGAACTTTCTAAAACACTTCCAGTATCAAAAGAAAGTATATCCTTAAATCGAGAGGAAATCCTTAAAGATCTTGAAAAGGCATTACTTTTTGGTGTATTTATATCTTTCTCTCAAGGACTTTGGCTTATAGACGAAGCCTCAAAAGTCCTTAATTACAATATAGATCTTTCGGAAGTATTAAGAATCTGGAAAGGTGGATGCATTATAAGGGCTAAAATTCTAAACTTCTTAAGGGAAATTATAAAAGAAAATCCTCAGAATGCTAATCTTCTTGCCTCAGAAAAAACAGTAAATTTCCTAAAAGACAAAATAGAATCTGTAAAGAAAATTTCAGATATAGGCAAAAGATCCGGAATTTCTCTTCTCTGCTTAAATTCTGCCCTTGACTACTATTTTGCCCTTGCTACTGAAAATCTTCCCGCCAACCTAATTCAAGCTCAAAGAGATTTCTTTGGAGCCCATACTTATGAAAGGATAGATAAAGAAGGAATCTTTCATACTGAATGGGAAAAACTAGAATAGGAGGTGTTAATAATGAGTTATATTGAGGAACTTTTTTCAGTAAAAGACAAAGTAGCCTTTTTTACTGGCGGAGGAGGAATATTAGCTTCTGCCATATCAGAGGGATTGGGAAAGGCAGGAGCAAAAATAGTTCTAACAGATATAAATGAAAAGGCTTTAATGGCTCAAGTAGAGAAATTAAAGAGTATGGGAATAACTGCAGAAGGTTTTGTAATGAATGCCTTAGAAAAGGAAAACGTAAAAGAAGTAGCAGAAAAAGTTAAGAATATGTTTGGAAAGATTGATATCCTCCTCAATGCAGCAGGAGGAAATATCCCTGAAGCAGTGACATCAGATAAAGTAACTTTCTGGGATCTTCCTGTAGAATCTATTCAAAAAGTAGTAAACATAAATCTTTTTGCGGGAGCCATTATTCCAAGCCAGATAATCGGAAAGATGATGGTGGAAAATCCCGATGGAGGAGTAATTATAAACTTTGCTTCTATGTCCTCCTTTAGACCTTTAACAAGAGTAGTAGGATATTCCGCAGCAAAGGCTGCGGTAGCTAACTTTACTCAATGGCTTGCAGTATACGTAGCAAAAGAGTTCTCCCCTAAGGTAAGGGTAAATGCCATTGCCCCTGGATTCCTTATAACTAACCAAAACAGGTATCTCCTTTTAAATGAAGACGGATCTCTCACACCAAGGGGTAAAGCGGTAATCGAACATACCCCCATGGGAAGATTTGGAGAGCCAGAAGAGCTTATAGGAACTATCATATGGCTTGCATCTCCAGCAAGCTCCTTTGTGACTGGAGCGGTAATACCTATTGATGGTGGATTTAACGCCTTTTCAGGAGTATAAAATTAGGAGGGGCAATGGCGCCCCTCCTATGCTAAATAGATGGGATTAGTAAAAGCAATGAGTTTTTTTCCTTCCCAAAACTCTAAATAAACATAGCCAGGGTCTTTAAGCTTTAGATGAAAAGCCCCTTTTTTAGTGCCTGGTATTTTTATGTACTCATCCCCATTGTATATGATCTTAAGTTCACTTTCCTTCTCACAAGAGTATTTAAGAATTAAATCCTCTTTAAAATCTACATTTTCTCCTATAGAATGGCCATTTATATAAAACTCTACTTGGGGACCTGTGGTAATATAAACCCTACCTTCTCTGATAGCCTTTAAAATACTTTCTTCACTTAAATCTTCTACATACGCATAAACTAGGGGTACATCCTCCTTTATATCCTCAATCTTATGCATATCAGAGCCTCCCAGAGCAGTTATTCTGTATCCATTTTTCAAAAGCTCTCTCCATTTTTTCAAAGCTTCGGTAATCTCAAATCTTCTCATTTCAAAAGATCCTGTCCACACCTCCATAGCATCTACAAAATTATAATCAAGATAAAGTTCACACCTACATCCAGGACATACAGGGGCGGAGATAGTATATGGATGGGCTACACAAAAAACTCCTCCCTGAGATCGCACCCTTTCACTTAACTTTCTTATTCCTACCTCAGGATTTGCCAGATCCCAGGGAATATATTCCTTAATCCCTAAGCCCAGAAAATGCCCCCAAAAGGTAGTAAATTCAATACCTCCATAAATAGGATAAAATTCCCACTCAATAGTATGAAAACCTGAAATTTTATTATGATCAGTAAGAAATATGAAATCAAGTCCCCTTTTTATACTAAACTTTATAAGCTCTTCTATAGAGAGCTCTCCATCACTATGATAGGAATGAAGATGAACATCTCCCTTTACCCACCCACTTTTATCATAAGGCTCTCTCACAACAGGATTATAGGAAAGTATAATATCCTTCACCTTAGTGATCTCTTCCCGATGAAGATAAACCACTATGTTCAAGATACATTTTTTTAAAATTTGCTTTATTTCAAGAATCAGCTTCCAAATTCCAGCTTTTATCTCACCTGATACACAACCAACAGTACTATCACAAACCCCAATCTTTATAGGAATCCCTTTGGTAAACCTTTGATCCCCTGTTCCCCTAAAATTTCCTTCAGCATCCAATACCCTTATATTCACCACATTTTTCAGTGGAGAAAATCCTCTTATTATCTTCTCCAAGATATCATTAGGCACCTGTTTTATATCTAAAGGGTCAAATCCTTGAGAAATATAAGTTTTTATAGCTTCTTTAATCAATCTTTTAGATTCCTCATGGGACAAGTATTCAGGTTCAAGAGTAGCTTTAATAATTATTTCTTTAATTCCTTCGGGAACCTCCAATTCCAAAAGAAGAAGCTTTTTGGAATCTTCAGGATATAACTCTATGTTATAATGAAACTCCCCACTCATTATTTAAATCTCCCTTAATAGATGTATTATAACCTAACTTATGTTTATGTTAAAATATATCCTAAAAGAGATGGGGAGGTATAAATGAATAGAGGCTTTAATTTTTTTAAAATCTTCTTATTAGGCTTTGGCTTTCTATCTATATCTCTCCTGTGGTCCATATATAATACCGATATTCCTATAATACTCCAAAAAACTTATAAAATATCAAGCTTTGCTGTAGGATGGGTAATGAATTTAGATAATATCCTTGCCATCTTTCTTATTCCCTTAATTGGTGTCCTTTCAGACCGTACCTTAACCAAAATAGGAAAAAGAATGCCCTATATTATAACTTCACTTCCTATAGGTGCCATTTTATTTTCTCTGATACCTTGGATTCCCATTTTCTTTGGCATAAATACCCCCTCTCTTATCCTTCTTGTTTTGATAATCCTTCTCATGAATATTGCCCAAGCAGTAGGAAGAGGACCTGTAATATCTCTTATGCCCGATCTTGTCGCTCCAGAACACCGATCTCCCGCTAATGGCATTATAAATTTCATGGGAGGATTGGGATCTCTTCTTGCCTATTTCTTTGTGGGAAGAATATCAGTAGTAAACAGACCCTTAGGATTTGCCATTGCAGGAATTATTCAATTAATTTCTGTGTTAGTAATATTTTTAGCTATAAAGGAAACTAAGGACTCTATTATAATGACAAAAATGGAAGAAGAAACTGAGCTTTCTTTTAAAAAACTTATAAATATTAAAGACAAGAACCTAATATTCTTGCTTCTTGCTATATTCTTTTGGTTTATAGGATTTAATGCAGTAGAGACCTTTTATTCTGTATACATGGCTTTAGAGAAGGGAATAGATCCTACCCTTGGAGAAAGTATTTCAAAAATTAATCTTGGAATTCTTGCTTTAACTTTCATGATCTTTTCTATTCCCTCAGGATTCATTGCTAAAAAAATAGGAAGAAAAAGAACCATAATGATAGGACTCTTAGGAATGATTCTTGCCTTTATAGGATTAATTATTTTTGAAAGTCTTTTCATCACAAGAATTATTTTTATATTAGGCGGAATTTCTTGGGCTTTAATCAATATTAATTCTCTTCCTATGGTGCTTGATCTTGGAAACCTTAAAAGTCAAGGAACCCATACAGGCTTCTATTACTTTTCCTCCCAGCTTGCCAGTATTGTAGCACCTCCTTTTGCTGGATTTCTTGCGGATTTATTAAAAACCCGTTTTGTAATATTTCCCTTAGGAGGAGTATTCTTTACTTTATCTCTTTTAATGCTTCTTCAGGTTCAAGGAGGAGAACCTAAAAAAGAGGAGGAATAAACATGCTTATTCTTGGACATAGGGGATGTGCTTATTTCCCAGAAAACACCCTCAAAAGTTTTGAAGAAGCATTAAAAACTTCTGATGGAATTGAACTTGATGTCCAAAAAACAAAAGATGGCGTTTTAACATTATCCCACGATGAAAGCTTGTTAAGACTTACTGGCATAGACAAAAATATAAGAGAATCCAAATTTGATGAGATAAAGGATATAAAAATTCAAGGAGAAAAGATTGCTAAATTGGAGGAAGCTCTTGCCTTAGTAAAAAATATGAAAAAATTTGTGGACATAGAAGTAAAGAATCCAGAAGATTTTAGAGAAGTATATGAGGTAGTAAAAAAATTTGATCTAAAAGAATACATTATTTCATCCTTTTGGCATGATGGACTTTATCGTTTGAAAAAGGAGGATTCAAAGATAAAAATTGCTTTTCTTTACGTTCACCAGCCCACCAAATCGGAGCTTGAAAATTATTTAGCAAAATCTGATTTCTTAAAGCCAAATTTTAATTATGTCCATGAAATATATGAAGGATATTACCATCGCCTTATACCCTGGACTGTAAATGATGTGGAAAAAGCAAAGTTTTTCAAAAGTATAAATGTGTTTGCAATAATTTCTGACTTTCCTGATAAAATCCATGAAGGCATAAAGGAGGAGAAAAACATGTTCTTTTCAAATCCCTATTTATCTTATTTTATTCAAATGATAGACAGAAATTCTATAAAAAGAGACAATAAAACTTTCTCCTTTGAGGCTGTAAATTATATTATGCCCCTTCACATTGAAGAGATAAATATAGAAGGAGGAAAAATTGAGGTAAATAAAGAAACACCCTTTTCATGGAATCAGGGAGAAAGGATTAGATTTACCATAACCATAGAAGAAGAAGATCCTAAGATAAAAATAAGAGTAAGAGAAATTGGCGAAGTTATCTTCTCCTTGAAAGATATTCAAAAAGCCCTTGTTTAAAAACTATTTTTCAACTTTACCTTTTAATAAATACCATATATAAAGATCGGTCTCACCAGGAGTCTTTCCTAAAAGAGAAGAAAGCTCAGTAAATTCTTTCTCGATATTTTCATACTTTTTCCAGGTCCAGCTCTTAGGTATTTCATTAATTATTCCTTCGTTAAAAAGAAATCTTAATATATGCTTATCCAGAATAGCTACATCCAATTTCCCTGTATTCCTTAAAAAATGGCTTGCCTCCTTCCACCCTATACCCTTTGCCTCTCTTATCAATATCTCTCTCGCCTCTATACTTGGCTTTCTCCATATGTTTCTTAAACTACCAATAAGCTTTCTATTTTCCACAATAAATTTTGCCCTAGTAATAGGATATCTATGCCCCACTTCTTTTAACTTTTCTACTAACTTTTCTAAGGATAATTGGGCAAAATTTACCTTGCCTATAATATTTTGAGCCTTGATTCCTCCTTGAGCAGACCAGTTAGCTGTAAGAACACAAAAAGAAAGCTCCGAGAAAAGATCCAACTCGTCCCCATACTTTCCAAGTGCCTCAAACTCTCTTATTCTTTTCTCTACAACAGGATAAGCAATTTCCTCTATACTTTTTATCTTCTCCAAAGCAGATTTATATTTGGACATCTACAAACTCCTTAAAATCTATACCAAATTCACTCACATAACAGGTAAAGGCAAAAAACACTCCACCACTTCTCTTAAGAACCTGAGTGGCCTGATAAAACCTCTCATCAAGATCTTTATTAGGCTTAAACAATCTTACATCCTCTCTTTGGATCACAAATATCACCCATTTCTCAAAGATCCAATCTTTCATAAATTCTAAATGTTCTGAGCCTCTTTTTGTGGGAGCATCAGGAAACATTCCTACTCCATTCTTGACTAAGGTAACTGATTTTACTTCCACAAGGATTTTACTATTTATTAAAAAATCATATCTTTTCCCATGATAATTAAATTCTCTTTTCAACTCTTTTACTTTTACAGGAAAACGAAAAAGATTCTCTTCAAAAATTTTATTAGCAAGACTTGCATTCAAAGAAACCAGTACTCCATTTTGGACTCCTAATACTGCTTCATAAAGGGTTTTTCTTTTCTTATCCTCTCTCCTCTTTACATACACTGTAGCAGAAGGATATACGATATCCTGAAGCCTTCCTGAATTGGGAAGATATGTGAGTAATTCTTTTCCCTGATAATCTACATATAATCTAAATCTTTTCTCCCTTTTTATAACCTTCGCTTTTTCTAACCTCTCAAAAATCATAGTAAAAAATTATATCAAAAATAAAAGGGAGGGACATACCCTCCCAAAGAAGATTCTAAACCTATTGCAATTCAACTATTTCAAAAGATCTACCACTTTTTTACCTTTATAGGTTATAAGCTCTAACTTCTTTAGAGCCAATTTTTTCACATTATCAGGAAGAGGAACATAAAGGAGCTCCTCAGCATATTTATCACCTTTCTCATAAGCCCATGTGATAAACTTTATAATTGCCTTTGCTTTTTCTAAATCTTGATACTCTCTCTTAAGGAGTAAAAAGGTATATCCTGCTATAGGATAGCTATTCTTGCCTGGCGCATCCACTATATAAACTGCAAAATCTTCGGGTAATTTAAAGAAAGATGCTGCATATTTAACAGTCTCTATGGATGGATAGACAAAGGTTCCATATTTATTCTTTATTTGAGCATAGTTTAAATTGTTTTGAACAGCATAAGCAAACTCTACATAACCTATGGCTCCAATAGTATTCTTAACTATTCCAGCAACTCCTTCATTACCCTTTCCCCCGATTCCTACAGGCCAGTTTACCGAGGTACCAGCTCCTACCTTTTCTTTCCATTCAGGGCTTACTGCAGATAAAAAGTTGGTAAAAATAGCGGTAGTTCCACTTCCATCGGACCTTCTTGCCACCACTATAGGAATATTAGGAAGATTAATATCTTTGTTAAAAGCCTTTATCTTTGGATCATCCCATCTTTTAACTTTTCCAAGATATATATCTGCAATAAGCTCCCTTGTTAACTTTAAACCCTTTTCCACGTTAGGTAGATTATATACAATGGCAATACTCCCTGCTACAGTTGGTATCATAACAAGTTTTGATTCCTCTTGTTCTTTTCCAGGAAGAGGAGCATCACTGGCTCCAAAATCCACAGTACCAGCTTTTGCCTGTTGAATTCCAGCCCCACTACCCACCGACTGATAATTTATCTTTATACCTGTCTCTTTTTCAAATTCGTAAAACCATCGAGAATAAAGAGGATATGGAAAAGTAGCACCAGCGCCATTAATGACTACCTGTTGTCCAAAGGCTCCCGATGAGATAAGAAGGATCATAAGGATTAAGAACCATTTTTTCATGATTTACACCTCCTGAATTTTTTTTCATTCTAAATCATAAAACACAAATCTTAAAGGACATTTAATGTATGATTAAATTGCTATAAGAATAGGTTAAGGGAAAATTAAAATTTTCCCTTATATTGGTTAAAAGATAACTTATTCTTTCTGGGATTTCTTTCTTAAACTCTTCATCTCCTCTTTTCAATTCTATATTGTATCCTTTTTGTAGAATCCCACTCTTCCCTGCAAAAAATTTACAAGAAATTATGGTTCTCAAGTAATTAAATAAATCTCCGTTAAAATATTCTTTTACAGAAGCAAAACTATGCTTTCCTGGCTGAGCATAAATTACAGGATGTCCATCAATTACTTGAAACTCTTCAAAATTTCTATACTTTCCATGCCAATTTCCTTTTATATAAACCCAGACATGCTCTAAATCATACATATGCTCAATGTCAAAGTCCCAAAACACAGCATAAAAAAATCGCTCATAGAATTTTCTTTAAAAATCATAAAACCAACCTTATATTGAGGGCTAATTCTTTTTCATCAAAAGAAAGAATATAGTTTCCAAGAAATAAGAAAACAATCAAAAAGCTAAAAAGTTTTACGAACCTCATGTCTCTTTATAGATAGAAAAACCCCTACAAAACACAAAATTCCATATATTATCATAAGAGTCCCATAAGAATTCATCAAGTCATTATTTAAAGAAAAAATTAAACTCACCATAACCATACTTAAACTTTGTCCTATAACCCTCATAGTGGCAAGAAAAGAAGAAGCAAAACCATAATCTTTCTTATCTACAGACCCCATAACGATATTAGTATTAGGAGATGAAAATAAAGCAAAACCAAAGCCTAAAAATGTACCATAAATAGGTATTAAGAAAATAGGACTCCGAGGACTAAGTTTTGAAAGAAGAAAAAGAAAAATACCAATAATAAACATTCCTGTAGAAGCTAAAATCTCTGGTCTCTTCTTATCAGAAAGTCTTCCAGCCCAGGAAGAAAATAAGGCTTGAGTCAAAGGTTGAAATATAAGAAACAATCCTGCATCCCTTGGAGAAATCCCCTTTATATTCTGAAGATAAAGACTCAAAAGAAAAGAAACCCCGAAAGTAGAGGCATAATTTATAAGAGCAGTAATATTGGCAAAAGTAAAATTTTTATTATTTATAAGAAGCTCTACATCAATTAAAGGATCTTTGACTTTTCTTTCTAAAAAATAAAACAAAAGGAGAATAATAATTCCAGCTATAGTACTAATGATCCCCATAGGTTTTAAAATTTGCGCTGTTCCAAAAAGAAATAAAAAAACAAAAGAGGAAAAGAGGATTGTCCCCCATATATCTAACTTTTCTTCCCTTTTTGACTCCCTTTCCCTATAAAACAATCCTAAAATCATACTAAGTATACTTAATATCAAAGTAAAAACAAAAATACCTTTCCAACCTACGTACTGGGTTAGAAAACCTCCTAAAATAGGTCCAAAGGATAATCCTAAGTAAACTAATGTGGTATATATCCCAAGGATATAGCCCCTTCTTTGAGGATAAAGAGAAGTTAATATAGCTGAAGATGTGGCAAATATAATAGAACTGCCTATACCTTGAATAATCCTGGACAAAAGTAAAAAGGAGTAACTCATAGAAAAAATAGAGAGAAAAACCCCAAAAGCAAAGATGAAAATTCCTAAATAATATAATTCTCTTCTACCTTTTATATCAGCAAGTTTCCCAAAAGTAAGAAGAAAAGTTGCAGCAGAAAGTTGAAAAGAAGTGTTTAACCAGGTAAGAGCCACATTGTTAAGCTTAAATTCCTTTCCCATCACAGGGATGGCTATGTTTATAGCAGAGCCTATAAAACTTGTCAAAAAAGATGCTATTAATACAGATATGACAATTTCTCTTTTGCTTTCTGAATTCCCAATCATAGCTTTATATGCTATAATAAGAACTAAAATTTTTCAAGGGGAGGTTTAAGAATGCCTGAATTTGGTACTCCTTATTCGGTTTTAGGTGTGGGAAGAAAGATTAGTAAAGAGGAATTAATAAGAGCTATAAGATTATTTGTTGCTGCAGAATATGAAGCTATCCAATTATATGAAGAGATAGCGGAAGCCACTAACGATCCCCTTGCCAAGAAAGTGCTCTATGATATTGCTAATGAAGAAAAAGTACACGCCGGAGAATTCTTAACTTTATTAAAAGAGCTTGATAAGGAAGAGGAAAACTTCTATAAAAAGGGCGAAAAAGAAGTAGAGGAGATGAAAAAAGAACTTTAAAAATTGTTTCACGTGAAACATTACAAAAGAGAGCAATGAGTAAAATAATAAGCGTAGCCAATCAAAAGGGTGGTGTAGGTAAGACTACTACAGTAATAAATTTAGGTTACTCTTTAGCTGAACAGGGGATGAAAATTCTTTTGGTAGATGCTGATCCTCAAGGGAATACTACGAGTGGTATATCTAATCTTAAAAATCAAAAGCCTAATCTTTATTCAGCTCTTATTGAAGAGGTTTCTATAGAAAAAGTAATTTATTCCTTAGGAGATGGAAAAAATAAGGTAAGGGAAAATTTATTTATTATTCCTTCAAATATAGACCTTGCAGGTGCAGAGATTGAATTAGTATCTATGCTTTTTAGAGAATTAAAACTGAAAGAAATCCTAGATAAAATAAAAGAAAATTTTGACATAATACTTATTGACTCTCCCCCATCCTTAGGACTCTTAACAGTTAATTCCTTAGTTGCTTCAGACTATGTCCTTATTCCTCTTCAATGTGAATATTATGCCTTAGAAGGAATCAGTCAACTATTAAAAACCATAAACTTGATAAGGAAAAATTTAAATCAAAACTTAGAAATCCTTGGCGTTCTTCTTACCATGTATAGCCGTACCACCCTTGCCCAACAAGTTATAGAAGAAGCACAGAAATACTTTAAAGATAAAGTTTTTAAAACTCTTATTCCTAGAAATGTAAGATTGAGTGAGGCTCCAAGTTACTCCCAATCTATTTTTGAATATGCTCCAGATTCCTCAGGAGCAGAAGCTTATAGAGAAATCACAAAAGAGGTGATACAACGTGTCTTCTCAAAAGAAGGGCTTAGGTAGAGGACTTGAAGCCCTAATAGGAGAGGAAGAAAAACTTATAGAAAAAATACCTATAGATAAAATAGTTCCCAATCCAAACCAACCAAGAGAAACTTTAAATCCAGAAACCCTTCAGGAGTTAGTAGAATCAATAAAACAGTTAGGGCTTCTACAACCCATATTAGTAAGACCTAAAGGAGATTATTACGAAATAGTAGCTGGAGAACGTAGATACCATGCTGCAAAAACTGCAGGATTAAAGGAAATCCCTGTAATCATTAAAGAAATAGATGATCAATCAGCCTGGGACATAGCTCTTACTGAAAATCTCCAAAGAGAAGATTTAAATCCCATTGAAAAAGCAAAAGCATTCCAATACTATATTGAGACCTTTAATGTAACTCAAGAAGAGCTTGCCCAAAGACTTTCTATAAGTAGGTCTGAAGTAGCAAATTTTTTAAGACTCCTTCAGCTTCCCCCTGAAATACAAGAAGAGGTAAGAAGAGGCAATTTAACCTATGGTCACGCAAGAACTCTACTTGGAATAGAAGACCCTAATATGCAAAAACTTTTAGCCCAAAAAATAATAAGGGAAAAACTATCTGTAAGAGAAATCGAAGACCTTGTAAAAAAAAGAAAAATTAGGAATGAAATAGAAATTCCTGAGATAAGATCTCTTGAGGAAAAACTGGAGCAATATTTAGGCACCAGAGTAAAAATTCAGCCTAAAAGCCCTAATAAAGGTAAAATTACTATAGAGTATAAAAGTTTAGAGCACTTAGAAGAGATTATTAGGAAATTTTTGGAGTGATAAAAGTATGAAAGAATTAAATGAAAAATTAATTGAAACATTAATTCTTGATACCTTAAAAGAAATGGTTATAGTATTGGATAAAGACATGAATATAGTCTATGCTAATAAATCAGCCCAAATCTCCCTAGACTTAGATCTCAAAAACATTACAGATAAAAAATGCTATAAGCTCTGGCACTATAGAGACACTCCATGTATAAACTGCCCCGTAATAAGATCTATGGAGACCAAAGAAGTCTCTGAAGGAGAAGTCACTACTCCCGACGGAAGGGTATGGCATATAAAGTCTTATCCCATTTTAAATGAGAAAAACAAGGTTATTGGTGCTATAGAAATAACACAAGAAATTACAGAAAAGAAAATCTTTGAAGCAGAAATTCAATATCTTACCTTTCATGATAAACTTACAGGGCTTTACAATAGAGCCTTCTTTGAGGAAGAACTAAAAAGGCTTGATACTCAAAGACAACTTCCTATAAGTATTGTAATGGGAGATCTTAATGGCTTAAAGCTCGTAAATGACGCCTTTGGACACGAGGAGGGAGACAAACTATTAAAATCAGTGGCAGAGATCTTGAAAAAATCTTGTAGAAAAGAAGACATTATCGCAAGATGGGGAGGAGATGAATTTGTCATAATCTTTCCTAAAACTCCTAGAGATGTCGTAGAAAGAATTTGTGAAAGGATAAAAGAAAACTGTGAAAAATATAATCAAGAAATAGATAAAAAACATCCTATACCTCTAAGTATTGCCCTTGGACATGCTACCAAGGAAGAAAAAGACGAGAAAATGTTAGAAGTACTTAAAAGAGCCGAAGATAGAATGTACAGAAACAAATTAATAGAAGGAAAAACCTTTAGAGATTCTGTCCTCAAATCCCTCAAAAATCTCTTATGGGAAAATACCTTTGAAAGTGAAAGTCATGAAAACAAAATAAAAGAATTGGTCTCCAAAATGGCAGACATCCTTACCCTATCCGATATAGAAAGAGAAGCTCTAATATTTCTTTCCTACTTTCATGATATAGGAGAAATAGCAATTCCAAAAGAAATTATGAGAAAACCAGAAAAACTCACTGAGGATGAATTTAAAAAAGTAAAAACCCATCCTGAAGTGGGCTATAGAATTGCTGAAACCTCTTATGAACTTGCTCCTATTGCAGAATACATTCTTACTCACCATGAATGGTGGAATGGAGAAGGATATCCAAGAGGTTTAAAGAAAGAAGAGATACCTCTGGTCTCAAGAATCTTTGCCATAGTCGACGCTTATGAAGTGATGATCTCGGGAAGACCATATAAAAGAGCAAAAACAAAAGAAGAAACCATTGAGGAACTAAAAAAATTTGCTGGTATACAGTTCGATCCAAATTTAGTGGAAGTTTTTGCAAATATAATATAAAAACATGGAACTTAAAGGTATAATTTTTGATTGGGATGGAACTCTTGTAGACTCATTTCCAGCTTGTATAAAGGCCACAAAAGAAATTTTTAAAAAATTCGGGTTTATCATATCCGAAGAGGAGTATAGAGAGAAATTTTCTCCAAACTGGTATGATATATACAGAAAACATAATATTCCAGAGAAATATTGGAAAGAAATAGATCTACTATGGAAGGATTATTTTGATTATTCTCTGGTAAAGTGGAGAGAAGGAGCGGTAGAAAATTTAACCTTTTTAAAAAAACTGAACCTTAAAATAGGAGTGGTCACCGCAAGTACTAAAGAAGATATAGAGAGAGAAAAACCTTATCTCAATCCTGAAGAATATATAGATGGGTGGATTACTTGGGAAGATTCCGAAAAGCCAAAACCAGATCCCTTACCTCTTCTAAAAATACTAAAAAAATTAAGCCTTTCACCTTTGGAAGTAATATATGTAGGAGATACAAAAGAGGATATAGAGATGAGTAAAAAACTCAACATTCTAACCATTGGAGTTCTCTCCCCCTTCACCCAAAAAGAAAAACTTGTCTCTTCTAATCCAAACTTTCTCTTTAACAATCTCTTTGAATTATTAAAGTTTTGGAAAGATTTATTCCTTTAATAAAAATTCCAATCTTTCTTTTACTGCCTTAATAAAATCCTCGGTATAATAGTATCTATCTACAGGAGGATATGCTTGAGGTTGTAGATCCTTAGTCATAATACCACTTTCTATGGTTTTAATAGTTGCTTCTTCCAATTTATTTGCAAAATTGACTACTTCAGGAGTACCGTCTAATTCTCCTCTCTTCCTTATACCTCCTGTCCAAGCAAATATGGATGCGGTAGGATTTGTAGAAGTTTTGTTTCCCTTTAAGTATTCGTAGTAATGTCTTCTTACAGTGCCATGGGCAGCCTCAAACTCATATTCTCCCTCAGGAGAGACTAATACAGAAGTCATAAGTCCAAGACTTCCAAACCCTGCAGCAATCATATCGGACATTACGTCTCCCTCGTAATTCATACATGCCCAGAGCATCCCACCTTCTGATTTCAATATCTGAGCCACAGCATCATCAATAAGGAAATATCTATAATTTATTCCAGCCTTTTCAAAATCTTCTTTTCTTCTTTCTACTTCTTCTTGGAATATTTCTTTAAAATATCCATGATAAATCTTTGATATAGTATCCTTGGCAGAAAACCAGAGATCTACTTTTTCAGAAAGAGCATAATTTATGCAGGATTTTGCAAAACTCCTTATAGACTTTTCAGTATTATGAAGAACCATAAATATTCCTTTCCCATCAAAGGTATGAACCTTAAATTCTTTAACTTCAGAATTTTTAACAATAACTTCAATTTCTGCAGGCTCTTCAACCCTATATTCAAAAGCATTGTATATATCTCCATAAGCATGCCTTCCTATTATTACCGGCTTCTTCCATGTCTTCACATAAGGAGGAATATTTTTCACAATAATAGGTTTTCTAAATACCGTTCCATCTAAATACGCTCTTATAGTAGCATTAGGACTTTTCCATGCTTTTTTTAAGTTATACTCTTTTACCCTTTCCTGATCTGGCGTAATGGTAGCACACTTTACCCCTACTTTGTACTCTTTTATGGCTTTTGCCGCTTCAAGGGTTACCATGTCAGAAGTGGCATCTCGGTTTTGGATTCCCAAATCAAAATATTTAATAGGAATGTCTAAATAAGGAAAAATGAGCTCTTCTTTAATCCATTTCCACATTACTCTTGCCATTTCATCCCCATCAAGTTCTACAATAGGATTTTTTACTTTAATCTTTCCCACATTTATCCCTCCCTTTCTCTTTCTAACTTTTTAAATAATAACCTAATAAATAACTTAAGACAACGTATTATAATAAATTAAAAAATGTGAGGGAGGAAGAAAATGAAGAAAGAATTCTGGTGGCTTAAATACCCTACTTTAATACTCTTAAAAGAAATTCAAAAGGTTAACAAAAATATGGACAAATCTATTGAAAACTTAAAAGATTATATTTATGAAATTTTGGTTCAAGAATTTAAAGAGCATAATTGTGAGGTAATCCTGTGGAAAAAAGAGCAAGATAAGAAAGTAAAAAACAATTATGCGATAATAATAAATCCAGTGTTTTTAGGAAAATTAGATTCTAAGATAGAAGAGGTATTAAAAAACAACAAGCTTCCTGAAGATAATGAAATCCTAAAAGAATCCCTTCCAGAAGTAAATCCTCCCTTTGCTATTAGTATTGGAAGGAAGGTATGCAAAAATTTAGAGATATACCCTGAACTTCATCCCAATTTTATTAATCTTGTATTTATTGAGGACAATATAAATATCCATAGTCTATCTTCAAATACAAAAGTTCAACTTATAAGATTTCTCATGGCAAAATTAGGAGCTTTTAAAAATATTATTGTTCCATATAAAGGGGAAAATATATCTGAGAATAAAGTTATATTAGGAACCTTAGAGGGAGGACATCCATCCTTAAGGATAGAAGATCTGGCAAAAAGACTTATGGTTTTTGGATCTTGTAAAGAAGTAGGGGGTTATGAGGAAATAGATTGGGAAATAAAGGAAGATGTATGGAAAAAATCTAAAATTGTAAATAGCATGATAAATCTTGGTAAATTTCTGGGTGAAAAGAAATTACTTTCTGAACCTGTAGAAATAAGAAATTTAGTAAAAGATGAAAATCTTGCAAAACTCATCGTTAGGCTTGTGAATTATTCAAGACAAGCAGAAGGAGCCTTTATGGCTTTTGAGCCCGAAATAAAACCTCCTAAAGAGTTAAACTTCATGAATGGGATATTTATAGTCACCTGCTCTGGAAAATACGGTACAGTAAAAAGTAACTTATCCTATAAAGATTTAGCACCTATCATTCCCTTAAAAAACGGTAAGGTTGGAGTATTTAAAAAAGAAAAGGAAGAAACCATTGGTCCATCTGTAGAAGCAGAGGAATTTACTCTGCCCCTTTTGGAGATGAAAGAAAAACTTGATTACCTACCCATAATAGGAGTGGTTCATTTACATAGAGGATATAAGATTTTAAATCCTTCCTCAAAATTTTTTTATATACCTATAGATATAAGAGAGTATCCTCCTGTGGGATGTGGTGTAGATCTCATGCAAGAAATGAGTAAGTATGCCATGAAAAAAGCAGTGGAAATCTGGGAAGAAAGAAAAAAATTACCTTATTTTGCCCTCTTTTATGTACCTAATCATGGAACAAATATATTTATTTTTCCTAAGGACAACTTCAATATTTATGAAGATCCTTTTTACTACTTTAAAGAAAGTGTGGATTTAAAGGAACTCATTTTCACAGATGTTCCTCAGGTGTAGCCAATATTTTAATAATTTTTTGCATAAAGTTATTAAAAAATTTTAATAATTTCAAAATGAAATTACCCCCTTTACAAAATTGTTTCCTTATGATATTATTTTTTACACGAAAGGACCTGGAGCATGGTCCAGATATAAATTTACCCCAAAATAGGAGGTGTAAAAATGAGGGGTAAAGTTTTAGGGGTGTTTTTAACAGTTTTACTTTTGACCCTTCTACTTGTACCTTCCACATTAGGTCAGGTTTCTTTACCACGTAATGAAACAGTTTATACCGTTGGAGCACTTTGGTCTGCAACCACCTACAGTTTATATGCACCTTCTTCCACCTATGGTACTGAGCATTTCTTGTACATGCCACTTTTCATCTACAGCAATATGAAAGATGGATGGCTACCAGTACTTGCCGAATCCTTCACAGCAGTGAATAAGAGAACACTAAGAGTAAAAATCAGAGATATTGCAAAATGGAGCGATGGTACTCCAATTACTGCTGATGATGTAGTGTTCACCTTCAACTGCACAAAAGAGGTAGGATTTGGACCTGGTAATGGATGGTGGGATTACATCCAAACAGTAAGAGCAGTAGACAATAAGACAGTAGAATTTGTAATGAGACCAGATGCACAAAACTATGCCTCTTTCTTAGGATATGCCTTCACTACAAGGATTGTTCCAAAACATGTTTATGAGCCTCTATTAAAGCAAGGCGTACAAGCAGTAAAAGATTTCCAGAACAATGATCCTGCAAAACAGGTAGTTTCTGGACCATATAAACTCTACTACACAGATCCCAACATTGTAGTATATGGAAGAATTGATGATTGGTGGGGCAAAGCAGTATTTGGGCTTCCTGTTCCTAAATACATTGCTAATGTAATTTATAGAGATAATGCTGTAGCAAACTTAGACTTTGAGAAAGGAAATGCTGACTGGGCAGGAGTCTTTATACCCGATGTAAGTTCCCTCTGGACTCAGAAGAAGCTCCCCATTGGAACTTGGTTCAAGAACAAACCATACTACATGCCAGATGGTCTTGATCTTCTCTACATCAGCTACTACAATCCATTACTCAAGGATCCTGCAGTGAGAAAAGCTATAGCTTATGCAATACCATATAAAGAGATGCTTGATAAAGCATACTTTGGCTATGGTAACCAAGCTCATCCATCAATGGTAATAGACGACTTTGAAGCATACAGAGAATACATTGATCAAGCTTATGCAAAATATGTATGGGGTTCTCCCGATGGAAAACCTAAGACAGATCTTAAGAAAGCAAATGAAATACTTGACAAGGCTGGATATAAGAGAGGAAAAGATGGTATAAGAATCAGTCCAGATGGAAAGAGAATGGGTACTTTCACTATTCAAGTTCCAAATGGATGGACCGACTGGATGATGATGTGTGAAATGATGGCAGCAAACATGAGAGAAATTGGGCTCGACGTAAAGACCGAATTCCCAGACTTCTCTGTATGGTGGACCAGATGGACTCAAGGAACCTTTGACTTCATCCTTGGATGGTCTGCAGGCCCTGGTTTTGATCATCCATGGAACGTCTACAGATTAGTATTAGATCCAGCCCTTTACAAACCATTTGGTCAAGATCAGTATGGTAACTTTGAAAGATATAACAATCCAGAGGTTGGCAAACTCTTAGATAAGATTGCTGCAACCCTTGATCCAAAGGTCAAGAAGACATTATTCTATCAATTACAAAGAATAATCTACAGAGATCTCCCAGCAATTCCACTCTTCTATGGAGCTCACTGGTATGAATACAACGAAACTGTATGGACTGGATGGCCCAACGAAAGCAGACCATGGTGGTACCCAGCTGCTCCTTGGAGCAACATGGCACTACCAATACTCTTTGGCATAGCTCCAAAAGGACAAACACCTAAGGTGCCAGCTTGGGTAGAGTTCAAAGCAAAAGGCGGTCTCCTTATACCAACCAACGACGTCCTCAATGCATTAGCAAAGGCAAAATAAATTTAAAGGAGAACTTTATGGGCCATGCTCTAAGGTCCTAACCGAGAATCAGAATATAAACCCCCCGGAAAAATCCGGGGGGTTATTTAGTTAAAATATAAAGCAAGATAAAGGAGGCTTAAGAGTAAATGCCGAAAACAGCTATGAAACCTTTTTTAAAGTACATAGGACGAAGGCTCTTCTTCCTAATACTCACATACTTTGTGGCAATTACCATAATATTTATCTTGCCAAGAGCCATTCCAGGAAATCCATTAGCGGTTATCCTCCAGCGTATAGCAGTACAGGGAGCAAGTAATCCAGAGACCATGTCAAATGTACAAAAAACTATGATGGAAGAATTTGGTTTTAACAAACCCATTCATATTCAATATCTAAATTTTTTAGGACGTCTTTTTAAGGGAGATCTAGGAACGTCTATTCACTATTATCCTAAAAAGTGTATTGATGTCTTAGCTCCCTTTATTCCATGGACCTTATTTTTATTAATACCCGCCACATTAACCGCTTGGATTATTGGGAATACCCTTGGTGCTATTGCTGGAAACAAGAGAGGAACCTGGATTGACAATATTGTGCTTAATTCTTCCCTTGTTATAAGTCAAATTCCTTATTACTGGTTAGGAATGCTCTTAATTTATACCCTTGCTGTTAAGCTAAAGATTTTCCCCAATCAAGGGGGATACTCTCAAGGACTAATACCAAATCTTTCTCTAACTTTTATCTTAGATGTGCTTTATCATTACATTCTCCCCTTTCTTTCCATAGTGATTGCAGCTATTGGGGGCTGGGCGATTGGAACAAGACTTTTGGTTATATACGAATTAGATGCGGATTATACGGTGTTTGCAGTAAATTTAGGAATGAGGGATAACACTGTATTCAAATATGTCTTTAGAAATATATTACTACCTCAAATTACTGGTTTAGCTCTAAATTTAGGATCTGCTCTTGGTGGTGCCCTGATAACTGAACTTATTTTTAACTATCCCGGAACAGGATATATCCTTTTTAGAGCATTAAGTACCCTTGATTACACGTTAATTCAAGCGATTTTTGTAATCTTAATTGTAGCTATATACTTGGCTAACTTTATTGTGGACTTTGTGTATGCCATTGTGGATCCAAGAATAAGATTAGGACAAGGAGAGGGAAGCTAAAATGTGGAAACAAATGATAAGACCATTATTTAAAAGTCCAAAATTTATTGTGGGAGCGACTATTTTCTTATTAATTGTTTTAATGGCTATATTAGGTCCAATTGTTTACCCAAAAGATCCAACATCCTTTGCAGGAATACCAGAACAACCTCCAAGTAAGCAGTACCCCTTAGGAACCGATACCTATGGTGGAGATCTATTAGCAAAGGTTCTAAATGGAACTAGATCATCCCTATACATAGGATTTTTAGTAGCTATAATTTCTATGAGTATAGGACTTCTTGTAGGAACATTCTCTGCTATTAAAGGCGGTATTATTGATGATATTTTAATGGGTTTAACAAATATAGTTTTAACAATACCAAGTATTCTCCTTGCTATTTTAATTGCAAGTTATTTAAACATAAGAAGTTTAGAAGTTATTGCTGTCATACTGGGAATACTCTCTTGGCCTTGGTTTGCAAGAGCCATACGTGCCCAACTTATGAGTTTAATAAATAGAGAGTATGTCTATCTCTCAAGACTTGCAGGGTATGGAGACTTTAGACTCGCAATAGAGGATTTGATTCCTGCAATTGCAACCTATACCTTTATGGCATTTATTCTCTTTATCAATGGTGGGATTTTGGGAGAAGCAGGATTAAGCCTTATTGGATTAGGTCCTACAAAGGGAGTAACCCTTGGTATAGTTCTCCAATGGGCTGTCCTAATGGAAGCAATAAGGAGAGGACTTTGGTGGTGGTTTATCCCACCAGGAGTTATCATAGTTGCTCTCACTTCCTCTCTTCTAATCATTACCACAGCAATGGATGAAGTATTCAATCCAAAACTGAGAGAGAGGTGATAAAAATATGAAAGGCACTTTAATAATCAATTTAGACAATGTAAAAGCCTATTATGCAAGAGGAGATACCTATGTAAAAGCGGTAGATGGGGTCACATTAAACGTATATAAAGGGGAAGTGGTGGGCATTGTAGGGGAAAGTGGTTCTGGAAAATCCACCCTTTCTAATGTTATGATCATGAACATAAAAAAACCATTAACTTTTATTGATGGAAAAGTCACCTTAAATGCAGGAGCAGATTTCTTAGAGCTAAACAAAATGCCAAGACAAGAACTTCAAAAAATCGTCTGGGGAAGAGAGACCTCCATAGTTCCCCAAGCTGCAATGAATGCCCTTATGCCAACTAAAAAGATAAGAGATTTTATATCGGACTTAGTTAAAGACCATTTTGAAAGAGCCCTTAACGAGGAGGAGATTGTAGAAAGAGCAAAACAAAGATTTACCGATGTAGGAATAAGCCCTAATGACATATATAGATACCCCTTTGAGCTTTCGGGGGGAATGAGACAGAGAGCAGTAATAGCCATTGCAACATTACTAAACCCAAGACTTTTAATATGTGACGAGCCTACTTCAGCCTTAGATGTGGCAAACCAAAAACTGGTTCTAAAAACATTGGAACAATTAAGAAAAAGAGAAATTGTAGAATCCATTGTCTTTATTACCCATGATATTGCCACGGTAAGACAGATTGCCACAAGAATGGTAGTTATGTATGCTGGAAAAATTGTTGAAAATAGCTCAGTAGATGATATCATAAAAGATCCATTACATCCCTACACAAAAGGATTACTACTTTCGGTAGTAACTCCTGAGCCTGAAGTAAAAAAACGTGGAATATCGTATATTCCTGGAACACCACCAGACCTTGCCAATCCTCCTCATGGATGTAGATTCCATACCAGATGTCCATATAAGATGCCTATTTGTGAAGAGCAGGAACCTGCTCTTAAGAAGATAGATACCAATAGAGAAGTAGCATGTTTCTTATTTAATAAATGAGGTGAGAAAAAGATGGCACTTTTAGAGGTCAAAAACTTAAACAAAATATATGAAGTTGGTTTATTTGTAAGAAGACAAATTCACGCTGTAAAAAGTATAAACTTCTCTGTAGAAAGGGGAGAAATTGTATCCCTTGTAGGAGAAAGTGGTTCTGGAAAAACTACCACTGCTAAAATGATACTAAGACTTGAAAAACCAACATCAGGAGACATTATTGTAGAAGGTATAAACGTATGGAAAGACATAAAAACAGTAGAAGATAAGAAAAATTACTACAGAAAAGTACACGCAGTATTCCAAGATCCCTTTGCAAGTTATAATCAATTTTATCCCATTGATAGAATACTACACCAAGCTTTAAGACTTATAGACGTAGATCCTAACAATCCAAAATCAAAAGAACTAATTGAAGAAGCCTTAATCCATGTAGGATTAGAACCTAAAAATATCCTTGGAAAATATCCCCATCAACTTTCCGGTGGAGAAAAACAGAGAATAATGATTGCAAGATGTTGGCTCTTAAAACCATCTCTAATCATAGCAGACGAGCCTGTATCTATGATAGATGCATCCACTCGTGGTGGTATAATAAAACTATTTGAAAATCTAAGAGATGAGACAGGAACTTCCATTATATTCATCACCCACGATATGGGACTTGCCTACTATATTTCAAACAGAATATTCATAATGTATAAAGGAGAAATTGTAGAAGAAGGAACTCCTGATGATATAATATCTAATCCTAAACACGATTACACAAAAAATCTCATTGGAAGTATTCCAACCCTCTACAAAAAATGGGAAGATATTGGAGAACTTGAAACAAGAGTATAAAATCTCTAAGAATTTAAAAAGGGGAGAGATCAATAAAAATTCTCTCCCCTTTTTATTACAATTATTAGTTAAGGAGGTAAACTAATGAGTGTGGATATAAAAAAGCTCATATCTCAAATGACCCTTGAGGAAAAGGCAAGCCTTTGTTCTGGGCTTGACTTTTGGCATACAAAACCCATTGAAAGACTTGGAATACCATCTATAAGAATGTCGGATGGTCCTCATGGACTTAGAAAAGAAGAAACCATGTTTAGTAAGACTGTTCCTGCTACATGCTTCCCTACTGCTGTAACTATTGCAGCATCCTGGGATAAATCCCTTGCTGAGAAGATGGGAAAGGCTATTGGCGAAGAATGCCAGGCTGAAAATGTACAAATACTCCTTGGACCTGGAGTTAACATAAAAAGATCTCCCCTTTGTGGAAGAAACTTTGAATACTACTCTGAAGATCCACTCCTTGCAGGAGAACTTGCAGCCCATTTTATTAAGGGAGTACAAAGTGAGGGAGTAGGAACTTCTCTTAAACATTTTGCAGCAAACAACCAAGAACATAGAAGGCTTACTGTAAATGCCATCATTGACGAGAGAACCTTGAGAGAGATTTATCTTTCTGCCTTTGAGAGGGCAGTAAAAGAGGCAAAACCATGGACCGTTATGTGCTCATACAATAGAGTAAATGGGACTTATGCATCAGAGAATGAATTTCTTCTCACAAAGGTATTGAAAGAAGAATGGGGATTTGAAGGATTTGTAGTATCCGATTGGGGAGCAGTAAATGATAGGGTAATGGGACTTTCTGCAGGACTTGATCTTCAAATGCCTTATGATGGTGGATATGGAGACAAAAAGATCATTGAGGCAGTAAAAAGTGGAAAAATTCCTGAGGAGGTTCTTGATAGGGCTGTAGAAAGAATTCTTAGGATTGTATTCAAGGCAATAGAAAACAAAAAAGAAAATGCCACCTATGACAAGGAAACTCATCATAAAATTGCAAGAGAGATTGCAAGGGAATGTTTTGTGCTTCTCAAAAATGAAGGGGACATTCTTCCACTGAAAAAAGAAGGAAAGATTGCATTAATAGGAGCCTTTGCTAAGAACCCTCAAATACAAGGAGGAGGAAGTGCCCATGTAAATCCAACCATGGTAGATGATGCAGTAGAAGAGATAAGAAAGATGGTAGAAGGAAAGGCAGAGATTCTTTATGCCGATGGATATCATATAGAAAAGGATGAGGTAGATGAAAGACTTATAGAGGAGGCAAAAGAGGTTGCAAAGGTAGCGGATGTGGTGGTAATTTTTGCAGGACTTCCCGAAAGATACGAATCGGAAGGCTTTGACAGGCCTCACATGAAGATGCCTGAAAGCCACAATAGGCTAATAGAAGAAATCTCAAAGGTAAATGAAAATCTTGTGGTGGTACTTAGCAATGGAGCACCTATAGAGATGCCATGGTTAGAGAAGCCAAAGGCAATCCTTGAGACCTACAGAGGAGGACAAGCCTGGGGAGGAGCAGTTGCAGATGTTCTTTTTGGAGTAGTAAGTCCTTCTGGAAAGCTTCCAGAGACCTTTCCAAAGAAGCTAAGTGATAATCCGTCTTACTTATTCTTCCCAGGGGAGGATGACCGAGTAGAGTACAGGGAAGGGATATTTGTAGGATATAGGTATTATGATAAGAAGGAGATGGAAGTATTGTTTCCCTTTGGATATGGTCTTTCCTATACTACCTTTGAGTATTCAGACTTAAAGCTTGACAAGAAAGAGATGAGAGATGATGAAGTACTTAAGGTAAGTGTGAAGGTAAAGAATACGGGGAAGGTAAAAGGTAAAGAAGTAGTGCAGTTATATGTGAGGGATGTGGAAAGTAGCTATATAAGGCCTGAGAAGGAGCTAAAGGGATTTGAGAAGGTAGAGCTTGAGCCAGGAGAAGAAAAGGAAGTAGTGTTTTATCTTGATAAGAGGGCTTTTGCCTTCTATAACATAGACATAAAGGATTGGTATGTGGAGGATGGAGATTTTGAGATATTAATTGGGAAGTCATCAAGGGATATTGTGCTAAGGGATAAAGTATTTGTTAAGTCTACCACAAAGATAAAGAGAACTTACCATATTAATTCTACTATTGGGGATATTATGAGGGACCCTATAGCATGGGAGAAGTTTAAGGATATACTACAGCAGTTTGCAAGTGCCTTTCCTGCCTTTTCATCGGAAGAAGCAATCATGAACTTTGCAGAGATGATGAAATACATGCCTCTTCGAAGCCTTATTCACTTTGGTCAAGGAAAAATCACACCAGAAATAGTAGAAAACCTACTGAGAGAACTTAATAGCTAAAATTAAGCCTTAATTTAAAATTGATATAATAAGGGAGGAGGAGTATTAAAAACTTCTCCTCCTTTTTTATTAAATTTCCAAGTAGGGGGTATAAAAATGAAAGTTATAGGAAGACCTGCAACAGTTTGGTTATCTCTCCCATCGGACCTTCTCATAGGAGAAAGCACCTTAGAAATAGAAGGAGACGTCCTTGTAGAGAAAAGAAAAGTCTTTTTTGAGGAAAGAAAAACTTACCTTCTTCTTAGAGAAATAGAGGGTATAGAAATCACCCAAAAGGGCGATAAAATCTTCTCTTTTCTTTTCCTTGCCTTCCTTATGGGAAGACTTTATCTCCTTTCCTTTATCTCTCTTCTCATATATCTTCTCTGGAGACCTACCTTTCTCATAATACATGGGAAAAATTTACAGATTGGAATCTCTATAAACAGCAAAGATATAAAACCTTATGAGGAATTTGCAGAGTTCTTATTAAAAAAAGTAAAAGAGGGGGGATAAATTTTTTATGGGAAATAGAAAGAAATACCTCACTATAGGTTTAGGTACTCTTTTTTTACTTTCCCAGAGCCTGTCAAAACAAGAAAACTTAAAACAAGAATCCATATTTAAAATCCCTAATAATCCAATTTATGTAGCCCAAAATAGCATTGAAGTTATAAATCAAGAGAGAAAGATACCCCAAATTGTGGATGTGGGAGTTGCTAAGGAGGAGAATATAAGAAAATCAGTTAAGAAAGCAATAGAGCTTTGTGGAGGAATGAATTTTATAAAACCAGGAGACACTGTTTTAATTAAACCAAATGTAAATTCCAATGATCCATATCCAGGGACTACAAATCCGGAAGTTTTGGCAGAAGTAATTGAAATGGTAAAAGAAAAAGGAGCAAAAAGGATCATTGTTGCAGACTCATCAGGCATTCCCTGGCCCAACACTTTGAAAAATATGGAAGCCACAGGAATACTTAAAGTAGCCCAAAGAGCAGGAGTAGAAGTTTATGCTTTGGATAATATGGAATGGATTTGGGTAAAACCTGAGGTATTAAAATACTGGGATAGAGGTTTCAGAATACCTAAGATTGTGAAAGAAGTAGATCATATCATAAATGTAGCAGTAGTAAAGACTCATTCTATAGCAGATTTTACCATGTCCTTAAAAAACTTCGTGGGTTTCATACATAGACAAGATAGGGTAATAATGCACAGTTCAAGATACCTAAAAGAGATGATTGGAGAATTAAATATTGCCTTTAGTCCCTCCCTAAATATACTTGATGCCTCCAAGGTATTTGTAAGAGGAGGACCTGCAAAAGGAGAAGAAAGGGAATTAGGAATGGTTATAGCATCCACTGATAGAATTGCTTGTGATATTACAGGCTTATCCCTATTGAAACTTCTTGGTACTACCCAAGAAATTCAGAATAAAAATATGTGGGAACATCCTCAGATAAAAAGAGCCATAGAACTCGGTATAGGAATAAACAATCCTGATTTAATCAATTTGAAGACTTCTAATGTGGATAGAGAAAAATTACTGATAAGAATAAAATAACATGCTATAATAGTAAACTAAGATTACTATTTAAAGGGGGTCTATGGCAGATTATGGAAAAAATATTTATTGTTCCGGAGCCAAAAAGGTTAGAATTTATGGGAAAATGGCTTGAGTTTAAGGGCTTTGAAAACTTTCCAGAATTTTTATCTCAAGAATTTCACATCCCTAAAGGAAGCTTAAGAATAAGAAAAATTGAAAAAAAAGGAAATGGAATAGAAATCAAAGAAGATGAGGTAATAATATGGGGAGACGAAAATATAGCTTATGCTACTATTCTTCAACTTCTAATGCAAAATCCCAACAAGCTTCCTAAGGTAATAATAGAAGAAGAATTTTCCTTTAAATTTCGTGGCTATCATTTAGATATTGCCAGGGGTGGAGTTCCTCACTTAAGAGAATTCAAAAGAATCTTAAAGTGGCTTTTTATTCTAAAATACAACTACTTCGCCATTTATTTTGAAGATCTCTTTCCTTGGAAAAAATATCCTGAGATAGGGGCCCTAAGGGGAAGACTTACAGAAGAGGAAATAAGAGAAATCATTAACTATGGAAGAAGGTTAAACATAGAAGTATTTCCTTCCCTTGAGCTCTGTGGACATATGGAAAATATATTAGTACTCCCTAATTTTATGAAATTTAGTGAATGGCACAGACCCGATGAAGGCTGTATAGATGTATCCAATGATGAGGCAAGAAAATTTACCTATGAACTCTTAGAAGAAGTAATAAACTTTTTCCCATCAAAATATGTCCATATAGGTGGCGATGAAA
The DNA here is from genome assembly GCF_000021645.1 of Dictyoglomus turgidum DSM 6724. NCBI lineage: Bacteria > Pseudomonadati > Dictyoglomota > Dictyoglomia > Dictyoglomales > Dictyoglomaceae > Dictyoglomus > Dictyoglomus turgidum. Next base: position 220,031 of record NC_011661.1, read on the forward strand.
CCTGGGCACTTGGAAGAGGAAGAAGTCTTGACAAAGAAGGAATATTCAAGGGACCAGAGCTTTTTGAGATGTATCACAGAAATTTAATCTATAAGGTGAAAGAGAGTGGAAAAATCCCTATGGTATGGGGAGATATGCTAACAGGTATGTATTTAAGAGAAGAGGAAAAAGAAAGATGGAGAATTGTTTTAGAAAGTAATATTTGGGATGAAACGGTAATAGCAAATTGGGATTATACTCACCTTCCTCAAGACCATTTCCAAAATAAAATAAATATGTTTGGAAAGAGAAAAGAAAAAGAGCTTGCATGTCCAGGACTTTCCAATTGGAATAGATTTTATCCTAACTTTGACATTGCTCTTACCAATATTACTAACTTCTTGATCCCTGCAAGAAAAGAGAAACTTCTTGGTTTTCTACTTACTTCTTGGGGAGATGATGGAGCAGAATGTTTATACTCCTTCTTAGATCCTCTTATCCTTGCCACCATGGAGATCGCAGAGGGTAATGGAAATTGGGAAGAAAAATGGCTTGCACTGAAAAGAGAAGATAAAGAAGTTCTTGAAGTAAGAAAAACTTTAGGGCAAAATGATATAGCAGAAACCATTAAGCATGTGTTTCTTGGAGATCAAATATATAGATATGCTACTGAAATATTAAAAGACAAAGAAAGAAAATCCACTGGAGATTTTTGGGCTGACTATTACTTGGGAATAACAAGTCTTCTTTCTAATAAGGAAAAACTAAAGGATAAATATGAAGAGGTTTTGAATGCCGTCTCTCATGTAAATCTACCTGAAGATTTATCCCTTATAAGAGATATGCTAAAGATCTCCCTAAATAGAGTTAAGGGAAGATTAAAATTTTCTGATTTTATAAGTTTTGGCAATAAGTATGCAGAGCTTTGGCTTTCTGAAAGAAAGAAGGAGAATCTTGAAAAGGTAATCAATAAAATCTATGGGGCAGGAGGAAGAGCAGACTTAGAAATCTATTAAAATTTAGGGGGAGAAGACCTTCTTCCCCTCCACCATAGTCATTTTTATATTAAAACCTTCATCAAAAACAGTAATATCAGCATCCTTTCCTACCTCTATACTACCTTTCCTATTCTCCAATCCAAGAAGCCTTGCAGGAGAATAGGAAGCCATATAAACAGCATCTATAATATTTACTCCAGCCATCTGTATAATATTTCTTATCGCTTTATCCATAGTAAGGGTACTTCCCGCAAGAGAACCAGACTCAAGAACTGCCCTTCCATTCTTAACAATCACCCTTTGATTTGAAAGTCTATACTCTCCATCTTCAAGTCCTGTGGCCATTATAGCATCTGTAATAAGCAAAACTTTATACCTCGGCTTCAATTTAACTACCATTTTTAAAATCACATCAGACAAATGATAACCATCAGCAATAACCTCCACGCTCACATGGTCATTAACCAGGGCGTAGCCGACAATTCCAGGTTCCCTATGATGAAGAGGTCTCATACCATTAAAAAGATGAGTAATATGAGAAACTCCATTTAAAGCTGCATCTCTCATTAAATCATAGGAGGCATCAGTATGACCTGCAGAAACAATCACATTTCTTTCTTTAAGATATTTTATTACTTTAAATTCATCATCTATCTCAGGAGCAATGGTCATAACTCTCAAATAAGGAGAGTATAGTTTCTCTAAAATATTAATATCGGGCTTTATAATATACTCTTCAGGTTGGGCTCCTTTATATTTAGAGTTCAAAAAAGGACCTTCTAAGTGTATCCCCAAAGCCTTCCCACCATTTTTCTGATTCCTTATGTACTTCTCTAACTTTTTAACAGCCTCTCTCATATCCTTTATAGGAGCGGTCACTATGGTAGGAAGAAATCCTACCACTCCTTTTGATGCTAAAAAAATAGCTATTTTTTCTATCTCTTCATACTCACAATCCAAAAAATCTCCTCCAAAAGCTCCATGGATATGAATATCAATAAAACCAGGAGAGATGTAAAAATCACTAAAGTCATAATCTATATTATCTATCTTACTTTCTTTTTTTTCCCCAATATAAACTATCTTTCCATTTTCAATCTTCAAAACTCCATCTTCAAAAATTCTATCCTTTAATATTATTTTTCCCAAAATATTTACTCCCATTTAAAACCCCCTAATTTTTTCTTTATAAATGTCTATTAACTTCTTATTAATCTCCTTATTTTTCTCATTGATAGGAAGCCTAAAAACAGGAGGGATGATACCTATCTCCTCAATTTTGTAAATTACCTCAACAAGAATATCATTGATTACCAAAAGAGGGAGTAAAACTCCCAAATTCCCCACTCTCACATCCTTATTTTCCTTTAAAGACAGTAAAAGTTCATCGGAAGGACCAGGAAGTAAAACAGCAAGATCCACAAGATCCTTTAAATTTTTCTTAGAGGAATGCTTTGAAGGTTTTATTGAATTCTCCCTATTAATAAATCCAATAGTAAAAATCCCCTTTTTCTTTGCCTCAAGACAAGCATCAATGGCAATAAAATCCCTTCCAGTATAAGAAATTATATAGAGAATATCACTTTCCTTTATATTCTCGTTAGATATCAAGTTTTTTCCATAGTCTTCAATCTTTTCAAGATAATTAGCCTTATAAATATTTTCAGGATATAAAGTGGAAATATCTAAAATAGGATTTATGCAAGATAAAACTCCAGGTTTAAAAAATAACTCCATAGGTATAGCATTATAGTGTCCATAACCCAAAATATGTATTATTCCTCCATTCCTAATAACATCAACAGTTTTATCTATCACCTTATGAAAACTTTCTTCTTCCTTTTCCAGCTCTTCTAAGAGCACTATCATACTCTTTAGGTATCTCATAGAATTATTATATCACCATTTGGTCAAGTAAATTTATTAACTTTCTTCTTTGGAGTCTTTTATCAAAGTAATAGATAGAAAGAATTAAAGGAGTCTTTTTTACACGGTAATACTTTAAAAATTTTTCTGGAATACACTTAGATTCAGGAGTTGTTTCCCACTTTAAGTCGTACCTTACATAATTTCTTACAAAAACATCTATCATATTTCTTTCTTTCTCCTTTAAAGAAATGTATTTATTTATAAACTTCATTCTTTTACCTTTAGGAAGAGTATTGATGAATTTAAGAGCCAAACACTTTCTTGCCTCTACCACAGGATCCGATGAAAAAATTTTATTTATAAAATCCATAAGGTACAAATCTTTATCCACTTTTTTTAAGAATTCATCAAAATCTTCCCTTATAGCTCTTATTAATTTTTCTAAGTTCTTATCTCTCTTGAAATAATCCCTATTAATAAGGCTCATATAAGTAGTGACAAAGTTAATTATCCTTTCTTCAAGGAAGAGTTTAATAAAATTTTCTCTATTTTTCTCAAAATACTCTCTTTTTATTTTTTCCTTTAAAAACTCATTTAGTATGGGAAAGGGAGCCTCAAAAGGATCCACCCCCATATATTTATCTAAAATCTTCCTTATAGTCATACCTTTTACCCTTAGGGTCCATCCCTTAAGAAGGGTTGAAAGATTTGTCTTAGTAATCTTCAATTCTTCAGAAAGCACACTTAAATTTTTATCTTTAAAGAGTCTTTTCAAATAATCCCTCAGTTCATAATTGTTCTCATAGATATCTAAATCCAAATTTAATTTTCTTTTTTCAAAAAACTCTTTAAGTTCCTTATAGTGCTCCTTTGTCCCCCATCCCTTTCCTTCAGGAAGTTTTTCATAAAGATGAAGAATAACTTCTCCCATCTCAAAAATATCACTCTGCCTTAACTTTCTCTGAATATGGAAAAGGGTATCAAGAGCAAAAAAACCACTCTCCAAGTTTTCCCGGAAATATCCCCAATAATAAACTGCGTCTTTTGCAAGTTTTAAAGCCAATAAAGGATGTTTATCTTTCAAATACCAAGCTGAATTATTCAAACAATAAATCAAACCCGTAGGATGAGGTATATCTTTTGCTATCTTTATGCCCTGAAAATACCCTTTGATTGCTCTTTTTAAATTTCCCCTTTTTGCCTCTTCGTTTGCCCTATTAAAAAGTATAAATAAATAGGTGGACTCATCTTCTATATAATCTTTACTCCATAATCTTAACTTTGAAACCCCTCTTTGAGAGAATTTAGTTATAAAATAATCCCAAAGAGTAGGTGCAATAATCTTTCTTGCAAGAAGAGGGATTTTAAAGAAGTCTTTTCTAAGTTCCTCAAAGATTATATCTGCTGATGGTTCTTTGAGGAATTTTAAAAAAGCCAATTTGTCTGCTAATAATAAAAAATAAAGAGTTAAATTATTTATTTCCCTCTTTTGAATTCTATCAATTATAGCTAACCCTTTCTCCCAGCTTCCCATCCACTTATACCTTTGAGCAATAAAATAATAATACCATTCCTCTGGTAACTCTTCTTCTAAAATCAGATTCAAAAATGGCTTAGAAAAGTTACCATATTTAAATAAAATATAGGCAATGACAGGCACCTTTTTATACATAATTTAAATTTATTATATCAGAAATAACTGTAAAAACCTCTAAATCCTAATTTTCTCTTTATAGACATTTTTAGCTGCTACAAACACTTTAAAAATAAAGATTTTTAAAGACTACATGATTTGATTATCAAATGTAATCTTTTATATTAAAAATCAAAAGAACATTTGGAAGAGGAGGTAGCTAAAAAATGAAGAAGATAATTGCAATTGTTATAATAGCTCTTTTAACCTTATTAAATATTGTGTTAGCAGATGAAGCTCCTGGTGGAAATCAGACATTTAGCTCTAAACCCCCAATAGAAGTTGTATTAGAGGTATCTTCCAAGTAAGCTTGAGGGGGGAGGGGGCCCGAAGAAGGGTTCCTCTCCTTTTTTATTTTTGTTAAAATAAAATTCATGAAGAAACTATTTTCAATAATATTAATAATAATTCTAATTACACCCTTCTCCTTAGGTGAAAAGAAAGAAAGCCTTACTTTTGCAGGCGATTTTAACTTACCTCCTATAGAGTATTTGGATTCGCAGGGAAATCCTAAAGGTTTTGCAGTGGATATTGTTAATGAACTTTCCAAAAAAATAAATAAAACCATTGAGATAAAGCTTGTCCCATGGGAAAAAGCAGTAGAGCTCTTAAACACAGGTAAAGTAGACGGAATAGAATTTATGAGAATCACAGAAGAAAGAAAGAAGAGATATGATTTTGTACCATACTTAGAAAGCTTTAGTGTAATTATCGTACCCATTGGTTCCCCCATAAATAATTTTATGGACCTAAAGAAGAAAAAAGTAGGAGTATTTAACCTTGATGTGGCCCATATCTTCTTAAAAGATATTACTCAAACTATCCCTTATGAGTCATCAAAAGACGTACTTTTAGGAATTTTAAGGAAAGATGTAGATGCTGGAGTCATTAACTATTATGCAGCTAAATGGCTTATTACTCAAAATAACTGGAACGATAAACTTAAAATCCTCCCTGACAAATTATTTACCAATTACTCTGGAATTGCTCTTCCTAAAGGAAGCCCATATTTCCTAACCATTAAAAAGGCAATTGATGAGATAATAAAATCCCCAAAGTACATTGACCTTTTGCAAAAATGGTTTGGCGAAGAAATTCTTTTAAGACTTGAAATAAAGAAGAAAGAAAGTCAAACTCAAGGGCTTTTAATTCTTTTTTCTCTTTTAGCTTTTGTCTTCCTTTGGATCCTTGGAAGTAGAAGATATTTAAAGAAAGAGGTTGAAAGACAAACTAAAGAGATAAGAACACTTCTTGAAGAAAATAAAAGAAAGTATGAAGAATTGATTATAGGGTATGAATTCTTGAGAGATATATCTAACAAGAATATTGAGGATGTAGAGAGAATTTTTTATGAAAAATTAAAGGATCTTTTTCCTGAAAATGATATAAAAATATTAAAAAGATTAAACAATGAATTTCTGACTTTATACCCTAAGCAAGATTCTCTAAAAATAAAAATTGAAGACTTAGAAAAGTCAACTCCAAATAATGTATATACTATTATAGAAAACAAAATTCAATATGCTATCTGTTATGAGAAAGAAATTCCCCAAGGAATTTTTGACCTCCTCTTAGAAGAGTTTAAGCATACTGTTGAAGATATAAACCTAAAAAAGAGGTTAAAGAAAGAAAAGGAAATATCAGAAATCATTGATCTCTTCTCAGAGAAAATTGAAAAAAACCTATTCCTTGAAAGCATATTAAGAAGAACTTTAAACATATTAGATGCTGACGCAGGATCAATTATGGCTTATGATGAGGATGAAAATACTCTAAAAATCTTTGCAAGTTGTGGGATTCCTAAGGAAGTAGTAGAAAATACAGTACTAAGAATGGGAGAGGGTATAGCTGGTTGGGTAGCCCAACATAGAGAGCCTTTAATCCTTGAGGACGCTTACAAAGATAGCAGATTCTTAATAATTGAACCTCGGTTTAATATAAAATCCTCCATATGTTATCCATTAATTCACAATGACAAATTGGTAGGAGTTTTAAATATAAACAGTCTAAGAGAATCTAAAAAATTTGATCAAAGGGATTTAGAAATTGTAGAAAAAATAAGTCCTGTTCTTTCTTCTTTACTTTATAAAGAAGATTTAGAAAACAGAATATATAGATTAAACAGAGAATCATTAATTGTACTTGTAGAGATGATTGACGCAAGAGATCCCTACACAGGAGGACATTCCCGAGAAGTGAGAAATATTGCTGTAAACTTTGGGAAATACATAGGTTTAAATGATGAAGAACTAAGAATATTAGAGTATGCTGGACATCTACATGATATTGGTAAAATAAAAGTTCCTGATTATATTTTGAAAAAACCTGGAAAACTTTCCGATGAAGAGTATATGATTATGAAAATGCATCCCGTATGGGGAGAAGAGATTCTTCAAAACGTCTCTGCCTTTAGAGAGATTGGAAAGCTAATAAGACATCACCATGAAAGATGGGATGGAAAAGGGTATCCTGATGGAATTTCAGGAGAAGATATACCTTTTTATTCCCGAATTCTTACCCTTGCTGATAGTTTTCAAGCTATGACTGCTTATAGACCTTATAAAAAGAGGTTAACTATTGATGAGGCTATAGAAGAGATAAAAAGATGTAAAGGTTCCCAGTTTGATCCATACCTTTCTGATTATTTTATTGAGATGATCTTAATGAGCAAAGTAAGATTTAGCTAAGATTATTCCACCACTCCTTTATTAAATCTTTTAAAGTCTTCTCTCCATAGTCTTCATACTCATAAAAAATCCTTATAGTCTTCTTTTTAATATTAATTACCCTTCTCAAATCAATAGGAGTTCCAATTATCACATACTCACCATCAAATTTGTTAATGGTCTCCTCAAGTTCCTTAAGTTGTTCCTTACTATAACCAAGAGCAGGAAGAACTTCCCTTAGGTGAGTATACTTCTCATAGGCTTCTTTTATACTTCCTACGGCATAATCCCTTGGATTCACAATTATAGCTCCCTTCTCCCTTGCAAAGATATAACCCGCTCCAAAAGGCATCTCTCCATGAGTCACCGTAGGTCCATCTTCCACTACAAGAACCTTTTTACCTTTAATATCCTCTTCTTTTTCTGCCCTAATAGGTGATTTAGCATAAATTATCTGGCACTTCTTATTTCTTTTTCTTACATTCTCCACTACTTCTTGAACTTTATTCTTTGGTGCAGTATCAACCTTATTTACCACAACCACATTTGCAAGGATCAAATTTATTTCTCCAGGATAATAAGAAAGTTCATGTCCAGACCTATAGGGATCCACTACGGTAATATAAAGATCAGGTCTATAAAATGGAAAATCATTATTTCCTCCATCCCAGACAATTACATCAGCTTCACTTTCAGCCTCCTTTAATATCTCTTTGTAGTCCACTCCTGCATAGACTATAGCTTTTTGCCTTATATGAGGCTCATACTCTTCTCTCTCTTCAATGGTACATTCATGAGTATCAAGATCTTCCATTTTCTCAAACCTCTGAACTTTCTGCCTCAAAAAATCCCCATAGGGCATAGGATGTCTAACTACTACAGTTTTAAGCCCCATATCTCTTAACACTCTCACCACATACCTTGTGGTCTGACTTTTTCCAGAACCTGTTCTCACCGCACATATTGCCACTACAGGTTTTTTGCTTTTTAACATAGTCTCTGTACCCAACAATCTAAAATCTACTCCCAAAGAGAGTACGAGACTCGCCCTTTGCATCACATAATTATAAGAGACATCGCTATAGGAAAATACCACTTCATCTACTTCATATCTCTTAATTAATTCGGGAAGCTCTTCCTCAGGAAATATGGGAATTCCATCAGGATAAAGATCTCCCGCAAGATCCTTTGGGTAAATTCTATTCTCAATACCAGGAATTTGAGTAGCAGTAAAGGCAACCACTTTATATTGAGGATTATCTTTAAAAATCACATTAAAATTATGAAAATCCCTACCTCCAGCCCCCATAATTATAACCTTTTTCATAAATCTACCTCCTTGTAGATCTTCTTTACAAAGGGAGATGTAAAAGCTTGTAAGAGAGCAGAATAATTTAAAGAGAAACTTATACTATCACCAACCTTTAAACTATCATTTTCAGAAATATCCACCACTGTATAATCGGAAGTAGCACCTAAAATCTCTATTCCAAAAGTCTCTGGAATTAGTCCCTCAGGATCTATATCCTGCCTTCCAAAATTAAGAAGAGCCCTCTTCCTTATTCCCCTTACCTTAAAGGAAGGCTTATGCCCAAAAGCATCCTCTCCAATAATTCCCCAAGGGATAGATGGCTTCTCCTTTATCTCTAAAATTTCTCCCACAAATTTAAAAGTATCAGTTCTTGCCCCTAAAACAGGTTTTCTATACGATGTTTCTCTTCCCAACATGATTCCTTCACCAATTCTCAAATGATTAATTCCAGAAGGAATTTTACCCTCAAAAAGAAGGGAAATACTACTTGAATTTCCGCCAGAAACCATAGGAAAGGATATATTAAATCTTTTCTCCAAATCTCTAACAATCTCTAAAAAACTTATATACTTCTCCTCAGTAGGAATGACCCCTCCAAAACAAGTAAAATTAGTGCCAATCCCCCAAAGTTCAAGATTCTCCATCTTTAAAACCTCTCCAATTACAAAATAAAGCTCCTCTTTATTCCATATACCCTCCCTTATATCCCCCATCTCTACCATGATTATCACTTTATGCTTCTTTTTAAGTCTTTCTCCTGCCTCATTCAAAGCCTTAAGGGTGATAAATTCTGAATTCAAAGACACATCTGCATATTTTATCTCCTCTTCCACTTGGGAAAGACAAGGAAGCCTTATAAGGGTAAATTGAGTATCTAAACCATCCTCCTTCATCCTTTTTATACTTTCAATTCGAGAGTCAGAGATTCCAAAAACTCCAGCCTTGACAAGAACTCTTGCAATCTTAGGATCTCCAAGGGATACCTTGGTAACTCCATCAATTAAAATTCCCTGCTCCTTTCCTTTTTCTACTATAACCTTTGCATTATGATAGATAGCAGGAAGATTTATCTCTAAGTAGGGAGAGCATATATTCATAACTTATCTCCAATTAAGGATCCATGCTCCCAAGATCATAATTAAAACGCCAATAGTCCTCTCTCTTATATTCTCCTTAAAAATATTTTTGGCAAGGATCAAGGTTATTATCATGCTCAACATAGAAAGAGGCTCAGCAATACTCACATCTATACTTTTAAAAGCAATGAGAAGAAATAAATAGGAATAAGCATTAATAGCCCCAGCAATAAAGACAAGAAGAGCCTTTTCTTTAAAAATTTTCAAAACTTCTCCCAATTCTTTCCTAAGGAGAATATAGATAAACTGATAAATACTTATTACAAAATAAAGGAAGAAACAATAAAACAAAGGATCCACCTTTCCCACCACAAAACCATCAATGGTCCTTCCTATGGCTATAAGGAAGGAACTCCCCAACATAAAAAGAGTCTCTTTCTTTTCAAAAAGCACCCTAAGGGATTTAAAAAGATTTTCTTGCTTACTTAAAAAGGAAGCCCCATAAACTAAAAGTGAAAGTCCAACAATTTTTTGAAGAGTAAAAGGCTCCCTTAGAAATACAGTAGTCAAAATAAGAAGGAAAAAGACATTAAAGTTATAAAGAGGACCTACTAAGGATGCTTCTCCCAAAGATAAGGATTTAACATAAAGTACAAAGGATATGGAATAGATAAATCCACTTAGTATCCCATATCTTAATCTTCCAAAATCCAAAGACACATTTTTTCCAAAGGCAAAGGGAAGAAGAAACAAAGTAGCGGTTAAGAAAAATAGGAAAGATGTGGCTATGCTATTGCTTTTATCTCCTACTTTTTTTACCACAATTTTTTCATAGCCAAGAAGTATGATCCTGCCCAGTAAAAATAAATAAGCCATAATCATAGAAATTATTTTATCACAAAAAAATTGTATAATTTAAATATGAAAAAGATAATTTTATTAATTTTTGCATTAATATTTTTAACTTCCATATCTTATTCTCAAGAGCTAATATTTGATATTTCCCTTGGAATAAAATCTGAATGGAAATTGGAAAGATTTTTACCCCTCTTTATAGATATTTATAATCCTGGAAATAGAATAACTCTTAATATAGAGGCTATATATAACCAAGGATTAAGATACGCAGGATATTGCGAAACCGTTTATCAAGAGAATATAGAAATTCCTCCCCTTTCTAATAAAAAGATAGAATTTTTAATTCCCCCTATTGACTTTAGATATCCCCTAAGATTAAGGATATGGCACAATAACAAATTAATAAGAGAGGAAAAAATTGATATCTCCCTTGAGAGAATAGTTCTTCCTCTTATTCTTATTCTTGGAAAAAATATACCCTCTTTACCCTTTTCGGAAAAAGCACGAATCTTAAGAATATATGATGAAAAGTTCCTTCCTTTAAACTATAAAGCTTATGATAACTTTGATCTTATATTAATTGAGAGAGCCTTTTGGGATAAACTTCCCACAAATTTAAAAAATTCCATTACTATGTATAAAATCCTTACAGGAAGAGTTTATTTCACGGACGAAGTTAAAAAAATTCCTTTGGAATTACTAAAAATACCACCAGTCAATATCACTATTCCTCACAATACTATTCTTTATACCCCTGACATTAGCCTTCTTCAAGGGCAAAAATTCCTATACCCAGACCGATTTATTATTACAGCAGCGTTAATCATTTACTTTATTTCCTTGTTCTTATGGAAAAATTTCCTTTTTAAAAAGAGATTTTCTTTTATTACTTTTCTTACAATTATTTCCATATTTTCTATCCTTGGATTTCAGGTTAAAAATTCCTTTGAAAAAGATGCTCTTGCGGTGGGAGAAAAATCCCTTATATACCTCGATCCAAATACTTTCGTTGGGGAAAATTATTTTAATGTTTCTCTCTTCTCCCCCTTTAAAAGGGACATCTCCTTTAATTATTCGCCTAATATCTTTCTCCTTTACAACGCTTACTACCAGCCTCAAAAGGGTAAAGTATCCCTTTTTATTAATAGGAAAGAAAACAAGGGAAAAATTATCTTAGAAAAAAATAGGGTATATTTTTTAGAAGGACTCTCCTTTCATTTTCTTCCTATAAACATTGATTTCAAAGAACTCCCCGATCGATTTATTCTTATCATTGAAAATAATTCAAATTTTGAATTAAGAGATTTAGTATTAAAATTAGGAAATGCAGAAAACTACATAGGAAGTATAACAAAAGGGGAGAGAAAGGACATAACAGTATGGAAAAGTGGGCTTAAAGAACCTTCTCTTCTTAACGAAATTCTAAAAAATTACCGCCTAAAAACTTCTTTAATTTCTAAAAAAAGAATTCTTCTCTGGGGAAGAATAAAAGAGCCCCTGAATCAATTTAATTTTGATGACATAAAAACGGAGGTTTATAGAGACAATATCCTAATTATACCCTTAGGAGAATAAAATGAGACTTTGGTGGATAACAGAATTTAAATTTAAAATCAATGATAAAAAATATCTTAAGACAGAGCTCATCTATATATTTATTATTGTTATTCTCACCCTCATACTCTGGCCTTCAAAAACCTTAGATGTGAATAAATACTCCATTCCTGACTTATTTCTCATATTTTCCCTATCTCATTTCCTTTTTATAACTTATCTTTCCTCTTTAATATCTTCTGGAAATCTTCTTGCAGAAAGGGAATTCAAAACCCTAAGCCTTGTAAAATATTCCGATCTCTCCATTCCTAATATCATCTTGGGAAGAGTATTCTCCACGCTTTTGTATATTCTTTACCTTTTTGTAATTCTTTTTCCTTTTAATCTAATAATAAACTTCTCAGGAGATATTAGCAGAATCTTTATGCTTTATTTCCTCTTAATATTAGATACCATACCTCTTATTGGACTTGGAGCTTTATGGTCTACTTTTATAAATCCATCACTAAACTGGCTTTTCCATTGGATCTCTTATTTAGTCTTCATAATAATTCCCTTTATTTTTCCATCTACCTTTTTCCTCTTTCCTTTAAATAATATCCTCTGGCTTGTAGGGGCAGAAAATATTCTCTATGTAAGCGTAAATTTTGATCCTCCAAAACATATCCCTATAATTATTTTGTTCTATTTACTTATTTTTTTAATATCTATACTCATCGCCCAAAAAAGGTTAAAATATTATAAAGGAGAGGAAAAAGAATGATATTTTTTTGATAACATAGAAAGACTTATTAAGAAAGCAAATTTATACTTCCTCCTTGAGGGTTTAGCAATAGCTATTCTTTTTGTTTTAAATATTATTCTTCTTTTAAATCTTTTTTCTTTAAGGATCAACTCTATCTTAATTCTTCTTCCTATAATTTATTACCTCTATATAAAGCTAAGTAAAAAACCTAATTACTATAAGCTAATTCTAAATGCTGATAAACATTATTCCTTAGAAGAAAGATTAATTACCTTTTGGGAGTATAAAAATTTAAATGATCCTTATGGGCTTATAGATAAATTAAAAAAAGATCTTGAAGAAAAACTTTCCAAGATTGAACTTTCCAAAGCTTATAAATTTAAGCCCTCCAAACTCTTGAAAACTCTATTAATACTCTTTCTATTTCTTCTTTTTTTAAATCTTGTGTATTCTTTTCCTAAGGACATATCAAAGGCCATAAATAATGCTAATAAGGAAAATAAACAAGAGGTAAAATCTCAAAGAATAATAAATAATAAAAGCAAAATCCTTGAAGATAACCTTTCAAGTGAAAATCTCAAAAAGGAGAGAATCTCCCAGGAGGAATACAATAAAGAAAGAATAGAAGATCTTGAAAAGCCAAAATCCTTAGAGGAATTCCTATCCCAGTATAATTTTGACAAAAATACTCTCAAAAATAATAAAGTCAAAACTTCCTCAGAAAAGTCTAATGAGGAAAAGGAGAGTAATCTAAATAAAAATGAAGAACAAAAGGGAAGCAAAGAAGCTTCTATAGATAGCAGCAACCTTCCTACATCAGCAGGAAGGAATCAGGCTTTTTTGGACCAAACCTCAAAATCTTCCCTAAAGGAACCAACAGGAGAAAAAGAAGAGGGTTCAACTTTGGAAAATAACAATCCTCCTGAGATGTCATTAAAGGATAGAATGCTCCAAAATCCATCTCCTGGTGAAGGATTGCAAGAAAATACAAAACAAACAGGATCTCTTCCTGGAACTGAAGAAAGAGAAACAAAACTTGGAGAAGCAGAAAGTCAAAGAAGAGTATTTTCAGGAGAAAAAATATATGTACCACCCTCTCTTTCAGAAAAAGAAGGTAAAAATTATCTCTTCCAGGCTCCTACCTTGGAAGGAAGAAGAAAAGCTTCAGGAAGCAATATTAACCTAAATCCTTCCTATGAAGAAGAAAATCCAACAGCCTCAAGGATTCTTCCAAAGGAGTTTCAAGAGATATTAAAACTATACTTTTCTCAATAAAGGAGGTTGTTTAATTTGGCTTTATCCCTTGAAGATTTTACCGATGTGGTAGGAAAGATAAAAAAAGAAGTCAGTAAGGTAATAGTAGGATATGATGAGATCATTGATCTCACAATTATAGCTCTCCTTTCAGGAGGACATGTGCTCCTTGAAGGTGTCCCCGGTATTGGAAAAACTTTACTTGTGAAAACATTAAGTGAGATTTTAAATTTAAAGTTCTCCCGAATCCAATTTACCCCCGATCTCATGCCAGCAGATATCACAGGAACCAATATAATTGTTGAAGATGAGAGTGGAAGAAAACACTTTAGATTCCAAGAGGGTCCTATCTTTGCAAACATAATCCTTGCAGATGAGATAAATAGAGCTACACCTAAAACCCAGTCTGCCCTTTTGGAGGCTATGCAAGAAGGTAGTGTAACTTCTGGTGGAAATATTTATCTTCTACCAAAGCCTTTCTTTGTTATGGCAACACAAAATCCCATTGAGATGGAGGGAACCTATCCTCTTCCAGAGGCTCAATTAGATAGGTTTTTCTTTAAACTGATTCTTACACCCCCAGGAGAAGAGGAGCTCCTTGAGATTATAGAGAGGACTACTAATGTAGAAATACCCAAGGTTGAAAAAGTTGCTGATGGAAATACCATAGAGGCTTTAAAACAATTGGTAAGAAGTGTGCCTATATCCACGGCAGTAAAAGAGTATGCAGTAAGAATCGTGCTTGCTACCCATCCTGAAAGCAAATATGCTACAGAAAAGGTGAAAAAATACGTAAAATATGGATCAAGTCCAAGAGGAGCACAAGCTTTAATATTAGGAGCAAAGGCATTATCCCTTTTTGAAAATCGAGCCAATGTAAGCTTTAAAGATATAAAAAAAGTAGCCATTCCTTCTCTAAGACATAGAATTATTTTAAGCTTTGAAGGAGAAGCAGAAGGGATAACTCCTGATGAGATAATCCAAAATATCCTTGAGGAGATAAAAGAATATTAATGGAAAAGGAAAAATTAGATCTGGAATTTTTAGAAAAACTTGAAAAGCTAAGACTTGCTGTAAAGAGACTAAGATTTAGAAGCCATCTTGGGGAAAGAAAGAGCCCTAAGATGGGAAGAGGAACGGAATTTTCTGATTACAGATCTTATCAAGTTGGAGATGAATTAAGGTATTTAGATTGGAACATATATGCAAGATTTGAAAAATTTCTCGTAAAGCTCTTTGAAGAGGAAGAAGATGTAGAGGTGCACATTCTTCTTGATGCATCCTCTTCCATGGATTTTGGAAATCCAACAAAATTCTTTTATGGTAAAAAACTTGCCTTAGCTTTTTCCTATCTTAGCCTTTCTTCCTGGGAAAAAACTACCTTTTCCTACTTCCAAGACAAAATCAAGGAAATTTTGCCTTTAGAAAGAAAAAAAGAAAATATATATAGGCTATTGAATCTTTTGAATGAAATAAAAGCGGAGGGCAATACAAACATAACTGAAACCGTCAAAAAATATGCCTCTTCCTTGAAAAGGAAAGGTATTCTCATAATTATTTCTGACCTTCTCTCTTCAGAATTTGAAGAGGGAATAATTTATGCAAGATATAAGAAAATGCCTGTATATCTTATACATACCATATGTGAAGAAGAAATCTCTCCTTTTTTCTCAGGAAATCTTACCCTCATTGATAGTGAAACAGGAGAAAAAATGGACATTCTCCTTGACGAGTATATGATTCAAAAATACCAGAAAGCCCTTGAAAAATTTTTAAACCATATAGAATCTTTTACTATGCTCTATAACGTAGAATATTTAAGAAGTATAACAAGTATTCCCATAGAGGATCTTATATTAAAATATCTCCGAGTAGGTGGTTGGATTAAATGAGCCTTAAATTTTTAAATCCCCTTTTCTTATCTCTTCTTTCCTTAGAAATATTAGTGATAATCCTATACCTTATAAAACCAAAAAGATTAAGATTAAAGGTCCCAAGCCTAATTTTATGGGAAAAAGTTTTAAAAGAAGAACCTATTGGAAGATGGTTTAAAAAACTTCCTAAAAATTTAATCCTTCTTTTGCAAATTTTAACTCTTCTTTTTATTATTCTTTACCTTTCAAAGCCTATACTCAGTTTTGAGAGAATATTAGGAAGACCTACAATATTTATATTAGACTCATCGGCGAGTATGACCTCAGAGGATATCTTTCCATCTCGCTTTGAGAGAGCAAAAATAGAGATTATTAATCTTTCTAAAAATATTCATAACAAAATCTCCCTCATTATTGCTAAGGATAAACCATATCTTTTAACTTCAGCAGGAAAAAATTCCGATCTTGAAAGGATATTAAGCAGTGAAAAACCCTTCTTAGGAGAGGGAAATATAAATTCTGCTATAACCTATGCAGAAAATCTCTTTCCTAAAGAATCTTGCGATATACATATATTCACTGATGGTACTGAAGAGCTCAATATTCCTAAAAATTCTCAAAACAATTACTTTATACATGTAATTGGGAAAAAGGGGAGAAATCTTGGAATTATTGATGGAAGAGTATTTCAAAAAAATGAAAGAATCTCTCAGATATTTTTGAAAATTGGAAACTTCAGTGATAAGTCAGAAGAGGTTCCAATAACTGTAAAGGAAAGCGGAAAAAACATTATTAAAACTAGAGCTTATTTACAACCAAAGGAAATAAAGACCTTAACTTTTGAGATGCCATTGCTAAAAGGTAAAATTGAAGCATCCCTGGATATAAAAGATGATCTTTCAGAAGATAACACAGCCTACTTTTATATCCCTGACTTTTCCCACAAGATTCTAATGGTGAGTATGGGAAATCCCTTCTTAGAAAAGGCTTTAAGATCTATACCTGATACTAAGGTGGAGATAAAAAGGGATATTATGAATATAGAGTTTAAAAATTATGACTTTTTTATCTTTGATGGCTTAATTCCCTATTTTCAATTTCCTGGAAAATTCCTTTTTATAGGAGGATATCCAGGAATAGATCCTAATAAGATAGAGAAGATAGGAAAGGTAAAGATACTTTCCTGGGAAGACCATCCTATTTTAAGATTTGTACAGCTTTATGGAATCCAAATAGATAATGCTTACATATTTAAGGACGAAAAATTAAGGCCTATTATATATTCCACAAGGGGTCCTGTAGGATATTATTTAAAAGAGGACAATATGGAGGGAATTATTCTTTCCTTTGATTTACTTTCTACATCTTGGATTTATCGTGATTCTTTTCCCCTCTTCATATACAATTTATTAAAATATATGCTATCTTATGATCCCCAAAAACAAGTACAAGAAAACCTTAACTTTACAGGATTTTATGAAAATCCAGAAGACAAAAAAATCTATGCGATAAATCTTTTTTCACAAAAAGAATCTACCATAGAACCCCAAATAACATCTCAAGAGGTTATCCTTGCTAAAAAAAGACCTAAGGAAAAAGCTTATGTTAATCTTGATCTTTCCTATATATTCCTTTTCTTTGCTTTAATTGCCATAATTTTTGAGATGTTCCTTTATATGGGAGGAAGGATCTATACATGATAAGCTTTGAAAAACCCATATTTTTGGTCCTAATCCCTATAATATATTTCCTAATAAAAAGGTATAAGAAAAAAGCAATTTTAAGATCCATTGAGATTTTACTTATTCTCTTTTCCCTTTCAGGATTGCAAATAATGTCCTATTCTGATAGAGTAAACACTTTCTTTCTATTAGATCAGTCTGCCAGTATTCCTTCTTGGGAAAAAGAGCGAGCAATAGGTTTTATAAAAGAATCTCTGAATAGTAAAAAGAGCTACGATAGGGTAGGACTTGTGTCTTTTGCTGGAGATGTAAATGTGGAACAAGATCTCTCAGAAAATACTGATCTTTCTAACCTTTCAGGCATTAAAAATCCATATTTTACCAATATAGAAGAGGCTTTAAATAGAATACTTCTTAT
The DNA here is from genome assembly GCF_000021645.1 of Dictyoglomus turgidum DSM 6724. Taxonomy (NCBI): domain Bacteria; kingdom Pseudomonadati; phylum Dictyoglomota; class Dictyoglomia; order Dictyoglomales; family Dictyoglomaceae; genus Dictyoglomus; species Dictyoglomus turgidum. The sequence continues at coordinate 238,009 of NC_011661.1, forward strand.
TAAACCTCAAGAAAAACCAGCAAGAGTAATCATCTTTAGTGATCTTCAAGAAAATGCAGGAAGAGTTTTAAACCTTGAAGATAGAATAAAGAGGAAAAAAATACAAATAGATATATTTCCATTAAACACTGCTTTCCATAAAGAGATATCCATAGAAAAAATTCAAAATTCTGATATAGGACATTTGGGACAAGAATTTCCTATCAGTATAAGAATTAAAAGTTATGGTATAAAAGAAGCAAAATTAAAGATAAACTTTGACGGAACATCGCAAATACAGGATCTAAAAGATCTTCAAGAAGATAACATAATCTCTTTATCTCTTAAGGCTAAAAATACAGGACTAAAAGAGATAGAAGCAGAAATATATTCTCCTGAAGATACCTACAAAGAAAATAATATGGCATCATCCTATATATACATTCAAGGAAAACCAAAAATTCTATATCTTGCAGGGAAAGATTTTAACCCTACTTTTGCAAAATCCCTTGTGATACAAGGCTGGAATGTGGTGATTGACTTCAAACCTTATTCCCAAATTTCGAATCTAAATTCTTACCAAGGGGTAATTATGGATAATATTCCTCAAGAAGATCTACCTTTGGATAAAATGGAACTTCTTAAAAATTTTGTAATAGACAAAGGAGGTACATTACTAATCTTAGGAGGAGATAAAAGTTTTTCTGCAGGAAACTACCATGGAACTCCCTTAGAAGAAATATTGCCTTTAACTTTAAAACCAGAACAGATACTTAAAAAGAGTAATGTTGCCATAATTATAGTTCTTGATGCCTCGGGAAGTATGGGGAGTTATTCTGGAGGAGACATGAAGATGGAGCTTGCAAAAGAATCGGCTCAGTTGGTCTTGGACCTTTTAGAAGATAAGGATTATTTTGGACTCATTGCCTTTGACCATTCCTATCAATGGATTGTACCCTTACAACCCCTCACCAATAAAGAAGAGGCAGCAAGTTTAATATCAAGAATCTCTCCCGGAGGTGGTACCGCTCTATATCCTCCTTTAAAATCTGCTGGAGAATCTCTCCTTAAGGTTCCTATAAAAAGTAAGCATATTATCGCTATCACTGATGGTCAAACAGAAGGAGGCGACTTTTATAACTTAGTAAGAAACTTGGCAAAATATAAAATTACTGTCTCAACCATAGGGATAGGAGAAGATGCCAATATACCCCTCTTAAAGGATATCGCTAATTGGGGGAATGGTAGATTTTATCACACATGGAATATAAGAAATCTTCCCCAACTCCTCCTCTCAGAAACAAAGGCTCTACTAAGATCTAACATCGTAGAAAAAAGCTTTATACCAAAATCTTTAGCAGATGAAAAAATAGAATTTCCACCATTAAAAGGATATGTGCTTACATCTTCAAGATACCCTTATCCTACTATACTTTCCTCTCCTGAGGGAGATCCTATCTTAGCAAAAGGACAATTTGGCCTTGGACAAGTAATAGCTTTCACTTCTGCTTTAAAAAACTACTGGGGAGATGAGTGGCTTAAGTGGAATAAATTAGGGAAATTTTTCAGTGAAATGTTAAGAGAAGCAATTCCTCATCAGGTATCCGAAATTCAAATTTCCATAAGGGAAGAGGAGGGGAAAGGTATTTTAAATATAGTTTATGCTGATAAAGATGGAAATTATATAAACTTTGCCAATTTGAAATATACCCTCACTGACATTCAGGGAAGAGAAATAAAAGGAAGCTTCTATCAAAAGGCACCTGGGACCTATGAGGCTATATTTCCTATAGAAAAACTTGGGAAATATCAAATTACTATACAAGATAACGATAAAATCTTAGCTAAAATACCTTGGTCCTTTGGAAACTCAAAGGAGTTTATCCCAAAAACCTTTAATAAAGAATTAGCGCAAAAAATCACTTCTATATCTTCAGGAAAGATTATATCTTCTCCTTCCGATGTCTTTAGAAGAATGCCTTATTGGGATGCTGATAAAAAGGATCTCTCAACTCCCCTATTAATCTCTTGCGTAATTCTCTTCCTCGTAGAACTTATTTCAAGAAGATGGAAAGAAATTCAAGAATTAATATTAAACCTTCTTGGTAAAATAAAAATAGTAGAAGATCAAGAATGGTATAAGAAAGTAGAAAGTAAAATGATAGAAGAGTTTAACAAAAAGCCTACTCCCTCCATGCTTGAGACAGTAACCCTTGAACTTAGAGCAAGAATGTTTATAGCTCATCTTAAAGAGGAAGAAAGAAAAAGAAAGGAAAAGAAATGAAGGAGAAAGAAAGCTTAAGTAAATTTTTAATAAAAGCCCAAGAGGATGCAATTAATCTCATAAATAAAACCATAGAAGAAGTACGAGATATATCTCTGAATTTAAGACCATCTCTGCTTGACAATTTAGGACTTCTATCTGCCCTAAAATGGTACATACAAAAGCAGACAGAAAGAGCCAATATAAATATTGAATACAAATTTAATTTTAATGAAGAAAAACTTGAAAAAGACTATGCTATCTCGGTGTTTCGTATCATACAAGAAGGCATCACAAATGCTATAAGACATGCCAATGCCAAAAACATTTATGTAGAGATAAAAGAAGAAAATAAAATAGTTGAGATAACTATAAAAGATGATGGCATAGGCCTTAATGTAGATGAGATATGGAAAGTAAAAGAAAGGGCAGAACTGTTAGGAGGAAAAATAGCTCTCAATAGTGAAATAGGGAAAGGGACATAGATAAAAGTTTGTTTTACTATAGATTGACCCCATGTCTATTAAAGTCTTAATTGCTGATGACCATACTTTAGTGAGAGAAGGAATTAAAGCTCTCCTAAAAGAAAGGGGAGAAATTGAGGTCATTGATAGTTGCAAGTACAGGAAACGAAATCATCTCAAAGACAAAAGAATTAAATCCTGATATTATTCTCCTTGATATATCTATGCCTGAGGTAGAAAATCTTTCCTTCTGTAAAAAGATCAAAGAAATTTCTCCCAATACTAAAATAATAATTCTTACCATGCATTTTTCAGAGGAATATGTAAAAGAGGCTTTCAAAAATGGCGCAGAAGGATACATATTAAAGGACTCATCCTTCTCAGAGCTTGAAATAGCAATTAAGTCAGTATTTGAAGGACATACCTACATAACCCCTAAGGTGTCCAAGGTAATTATAAAGGACTATCTTCAAAAAGAGCAAAATCCACTAAAACTCTCACCGAAAGACAAAAAGAGATCCTAAAACTTATAGCAGAAGGCTACTCCTCAAAAGAAATTGCCTACAAGCTTAATATAAGCATTAAAACTGTAGAAGCTCATAAATCTCAAATAGAGGAAATAACAATGGTTAAAGTCTTTATCATAGATGATAGCAAAGATTTTATAAATTCAGCAATAAAACTCCTTACCGAAGAGGGAATTGAGGTAATAGGCTATGCCTACTCTGGAAAAGAAGGGATTGAAAGTCTTCAAAACTTAAATCCTGATATTGTATTTGTAGATATAGTAATGCCTGATATGGATGGATTCTCAGTAATAAAAGAGCTTAAAAAACTAAACAATCCTTTTAAAACCGTAATTCTGACCTTATATGATAATGACGAATACAGAAAAGTAAGTGAGGAAATAGCAGACGGATTTGTCTCTAAATCTGACTTTTTCTCAAAGATAAAAGAAATATTAGAAGGCATCCTAAGAGAAGAGAAAAAGAAAACCATATATAAGAAATGAACTTGTAGAAGTTTTTGTAAAATATGGAAAATCCATAATACCTATCCTTATAGAGAGGCTAAAGGAGGAGGATTTAGAAATAAAATCCTCTACCATTATTGCCTTAGGAAGAATAGGAGACAAATCTGTTGTGCCTCATATAGTTGAAGTCTTAAACAATCACGAAGAATTAGCAGTGGTATGTGCTGGAGCTCTTGCGAAAATAGGGGATAAAAGTGCCTTATGTCAGACAAGCTATAATATCCGCATTAAATTCTATAGGACATCCTTCTATGCCAGAAAGGATAAAAAAGCTTCTTAAAAGTGAAAATCCTTATGAAAGAGAGTCTGCAGTAAAAATCGCAGGATACTTTGGATATGAAGAATGTAAAGAAGAAATTTTTAATTTGGTAAATGACAAAGACGAAGAGGTAAGAAAAGTAGCATACGAGAACATAGTCTTCTTTGAAGATGAGAAAATTTTCGAAATATTAAAAGAAGGTTTAGAAAAAGAAAAAAGAAAAGTGCGAGAGGTAATAGCAAGATCATTAATTTATTTAGGTAAAGATAAGGCTTTACCTCTCGTTGAAATAGCTCTAAGAGACTCATCTCCATGGGTAAGATATTACGGAGTTAAATCTCTGATTCATCATAATCCTCCTGATCTTTTAAGTATCCTACAAGATCTTCTTTCTAAAGAAGATACCACTCTTGTAAAAATAATCATCATAGAGTCTATTGGAAAAACAGGAAATGTAAAGGCTATTGATATCTTAAAAATGTTAATGGACACCAACGACAAGGATTTACTCCTTGCAGAACAATCTTTAGTAGGACTTAAAACCTTTAATGATTTTCTCAATTATATCTATGAAGAAGATAGAGAAAGATTCAAACAAAGATATCACGAGCTCTTAGATAAGACTTTTGAATATATTATAGATGAGTTCAAAATTAAAAAGGGAAAGGATATAGCATATATTGAGATGTCTATGGTAGGAATAATGTATAAAGGAAAGCCTGCCATTTTAGGAACTACCCTTGACATAACTTATAGAAAAAAGATGGAAGAGGAATTAAAAATATTATCCATTACAGATCCTTTAACAGGACTTTATAACAGACGTGGCTTTATCACCTTAGCAGATCACACTTTAAATCTTGTAAAAAGATTAAATAAAAAAGCTATAATCTTATTTATAGACCTTGATTATATGAAATGGATTAATGATAATTTAGGACATAATGTAGGAGATCAAGCATTAATTGATGTTGCTAACATACTTACCTCTACCTTTAGGCAAAACGATCTTATCGCAAGAATTGGAGGGGACGAATTTGTAGTACTTGGAATTATTGGAGAAGAAAACCATAAGGAGAAGATAATTGAAAGACTGACAGAAAAAGTAAAAGAATTCAACACCAAAGAAAAAAGACCCTACAAGCTGTCTTTAAGTGTAGGTTATGTAGTATACGATCCTGAAAATCCTAAAACCCTTGAAGAACTTCTCCAGCTCGCAGACCAATTAATGTACGAAGAGAAAAGACTAAAGAAACAAAACAGCCAATATCCCTTTGGAAGGCGCTAATAATTCTTATCTTTTCCTTTGCTCAAATAACCAGTCTATAACTTCTTCATTGTCATAGACTGGTATCCAAGAGGCATGGGGGTGATAACCCATTCTCTCCATCTCTCCCCACAAAAACTCCGTATACTTTACCTTTCCCCCTATTTCTACAAGCCTTTTTACTACCGATCTTGAAAATTCCACACTTACCAAATTGTCGTCTTCGGCATGAAAGATCCAAAGAGGAATGTCTCTTATCCTTTCAAGATTATTTATGTCTGCTCCCCCACATATGGGGATCGCTCCTGCAAAGAGCTCTGGATGTTCTATAAGAAGAGCAAAGGTACCAAAACCCCCCATAGAAAGTCCTGTTAAATAAATCCTATTAGAATCAATATTTTCCTCACTTATAATCTTCCTAATCAAATTTGCAACAGCAAGAAGAGTTTTTGTAGGTTTAAAGGGATTACCCCTCATAAGAAGCTCAGTCCAACTACTATCTGCAGGACACTGAGGAGCAAGAACAAAACAAGGGTGCTCTGCTTGCTGTCCTGGCTCTGCAAAAGTTACCGCACCTCTATACCATGCTATATGTAGAAAATTATCATTTCCCCTTTCTCCTGCACCATGTAAAAATACCACAAGAGGATATTTTTTATTTTTATCTATATTTTTAGGCACATAAAATCTATAAGGAAGAATAACTCCCAAATCCTTATCCTCATAAATCAAAGCTTTAAATTCATCTATTATAAGATGTCTCTCTTCAGAAGTAATCAATGAAAAGGGCATAATTTCTTTTCCATCTACACTCTTAATACTCACCTTCTGCTCTATTTCGTATTCTAACTTTAATCTTTTTGAAAGAAATCTTTGAGGATCAAAAGTAGCAGTAACAGCCGAAGGTTCCTTAGGATTTAATTCTAAAACTAAAAACCTTCCTTGATTAGTAAAGGGAGCAGGTAACAACTCTCCATTATTGTTAGCATAAACTTTTTTAATACTTCTTTCCACAAATTTCCCCTCAAGTTTTGTCTTTACTGAAAACATGTTTAGATTTAAATTTCCAGCATTTATCTCCGCATCATATTCCAAAACTACCGCTACAACCCTCTCCCCTTCAGGCATAACTCTCGTTACTATAGTTGCCCTTGGTATATTATGAGGAGTTAATACTTCAGACATTTTACCCTCCACAAAAACAGCATAATTTGTGAATATTATACCACCACAAAAGAGAGTAAGAAAGAAGAGGGCTGGGAGCATAAATCCCAACCCTCCATTACTTCTCATCATCCCAGCTATTGTATTTCTAAGTAATCCAAATATACGTCCCATGTTCCATTATCCGAAGTAAGGATTAGTTCTACCGTTTGATTCCCCGTAGCATGGGAAATATTGCTCAAGGTTTGTACCGTTGGTGTTGTGCCTGTAAAGTAAAAAGTTCCAACTTTCTGTCCTCCAATCCTTAAATCTACTGCTGCTGTATTATTATTACTAGAGCATCCACGGAGTCTAAAAGTATGCACAGAGTTTGCAAAGTATTGTGTATAGTATGCTCTGTCATTGTTTGCATAAAGTGCTACCCCGTTAAATGGACTTGATATCCTTGAGGCATATGGACCACTTAAGGACATGTTTTCACATTCTACTCTTGTTACAGTAGTACTGCCGCCACTACTGCTACTAGTGGAAAAGGTGTTTTGAGTTATATTAGCTGAACCACTACTCTGATAACCTTCAACACAAAGAGTAATCTGATCAATAGTACCAAGATTTAATCCCTTATTTGCCCAGGCTCTAAAATGATCAGTTACTGTAACTGTTCCACTGGTTCTCTTTGATGTCCTTACGCTCCAATACTGATCAAAGGTAGCTGTACCTACAATAGATGGTTGATTTACACGAGTAGTTCTGTAAATATCATAGGTACCACCATCAATGGTAACCTGCCCAAGAGATGTTGCACCTGGTGGACGCCAGGTACCCCAACTTTCTACAATGTAGAACTCCACTAAAGGATTAGTAGACCAGCCATAAATGCATAAGTAGGAGTTTCCATTAGGATTGTAAGTTGCCGAGTATGTAATTTTAACAGTACCTAAAGATTGCCATGACTGATTGTATTTCTTACCTGTCCTAAACAGTGCATTGTTTATATTGCTCCACTGACAGCTAAACCTTCCCTGAGTGTATACAGTCATTGTTGTATTCCCTGAATCTTTCCATAATTCATAGTAATATCCGTCAAAAGTACCACTTGCATTGCTTGTTAGAGTTATAGATGTTTGAGCATGTACTTGCGTATATACTGCAATAAGCAGCATAATTAAGAGAAGTTTAGTAAGTTTTTCTAAGTACACTTTAAACACCCCACTTTATTTTTTTATTACCCCTTTAAGGGCTACTTAGCCCAATAGGGGGTCCACTTTTAAAATCGTTTTTACAAACCTTTAAATTTTGATTAAAAATTTTATACTAAGAAGAATACCTTGTCAATATACTGAAAAAAATTACACCATGAAATTAATTTTGTAATAAAAGCCTTTAAAACAATAAAAAAAATTAATGAAACTATTTTTATACTTTTTAAAATATACTATATTTAATTCCTACTTAAAGGGAGCCTGTTTTAAAAAATTTTAGATGGGTAAAAAAGATAGCCTTAAATGGAATATCATCCAGCAACAAAAGATCTATGTGGCAAAATAAAGGTAAAAAGAATAGAGAATTTTAAAAGTTAACTTATTTTAATCTCCTGCAAGGAGCTCATCAGGTATCTAAATAGAGCGGTAGATAGAATAGATACAAAGAAAATCCCTGTAATAGACTTTTGAAAGTTTTCTCTTTGTGTGTTTAAAAAGTGTGGTATAATTAAAATGGAATTTAAGATTTTAAATCATACCCTCAATTAATACTCTTTAAAATCTTAAATTTCAAGAGAGAAAAGTAGGGGAATTTTTTAATTAGGGGGAGGAGAATGAGAAAAATATTAATTAAATTCTTTATTATTCTCATGTTTTTACTAATTATAACTTTTGCTTCAAGCTTTAAGGGCCAAGATTATAATGGTTTTAACTTCCCATACAAAGGTGCTCTTTTTCTACATGATGGAGATTTTGTTGAATTTTACTGCGACTCTAATCATAGTGTTTTTTATTATTTAACCTTTAAAAGTGGAAATTGTCCAGTTGAAGTAATGGAAAGGAAGAATGATGGCTCATGGAAATCAATCAAAACTATAATTTTACCCCCTAAAATGTATTCTAATAATGTAAATTTAAACAATCTAAGTTTTTTAGGCTTCTTTGATTTAGCAAACGTTCCAGGATGTTTGAACAAAAGAATAGGTATACATCTTAGAGAGAATAGAACAATTGGTGGAAATTATTATGGAGATAAAGATTTATTTATTATGCTAAAAGATGGGACAAATGTTTATCTTTGGAAAGGTGTTGATTCATATGAAGCATTTGATCTTGATGGAAGAGCAAGAAAAGAAGATAAATGGATAGAATATGCAAATAGTCTTGTAGATAAAAGAATCGCTACTATTAATAATATGATAAACACTTTTATTGAGATATCCTCTCTTAATGAGACGTCTGAAGCTATGAAATCGGCCTTAGGAAATCTTCTTAACGGCATATCCTCTTCCTATTTTCCTCCAGATCATTTATCTCTTGCAAAAGATTATTGTATAAATATAGCAACAGAGTATTTATCTCTTTATTCCCAATGGGCAATAAGTATGACAAGATCTCTAAATTATGTGGTTTGCGGAGCTTTAGGGGATGTTTATAGTGGAGCTTTTGAAGGTTTGCAATATGTACAATGGATGCAAAACATATTAAGTAAAACAATCCCACAGTCTATTTTAACAGTGAACGAAGCTTATGATAGGACTTTGAGTTTTAAGAGTTTTGTAGGTAGGATAAGAACTGCTTCTTCATCTCAGTTGGATAATTTAAAACAATATCTCTTAAAAGAAAAGGAAGCAAGACAAATAAAAAACAAAGAAAATTTAAGAAATACTCTTATTTCTCAACTTAGTTTACTTCATTCTTCAAGTTGTGATAATAATCCTCTCTTTACTAATGACCAAGATATATCAAAAGGCGAAGGTTTATCTTTGTGGCATATTTATGCAAAAGCATGTAGTATAGCAAAAAGCAGAGAAAATGATCCAAATTATCCCAAAGGAGAAAGACAGGCGTATTCAATGTTAAGAATTTTAACAGAGAAACTTATGGCTACCATCTTAAATTTATACCTTGAAACATTGTGGGTTAAAAATGCAGAAGAAGTTTCCTATTTATTAAGAGGATAGCTGATTTTAGATTATGCGAAAATTGTGGATAAAAGTGGGGTCTTTAAAAAATAGACAGGGGGGGGTCCGAATATGAAAACAAGGTATTTTAAGATTATCTTAATTTTTCTTTCTATGCTGTTAGTTTTAGGCTTCGCTTTAGCCCAAAGTGATTCTGAAGAATTAGTACAGATAGAAACAGAGGAGTTTGTTGAAGAATTAGAAGAAGTTGAAGTCTTAAATTTAATTCAAAATGGAGATTTTGAAAGCGGGCAGCTTTCTCCATGGGAGGTAGTATTAATAAATATAAAGGATTTTAATAAATATGAGGCAGAGATTTTTGTTGATTATTTTATGTGGGCAAGGAAAAACTCAGAAGCAGATGGTGGATATATTGGAATTAAACAATCTTTGGGAAATTACGATGTTAAAGAAAAGAAGACATTAAAACTATCTTTTGATATATTAGTTTCTTTACAGGAATTAGATTCAGATGGTTGGGCTGGAGGTGAGTATCCTGCAAACGTAGAACTTGTATTTGTAGATGAAAATAATGAAGAATATGTTTATAAGAAATGTTTCATTCTAAGAGGTAGCAAAATAAATTATCCGGAAAATAATGTGACTGAAATTGACAGTGGAGACTTTTATCACTTTGAAATAGATTTAATGCAAGATCATGAAATTTTAGAAAATATTTTATCTCATCCATATTTAAAAGAGATAAGAGTTGGGGGAAGTGGTTGGGATTTTGTAGGTGCGGTGGATAACATATTTTTAACTACTAAGTGACTTGTAAAATAAAGCGAGGAGTAAAAATTTTTAGGCGCTTCACTTGATGACCTTAATTTATATTATGAGGAGGGTTATAAAAGTGAAAAAAGTTTCTATTGGATTGTTTATTATTTTAATAATTCTTCTTGTGATAGTTTTTGCTTCTTCCTTTAGAAATAGAGACTATGGACAAGACGACTTCCCATACAAAGGTGCTCTTTTTCTACATGATGGAGACTATGTAATATTTGAATGTACCGAAGGCTATAATGGTTTTTATTATATGACAGGAAAAGATTATGAAGTGCCTGTGCAGGTTTTTGATTATAACACAGGGAAAGAGATAGGAGGATACTTATTTTTACCAGGAAATCCTTATCCAGTAGGTGAAAATTTTAGTTACGCTCCTTTCCGATGGATGGATTTGCAACAGGGATATAAAGGGAGGACACTAAAGATAGTTTTAAGAGAAAATAGAAAGATTTATAATAAAACTTACGGCGACAGGGATTTGCTTATTAAATTTAAGCCCGGCACAACTGTTTTGTACTGGCATGGGGTTGATTCAACAGATTGGTGCGATTTGGATTATGTAGCCAAGTAATGTTTTCTCCTTTATAGAAGTGAAGCGCCTAAATTTTTTCTTTGATATATATTTACGGAGCATGAATGGGGTTAGAGTAAACATTAAAACTTAAGCAGTTTTTAAACTTCGTTAAATTTCTGATCTGTAATCAAAAAAATCACCCTCCTAGGAGCTATTTTAAATGAGAAGGGTGATAAAATAATTAGAGATTCAGCTCCTTTAAAGTAGACAAACTTTATCTTTTGTATTAAAATAATTTGATAGCTAATTATTGGAGGTGTTAATTTTGCGATATCTCATAAAACTTGTCAAAATTGCAAAACCGTATTGGGGGTATCTCATAATATCAGCCATAAGTCTTCTTATTTTAACAGGAATAAATCTTCTTGGACCTTGGCTTATAAGAAGCCTTATAGGAATTATCACAAACATTACTCACTACCCCAATGCCAGAGAGGATATAATAAAAATATCTCTTGTTTTAGTTTTATCCTACATTTTAGGAATAGTTTTTCAATTCTTAAGAAACTATTTTTCCCATTATGCAGCATGGCATTTAGTGGCTGATGTAAGGATGATGGTATATGATAAACTACAAAATTTATCCTACAGATATTTTGTGGACAAGCAAACAGGACAACTTATGTCAAGGGTAGTAAATGACACTGCAAACCTTGAGATGTTAATTGCTCATGCGGTACCAGATCTTATAAGCAACCTATTAATACTTACAGGAATTGCTACAATACTTTTTATAATAAACCCTACCTTAGCCCCCCTTTCTCTCACCCCTATTCCCTTTTTACTTTTCAGTAGCAGTTTGTTTGCCAAAAAAATTATGCCCATATTTAGAAAAGCTCAAAAAGCTCTTGCAGACCTAAATGCAGATCTTCAAGATAACCTTTCTGGTATAAGAGAGATTCAGCTTTTTAATAAACAGGAGAAGGAGTATAAGAAAATAAAAGAAAAAGTATATAATCAAATAAATGCCCTTCTTTCTGCCTTAAAACTTAGCGCCGTATTCCATCCTACGGTTGGATTTTTAAGCTCCCTTGGAAACCTAATTGTGGTCTCTATTGGAGGAATAATGGCTCTTTCTGGCAAAATACAAGTTCAAGATATTGTAGGATTTTTACTCTACCTTGGAATGTTTTATCAGCCAATAAATGCCCTTGCCCAAATTTTGGAGAATGTTCAACAGGCCCTTGCAGGAGCAGAGAGGGTATTTGAAGTACTGGAGACAGAGCCAGAGATAAAGGAAAAGGAAAATGCTATTGAGCTTAAGGATGTAAAGGGTAAAATTACCTTTGAAAATGTTAATTTCTCCTATAATCCCGGGGTTTACGTATTAAAAAATATCTCCTTTGAAATAAATCCTGGAGAGATGGTAGCTTTTGTAGGTCCTACAGGAGTAGGAAAAACCACCATAATGTACTTAATAAATCGGTTCTTTGATCCTGACTCTGGATCCATAAAGATAGATGATATAGATATAAGGGATGTAACTTTAAAATCTCTTCATGAAAATATAAGTATAGTACTTCAAGATGTATTTTTATTTAATGGTACTGTCTTTGAAAATATAGCCTATGGAAAGGAGAATGCCACTCTTAAAGAGGTAATAGAGGCTGCAAAAATTGCCCATGCCCATGAATTCATAGAGAGACTTCCAAAGGGCTATTTTACTGAAATAGGAGAGAGGGGAATAAAACTTTCTGGAGGACAAAAGCAGAGGCTTGCCATTGCAAGGGCAGTCTTAAAAAATGCCCCTATACTTATCCTTGATGAAGCTACTTCATCGGTGGATACGGAAACGGAAAGTGAAATTCAGAAAGCTATAAACAATTTGGTAGGGACAAGAACCATTTTAATTATTGCCCACAGACTCTCTACGGTAAAAAGAGCAGACAAAATCATAGTATTAAAAGATGGAGAGATTGTGGAGATCGGATCTCACGAAGAACTTATTAAGAAAAAAGGACTTTATTACAAGCTTTGTTCGGTACAATTTGCCGAGGATAAAATGGCAGAGATTGTAAGAAATTAATCCTTTTCAAAACAGTCCATACAGACAATTTTTCCTTCTTTAATTCTCATATTTCTTTCCGAAGCCTTTTCCCCACAAATTTCGCATTTTAAAGAGGGATATATCCTTGCTCTTTTAGGAATTTCGTCCCTTGGAGCTTGAAATTCAAACATGTCTTCCACATTCATTTTTAAAAGTTCTTTAGTCCATTTTTCTCTATCTTCCCTTCGAGGAAGATCCTTTAAGACTATCCTTACTCCCTCTCCTGTATCTCTTACGAAGAATGTAAAGGCTTGTTTTCCTCTATCTTTGAAGATAAGATTTCCTTTTCCAAAGGTACATCCAAGAATATATTGAATAGCATCTACTCCACATGCATTATTTTCTGTAATACAAACTATCTCTTCATCTTCAGAAAAGGAAATCTTAAGTTTTGAAACCACTGCTTCTACTGCTTTATACCCTATAGCAAGCCCCGGACAGGAATGTCCATGAAAAGAAACACATTCGTCCCATAAAGCAGAATTAAATACTACTTTTTTTCTTGGTCTTTTTATAGCATCAATATCATAAACATATACTTTTATATCTAAAAGAGGACTCTTATCAATGGCATCAAGCCCTAACACATAAATTTTATTTCCTTCTATCTTTCTAATTTCGCCAATGGAAAAGGCAATAGGGTTTGGTCTTGAGGGAGACCTAGTGGAAAAAACACCTTTCTCTTCAGGTCCCCAAGGGGTTATGGTCTTAAGTCTATTCCTATCTGCTCTATCACACCAGTAAAGAACAATTATATGTTTTACATTCTCTAAACCTTGCATTGCATCTCTATATTCCTCAAAAATCTCAATAACTGACTCTTTTAAATCCTCTGCCCACCTTCCTTGAAAAGGTGCCTCTTCCTTAGTTTTATATGGACTATGAATGACTCCGATAGGTTTAAGCTCCATATAAAATCCTCCTCTTCAGAAAAATATAATTACACTGCTAAAGGTACTACTACTGGTATATTATTTACTTTATCAATAACCACTTTTACTCCATAAACTTCTTCAATAATTTTTTCATTTATCATCTCTATAGTACCTTGGGCATAAATGGTGTTATTTTTTAGAAAGATAAATTTATCACAAAATCTTAATGCTAAATTCACATCATGAAGTACCACAAGAGCTGAGATATTTTTATTAATCACATATTCCTTTATAAATTGCAAAACCTCAATTTGATTTTTTAGATCCAAATTGTTTGTAGGTTCATCAAGAAGCAAAATTTTAGGTTCTTGAGCTAATGCCCTTCCTATTATCACTTTTTGAAGTTCTCCTCCCGATATCTCATCCACACTCCTTAAGGCAATATGTTGAAGGTTTAAATCTCTAATTATTCTTTCCACTATCTCAAGATCTTTTAAAGTGGCATCCCATTTAATATGAGGTCTCCTCCCTAAAAGGATCACATCAAATACAGTAAGATTATAGTAATCATACTTCTGAGCCACATAGCCTATAAGCTTTGCAACCTCTCTTCTTTTTATATTTCTTATATCTTTCTTATTCAAATAAATTACTCCTTCTTTTGGTGAGAGAATCTTATTAATGCACTTTATAAGGGTGGACTTTCCAGCTCCATTATTACCAAGAATTCCTACCATTTCTCCTTCTCTTACCGAAAAGGTTACATTCTTTAAAACAGGTGTACTTCTATAACTAAAATGTAATCCTTGAATTTCAAGAATCATCTTTTAAACCTCAAAGAAAGAAGGTAGAGAAAGAAAGGAGCCCCAAGAAGAGAAGTTATAGCACCTACAGGAAGTACTATGGGAGAAATTACAGTTCTTGCTAAGGTATCGGAGACAAGTAAAAGTAGTCCACCAAAAAGGGCAGAGCCAGGAATAAGAAACCTATAATCATTTCCTACAAATCTCCTCATAATATGGGGTGCAATAAGGCCTACAAATCCTATAACTCCAACACTCGCAGTTATTACTGCGGAAATCAAAGAGGTTATAAGCATGGAAACAATTCTTTCCCTCTCCACATTAATTCCAAGACTTTTTGCCGTTTCATCCCCACCCTCAAGGGAGTTATAATCCCACCTTCTGGAGACAAAATAAAGAGTACCCAAAAGTATCACAATAAATATTATCTTTATATCTTTTAAAGAAATTCTACCTATATCTCCAAAGGTCCAAAAAATCACTGCAGCAATTTTTACCTCGTTAGCAAAGTACTGAATGATGGTGGTCAAAGCAGAAAAAAGAGAAGACAAAGAAACTCCTGCAAGGATCATAGCCTCAGGCGTTACTTTAAATCTGGAAGAAAGAAGAATAATCAATACAGTAGTCATCATAGCTCCTAAAAAAGCAAAAAGGGGAGTTAAATAAGGAATATTCTGGTTAAACAACACAATAGACAAGGTAGCTCCCAAGGCTGCTCCTTGAGAAATACCCAAAGTAAAGGGAGAAGCCATAGGATTTCTTAGAACATTCTGAGATATACAACCTGAAACTCCAAGCCCAATTCCTGCTAAAATAGCCCCAAGTACTCTAGGAATCCTTATCTGCCATACAATTAAACCTAATTTACCTTCACCCTTTCCGAGAAAAGCCCTGACAAAATCTAAAAGATTAATCCCAGAGGACCCTACATTCAAGGCAAATATAGAAAAGATTATTGTGAAAAATCCTAATAAAAAGATAAATAAGATCTTTCTCCCCGTATATTCCTTATACTCTTTTACTGTAATTTTATACTCCATAACTTTACTCTTCAAGGTTTACCCTTTTAAGTTCTCCATATGATTTGGCAAGTTCAGAGTAGATATTCTTCCCCCTCTCCCCAAAGAAAAAGGTATAAATCTCTTGAGCCTTGTTTCCTATAATTATATCCTTAAATTTATCAGGATATACCACTTTGGCTACCCAAAACATATCTACAAGGGCAGTATCAATATTGGTATTGTAATTGTTGTAAGGATATATTCCATAGATATTTTTATTTTTATAAGCTCTCAAGGCTTTATAAAAATCAGGATTTTTACTAAAGTCGTCCTTTACTAAATTGAGATTTCCAAGATCCAAAAAGATTATATCAGGATCCCAAATCAAAAGCTTCTCCTTCTCTATAAATACGCTACCCTTTTTACCAAGAGAATCAGCTACGTTCTTGATATAAAGGGGAGTAAAAATTGGGAAATATCCTTGAGTACTCTCTATACCCCTTGCCCCCTTAAATCCTAAAGCTCCTACGTAAACCGATGGTTTATTTTTATCAGCAATATATCTCGTCTTTAAGGAAAAGGCATTCCTTATATTTTTTATATAAGTTATAATGGCAGAAGCCCTTGCTTCCTTGTTTAGCACCTTACCAACAATCTCCAAAGATTTAAAGAGATCTTCATCAAAGGTGCCAAGAGTACCATAATTTAAAACCACTACAGGAATTTTTGTTTTCTCATAGAGCTTATCTGCTCCACCCTTGTCCAAAAGTTGAATAACAAAGATTACATCAGGATTTACTGCTATTAGTTTTTCAGGATCCGGAGAAGTATCAGGTCCTCCCTGACCAATTATGGGAAGTTTCTCTATAATATCAAAAAATGCCATATTATAAGTCCTACCAATGGTGTACCTTTTATCAATATTTTCTACCCCTACAATTCTACTAAACTGATCTACATAACTTACAATTCTTAAGGCTCCCGGACCAATAGCCACGACCCTTTTTACTGGCTGACTTATCTCAACCTTCCTTCCTGCAAGATCAATTATTGAAATAGTATTTTTTGTCTGAGAAAAAGATAAAGAGGAATAAAATATTAACAATAGAGGTATTAACAGAGCGAATTTGAAAATGTATTTATTTATATTCATATCTACTTTTCCTCCTCTTAGTGCTACTTTTTACAAAAATTATAACACAAAAAGAAAAGTAAAAAAAGATCTGTGATATAATATAAAAAAATGGTTCCTGAAAATAATAGGGATATATTGATAGTAGAAGATTCACCCACTCAGGCAGAATATTTAAGAAAGATTCTGAGAGATTATAATTTTTCCTCTTTTGTTGCTCTTTCAGGAGAAGAAGCTATAGAGATCTTAAAGAGTAAAACCCCTAAATTAATCATATCGGACATTTTGATGCCTGGAATTGATGGATTTGAACTCTGTAAGATAGTAAAAAGCAGTGAGAAATGGAAAGATATAATTGTATTATTACTTACTACCTTGTCTGATCCAAAAGATATAATAAAAGCCTTAGACGTTGACGCAGATGCCTTTATAATAAAACCCTTTAATAAAAAATATCTCATATCTACAGTTCAATTTCTTATATCCCACAGTGAATTAAAAAAACTTGGCTATACAGAGTCGAACTTAGAGATAAATATTATGGGGAAGAAATATACCCTCAGATCAACTCAGATCCAAATTTTAAATCTTCTCCTATTTTCCTATGAAAAAACCATTGGAGATATGGAAGAGATTAGGAAATTAAAACAAGAAATCAAGAAACTAAATGAAAAATTAAGAGAAATATATGAAAAGGACAAAGAATATGATTTTCTTATTGAAGGAATTCCTATTCCCATTCTGGTAATAAAAGATATAAGAGGAGAAATCATAGGTGCTAATTCTTCGGCTCTTTCCTTTTTCAACATGAAAAAAGAAAAGATCATTGGAAAAAACATCTTTGAGATCCTTCACCTTTCTCCCCTTCATATTACCCAACTTAGGGAAACTCTTACACCATCAAAGGATAAAAAAACGGTTAAAATTAAAGCAACTTTGCCCTCTGGAGAGTCAGCAGAGCTTCGAATTATAACCACTCCTATATTTTATAAAGAAGTTCCTGCCTTCCAAGTCTCTATATTGAAAACTTAAAATCCTTCTCTTTAAAAAGCCTTATACAAGCATCAACCACATCAGGATCATATTTTGTTCCTTTGTTTTTCTCAATTTCTTCCAAAGCCTTATCAATTCCAAAAGGAGGCCTGTAAGGTCTATGAGAGATCATTGCCTCAACCACATCTGCCACCGCTACGATCCTTGCAGAAAGATTTATCTCCCCATTTTTTAATCCTTCAGGATATCCGGATCCATCAAGCCTTTCGTGATGTTGAAGTACTATATAAAGTACCTCTGGAGGAAAATCTATATTCTTAAGCATATTGTATCCCGTTAAAGGATGAGTTTTTACTATCTCCATTTCAATGTTATTTAATTTACCAGGTTTATTTAAAATCTCTCCAGGAATTGCAATCTTCCCAATATCATGGAGTAACGCTCCTATTCTGATGGCGTCAACTTTATCCTTAGGCAAACCAATCTCTTTTGCGATAGCGTGAGAAAGTTCTGCAACTCTTTTCTGATGATAAGCAGTATAAGAGTCTTTATGCTCCATTATGGAAGAAAGAGTATTAATCACTTGATTATATAGATTGGTAATTTTACTAACACTTCTTCTTAAATCTTCCTCTAATTCTCTCTCCTTAGTTTTATCAAGAATATAGATTAAAACTCTCTCCCTTCCCACAGGGTAAACATATACATTTATAAATCTTAATTTCCCAATAGGATCAATGACTTCAACCTCAAAGTTTAAATTCAAATTGCCGTCATAAACTTTTAAGAGTTCATTTTTCAAAGTATTTAAACCTTCTTCAGTAAAATAATTAAACACGTTTTCTTTAAGGGCGTCAAAACTAAATCCTTTATACTCATTATAAAAGCTTTCATTTATGTAAATAAATTTGATTTTACCTATAATCTCATATATAGCCTCAGGATAAATCTCAAGATACTTATCAATTTCATTTCCTGCGATTTTCTTAATAATCCTAAAATAATTAAACATTTCAGAAAGATCCACCTCAATGATGGGGAAGGGACTTTGGGATATAAAAGATGCATAGTTTTCATACATATATGTTAAAAAGGAGAAATCATTTATAGTTATAATGTTTAAATTGTAATCTGAAAAAGAGAAAAAATTTATAAAAATCTTTATCTTTTCTCCATTACTTTTGGTTAAATAGGTTTCATAACCCCAGTCCAATTTTTTCCAAGAACTTATGTCCCCAAGGATCTCGTATATGTGTTTCTTATCTTTAACCTCTTCTCTTTTGTATCCTGACTTCTTCTCAAAGTTTGAATCGCATTCTAATACTAAACCTTGAGAATTTACAATCAAAAAACAAGAACTTATATTTTCAAAAAAATCTTTCATACAAACTCTTCCTTATATCCCACTCACCTTACTCTGAGTAAGATTATAGCATAGTTTCCTTTGAAACAAAAATATACTAAATTTTTAACTTCTTATTTCAATTTCCAAATCCTAAGATGAGAGTACTAAAAGCACTGCTATAAATAAAGCTAAAATGTTAAGGATTTTAAATTTAATATTTCTCTACCCCTTAGGTTATATATTAAGTCGCTTAATAATGTGATATGATAATTAAAAAAGTCACGGGGAAAATATGAAAAGATTAATCTTTACAACTATTTTTATTTTTGTATTTTCTGTAACCTCAGCCCAAACCTTAAGTTTTAATGGAAACATGAATATAAATTCTTATTATGCCTACTTTTCAGGAGACTCATCCCTAAATTATCTCTCCTCAGAGATTCAAGAAGGAATTTATTTCTACCAAAATTCCCAATTTTCCATAGATTACCTCACTAAAAACCTATCTTTAAATTTCAGTTATCAGTCTCAGCCTAAGGAAAGAGTAGATTTATTCCTGAGATCGGAAAATTTTTATATGAATTTTAGTAATGAACTTTATCAGAACTTCTCTCCACTTACCTTGTATAATAAGATCCTAAACGGCATCTACAGTTCATATGAAAGGAAAAAATTAAATATGGCTTTAATCTTTGCAAAGATTGAGGGAAGAAAAAAGATGACAAAATTTAATGGAAACGAGACACAGGGTCCATATTTTATTGGAGACTTCTTTTTGATACCTTATAAAGAGAGGGCCTATTTAAATGGAAACTTGTTAAAAAGAGATGAGGATTACATAATAGATTATACTTATGGGGTAATTTATTTTAACTTTGTGGTGTCCTTCCAAGATGAAGTAATCTTAGAATATGAGATTTCAGGAAATACTGAAATTTACAATGTGGCGGGTTTAGGTATAGGGTATTCTCCCTTTAAATTAAGTTATATCTCCCTCCAAAGTACATCCACAAATACTCAAAGAAGCTTTATAGAAGGATCTTTTAAAATAAAAAGGGACGAGAATAACTTTTTAGAAATAAGAAGATCTTATGCCCTCCTTGAAAACAATTACTCGGGATATGCAGACTATTTAAAGCTATCTTTCAAAGGAAAAATTATAAACAGTAATCTTGAGATTATAAACTCCACTGAAAATTATCCTTATATTCCAGAAATTCTTGGAAATTTTAATCTCACTCCTGGACTTCGAAACCTTACTTTAAATCTTAATCTAACCCCTTTAAGTATTATTAATTACTATTTTTCTTATAACTTAAGTGGGGATAATATAAAGTGGCTTCATAATTTAAGCATGAATTCTACATCTTTAAAGCTTTCCTTATCATACCGAGAAGAAAACAACAAAAACACTCAAGTCTTAAATTTCACTTATATTCCTATAAATTTATATGGCATGATTCAGAAGATTAATACAGGTTCTTCAACTATAAACACTTGTACCCTATCTCTATTACCTAAGATTAACAATTTTAACCCTTCTTTTTATTTCTCTCAAAAAGAGCAATTAATAGGTTCTTCTTATATAAAAGAACAAGAAATAGGAGGAAGCATAAGTTTAATAGGGAAAATTTTTGATTTTTCCATAGGAGGAAACTATAAAGTAAAAGGGAATTTAGATCCTCAAGCACCTATTCCCATATCCCAAAACTTTATTACCAACGGCGAAACCTATATTTTTGAATTAAATTATACTCCTTTACAAGATTCCATAAATTTATACATAAATAATACATATATCAGCAATAATGGAACCTTTACTTATTATCTCCCCGATGGCACTTATAAGACTTATACAGTAAATTATTACACTTACAATAATACTATTTTTATATTCTTCATTGATGAAGAAGGAGAAAATCCTCCTCCCGCAGGACTAAACATAACCATCAATTACCAAACAATCCTTCCTCAAAGAACTTTTTCTCAAAGCACTTTCTTAAAAATGAGAGTAAAATATTTCAACCTAAACCCATTATTAACTCTGCAAAGAAACAATGATAACAACTTCGTATACCACAATATATCTCTCTCCACTTATGGAATGCCTATTCAAAACCTCTGGATAAGCCTTACTGGAAATAAGGATATAGAAAGACCAAGAGGAAACCTATCCTTAAATGCCAATTACTATCTTAAGTCATCTTCTCTTAATTTTAACTTTTATTACAATGAGACAGAAAATATGGAAACTTTGTCTTCAAAAACTAACCTAAATCTCTCTTTTAATCCCTATGACTTTATTATTTACCTTGAGTACTATCAGAACTATTATTACCAAAATTTTTATAAAAATCTTTCCCTCTCTTTTGAACTAAAAAGATCCTTCTCCTTTGGAGATTTTAAAATTAAAATAACCAAAAATAAAAGAGAAGCATCTTATTCCTTGGCTCCTTATAAAAAGAACCTTCAGAATTTATCTTTTTCCAAAAAATTTAACGAATATACTACTGAACTCTCTTTTTCCCATGAATATTACAGCGATAAAGCAGAAAGGTATATAATAGGCTTATTTCTAACTCCTACAAAAACTCTCCCAAATTCCTCTGCTTTTATAAAATATATACTAAACAAAAAAGAAACAAATTTGCATATTTTTCAGATAGGAGGCAATATTTCTATAAACTTCTAATACCCCTTAGTTTTAACTAATTGCGTAATCTCAAAAATTTGTAATATAATTCTTTATATGAAAAACGTTTTCCTAATAGTATTAATAATCATATTAACATTTTCCATATCCTTTTCACAAAGCCTCAATATAAATGGCAACACCTATATAGATACGTATTTTTCCATATTTTTTGGGAACCCTTATCTTTTATCTCTTAATCCAAACATTCTCAAAGGAATATACATCTACCAAAATTCCCAGTTTTATTTAAATTACCATATACCTAAATTTACCCTTGACTTCTCTTATATTTCCCATCCCACGGACATCATGGAACTTTTCTTAAATTTTTCTGAGTTTAAAATTAGATTTAGTAATCTCCTTAACCTAAACTTTTCCCCACTCTCCCTATACAATAAAAAGGTTAACGGTATTTATATCACATATGAAAATAATACTCTTTCTCTTAAAGGAATAATATCAAAAATAGAGGGATTAAAAAAATATAAAAACTTTTATGGAAATGGTACCCCAGGACCTTACTTTCTTGAGGATACCTTTCTAACACCCTTTACAGAAAAAGTATATTTAAATGGGAATCTTTTGCAAAGGGATTTTGATTACGCTATAGATTACAAGCAAAGAATAATATCATTTAGCTTTGTAATTACAAAGAATGATTATATAGTCATAGAATATGAATCCCCCTCCAAAGAAATTTATAACCTTTCAGGCTTCTCCTTAAACTTAAGTGCTCTAAATCTTTCTTACCTTAATTTAGAGAAATCTATAGAGAACACCCAAAACAGTTTTTGGGAAGTAGGTATAAATATGGAAAAAGACGAAAATAACCTTTTAAATCTCCGAAGATCTTTTTTCTTTGTTAACAACATGTATTCTGGGTATGCAGACTACTTAAAATTTGCTCTGAGTAAAGAACTTTTCACTGCATCCTTGGAATACCTGTATGCAGAAAAAGGATACATATATTTAACAGAAGTTTTAGGGAACAACAATCTCTTATCTGATTCAAAATATATACATTTTAGCTTGAGTTTACTTCCCTTTTCTTCTTTAAGCTATATTTATGACTTTGAAAACAAAATTACCAAAGGAGAAGAGTTCTCAAAACAAAATCATACCCTTATATTGAATACCAACAATTCAAAAGCTGAATTCTCTTATAGCTATGAAAAAAGTAAAGAAGAGATTGGAATAACTTACACTTACTATCCTTTATCTTTAAATAGTATGTACAAAAAGACGATTTCTAACTCTTATGTCTCGTCAACTTATAGTATGTCTCTATCACCCTCTTTAGATTTTCTAAATTCTTACTTTTTAGTTTATTCTAACGATTATTATTCGGATAAAGCTTATTTTAGAGACTTCTCCTATACCATAGGAATAAGCATAAAAAGTAAAAGCTTTGAATTAAATATGGGAGAAAAATTTAATAAAAAAGAAAATTTAAATCCAGATACTCCCATTTATTTAGCTCAAATCTTTATGACCGACGGAGTAAATTTCTCTTTCCAACTATCTTACCCTACTATTGATATAAATTCAGTTAGTGTCTATATAAATAATATTCTTGTTAAAAATAATAGCACTTTTACATATCTTTTTCCTGACGGCTCTTATAAGACTTATACTTTAAATCTATCTATATATGAAAATAGAGTAGATCTATTCTTTGTAGACAATAATGGAATTCATCCTCCCCCTCCAGACCTTTCCTTAACCATCTACTACTTAACGATTATTCCTCAAGAAAGCTATTATCAAAGCCATGATTTACAATTAAAGTTTACAAGTCCAAAGATAAGTTCCTCCGCTTCTCTTCAGAGGATAGAACAGGATTTCATCTATGACTATCTTATTAATTTCTCAGCCCGAGGAACAATTCTTAAAAACCTATGGATAGATCTCACGAATATTTATAAAATATATGAAAAAAACAACAAGCTTTTACTTAAATCTGTATATTTCTTTTTACCTTCATATATTTATTTAGATTTAAACATAAATAGCTTCCCCTATGCAAAAACTATTCTTTTCAAAATTAACCCAGTTCTGACTTTTGGTGAAGATTTTATAAATTTCTCTTTAGAACATCTTGAAAACACTTATTATGAAGCATACCTTAAATACCTGTCTCTAAACTTAGAATTTAAAAAGAAATTCTCTCAAAATGAATTTAAAGCACATTTTTACAAAACCTGGAGGACTTATACTTCATCTGTAGATACTGGCACCTATTTACTAAATTCTGAATCTATAAACCTCTTAAGAGAATTAAATAAATCAAAATATGAGTTATTTATAATCCACGAAAAATATAATACCAACTTAGAAAAATATACTGTAATTTTTACTTATATTCCCAACAAATCTGAAAAATTTACCAACAATTGCCTTTATATAAAAGGAATATACAGTGCATTAGAGCAAAACTATTCTTTTATCCTTCAAATAGGAGGTAATATTTCTGTGAATTTTTGAAATTAGTATAAATTTGACACATATCTATTTAAGTAGTATTATTATCAAGGAATTTTAGTGTATGAAAGGAGCGAATAACTTGGTGAGAAACAAATTCTACATAACAACTCCTATATATTATTCAAATTCTGAACCTCATATAGGTACTGTGTATACCACTATTGTTGCTGATACCTTCGCCCGTTTTTATAGACTTAAGGATTATGACGTGTTTTTCCTTACGGGACTTGATGAACATGGACAAAAATTAGCAAGAACAGCTCAAGAAAGAGGCTATACGCCTCAAGAATACGTAGATCTGATGGCACAAAAGTTCATAGAAACTTGGGAAAAAATAGGCATAACCAATGATGATTTTATAAGAACCACAGAAAAAAGACATGAAGAGGTAGTACAAAAAGTATTCCAAAAACTATATGATAAAGGATATCTATATAAGGGAAGCTATGCAGGCTGGTACTGTACCCCATGTGAAACCTTCTGGCAAAAAGAAGAGCTCCATGATGGGAATTGCCCTGCTTGTGGAAGACCTGTGGAGTGGCTTGAGGAAGAAACTTATTATTTCAAACTTTCTGCCTTTGCAGAGCCTCTCCTGAAATATATTGAGGAACATCCTGAATTTGTATACCCTGAGACCAGAAGAAATGAAGTTATAAGCTTTATAAAGAGTGGATTAAAGGATATAAGCGCTACAAGAACTACTGTAAAATGGGGGATTCCTGTCCCCTTTGATCCGAAGCACACAGTATATGTATGGTTTGATGCTTTAGTAAACTACATAAGTGCATTGGGATACTTGACAGATGACGACTCTAAATTTAAAAGATATTGGCCTGCAGACGTGCACTTAATTGGAAAGGATATCCTTAGATTCCATGCCATCATATGGCCTGCCATCCTTATGGCATTAAATATTCCTTTGCCAAAGACTGTTCTTGCCCATGGATTCTGGACTATAAAAGGTGGTAAGATATCTAAATCCAAAGGAAATAGAGTAGATCCTCATGAATTGATAAATCTTTATGGAGTAGACGCCCTTAGGTACTTCCTTTTAAGAGAAGTTCCTTTAGGACTTGATGGAGAGTACAGTGATGAAGCCTTTCATAGAAGATATCATTCGGATCTTGCCAATGATTTAGGAAACTTATTAAATAGAGTTCTTACAGTGGCAGAAAAATATACTGAGGGAAAAGTTCCAGAGCCAAAAGAATTCCAAGAGGAAGACAAATTCCTCCTTCAAAAAGGAGATGACATGGCAAACAAGGTAGAAGAAGCAATGGCAAATTTCAATCCTGCTAATGCCTTAACCTATATCTGGGAAGTCGTACAAGAGGCAAATAGATACATAGATCAACAAGCACCTTGGAACTTAGCCTCTTCTGGAAACAAAGATAGATTAAATACAGTTATTTATACCCTATTAGAGGCTTTAAGAAAAATTTCTATTATGCTTTATGCTTTTATGCCAAACATTGCAGAAGAAATCCAAAGACAACTTGGATATAAAGATGTGCAATTTGCTTGGGACTTAATAAAAGATGTTAAAATACCTGTGGGACAAAAATTAAATAAAGGAAAGATTTTATTCCCAAGAGTGGAAAGAAAGGAAGAAAAAGAAGTGGAAGAAAAGAAAGAGGAGCAAAAAATAAGTATTGATGAGTTTAAAAAGATAGACCTTAGAATAGCAAAGGTAATTTCTGCGAGAAGAGTGGAAAATAGCGACAAGTTATTACTTCTTGAAATTGATCTTGGAGAGGAAAAGAGACAAATTGTGGCTGGAATAGCAGAATATTATAAACCCGAGGAGCTTATAGGCAAAGAAATAGTAGTAGTTTATAACTTACAACCTGCAAAGATAAGAGGCTATGAATCTCAAGGTATGCTCCTTGCTGCCAAAGATAGCAAAGGAAGACTTGCCATTTTAACTCCTGAAAAAGAGGTGGATCCTGGATCGAAGGTGAGCTAAATGCCTGTAGCCCTTTATAGAAAATGGAGACCACAAACCTTCGAAGAAGTTGTAGGACAAGAGCACATAGTAATTACCCTACAAAATAGTCTTAAATATGCCCATATTGGTCATGCATACCTTTTTGCAGGACCAAGAGGTACAGGAAAAACTACCGTTGCAAGAATTCTTGCAAAAGCTCTAAATTGTGCTAAAGGTCCCACTCCTACTCCCTGCCTAAAATGTGAGTCTTGTGTTGAAATTGCAGAAGGAAGAAGCATTGATGTTATTGAGATAGATGCTGCATCTAATCGTGGTATAGATGAAATAAGAGATATTAGGGAAAAAGCAAGACTTCTTCCTGTAAGAGATAGATACAAAGTTTATATTATAGATGAAGTCCATATGTTAACTAACGAAGCCTTTAATGCCCTTTTAAAAATCCTTGAAGAACCACCAGAGCATGTAATATTTATTATGGCAACTACAGAACCTCAAAAGGTACCCTTAACTATTCTATCAAGATGTCAAAGATTTGATTTTAGAAGACTTACAAGGGATGAGATTATAAAACAGCTTGCAAAAATTGCAGAAAGCGAAGGAGCAAAAATCTCTGAAGGTGCTCTCAGGCTTATTGCCATACAGTCTCAGGGATCTATGAGAGATGCCATAAGTCTTTTAGAGCAACTATTAGTTTACTCTGATCAAGAAATCACCGAAGACTTCGCAAGAAATCTTCTTGGGCTTCCTACCTATGAATTTACCTATAAATTTGCAAAAGCTCTGGGAGAATATAATATCCTTGAAGGATATAGCCTCCTTCAACAGGTATTTCAGATGGGCAAAAACCCACAACAATTTGCAAGAGAACTTTTGCAACACTTTAGAAATTTACTTTTATTAAAAGCTGACGAAAGAATAGGAAATCTCCTTTCTATTACCCAAGAAGAGTTTGAAGAACTTATGGAAGAAACAAAACTCTACACTATGCAAAGACTTCAAGACATTATTGATCAACTTCTTATCCTTGAAAACAGGCTTAGAGATCTCACTAACGCCCCATTAGTTATGGAGATGATTCTTCTGCCCTTATTCATGAAAGAGGAAACAGTAGAAGCTCAGATAATTCAAACCCCGACTCAGCCTACTACTCCTATAAAAACTGAAGAAAAAGAAGAAAAAGAGAAGAGAGGAGAAAGTACCCCAGGAACACTAAATATAGATGAGCTTCTAGATAAATGGCCTCAACTCCTAGCAAAGATTAAAAAGAGAAAAATTTCCTTAGAAGCCATGTTAAGAGAGGCAAGAATCATAGAGATAGATCAGGAAGGAAAGTTAGTTCTTGGACTTCCAAAAAATTTCTCCTTCCTAAAAGAAAGACTTGAAGAAAAACCCAATAGAGCATTAATCGAAGAAGAATTTAAAAAACTCTATGGTGTTCCTATACAGGTAAAGTTTATAACCGTTGAAGAAAATCCTATTTTGAAAAATCCTGAAAAAGAGGATCCCAAAAAAGAAGAGAAGAAATTGTCCACGGACGATGTCAAAAATATGTTTAAGGGTAAACTAATAGAATAGGAGGGATAATGTGAAAAATCCATTTGAGGCGATGAAACAACTTAAGAAGCTTCAGGAGAAAATGGCAAAAATAGAGGAAGAATTAGAACAAACCCTCGTAGAAGGAACCGCAGGAGGAGGAGTTGTGAAGATAGTTATGACAGCCAAAGAAGAGGTAAAGGAGGTAAAAATAGATCCTGAGGTGGTAAACAAGGATGAGGTAGACATATTAGAAGATCTTATTGCAGCTGCACTAAGAGACGCCCTTACAAAGGCAAAAGAAAAGTCAGCTGAGAAGATGGGAAGTCTCACCGATGGGCTTCCCTTACCACCCGGACTCTTTTAACAGATGGCAGAAAAAAGTATTTTTGAGAAGCTCATTGATGAGCTAACAAAACTTCCTGGAATTGGGCCCAAATTAGCCCAAAGAATTGCTTTTTACCTCTTGAAACAACCACAGGAAAGTGTGGAAGTTCTTGCAAACACCATCTTAAAGGTCAAAAAAGAGATTAAATATTGTTCTATTTGCTTTAACCTTACTGAAAAAGATCCCTGTGAAATCTGTACGAACCCTGAAAGGGATAAATCCATAATTTGTGTAGTTGCAGAGCCAAAAGATCTTTGGGCAATAGAAAAAACCTCTAAGTTTCATGGAGTTTACCATGTCCTCGGAGGATTAATTTCTCCTTTAGATGGAGTATTTCCAGAGGATCTTAGAATAAAAGAGCTTATGGAAAGGGTTAAAAAAGGAAATATAAAAGAAGTTATTCTTGCCACCGACTCTACTCCAGAAGGAGAAGCAACTGCTATGTATATTGCAAGACTTCTTATGGAATATCCAGTAAAAGTTACCCGTCTTGCCCATGGACTTCCTGCAGGTACAGAACTTGATTTTGCCGATGAAATGACCCTTATTCATGCCTTAGAAGGAAGAAAGGAGTTAATATTATAATAAATATAAAGAAGGAGGTTATAGTATGAAAGATATGCTGGAAATTCGCTGGCATGCAAGGGCAGGGCAAGGAGCAAAGACTGCTTCTTATCTCCTTGCTGAAACAGCCATGGAGGCTGGAAAGTATATTCAAGCCTTTCCGGAATATGGCCCAGAAAGAACAGGAGCACCTATGAAAGCATATACCAGGATCAGCGACAAACCTATAAGGATCCACAGCCAAATATATAATCCCGATGTTGTAGTAGTACTTGACAAAACTCTCATCGGTAAAGTGAATATTTTAGAAGGACTTCCATCGGATGGAATACTCATAGTAAACACTACCCAATCTCCAAAAGAGATAAGAGAACAGCTTGGAATCTCGGACAGAAAAATCTATACTGTGGATGCCACCGGAATAGCTCTTGAAACCATTGGAAGACCTATCCCAAATACTCCCATGCTGGGAGCCTTGATTCGTGTAGTCCCAATAATAAGTTTAGATGAGGTACTTAACCAGTTTAGAAAGAAATTTGAAGGAAGGTTTAGACCCGAAGTTGTGGAGGGTAACCTTCAAGCTATAAAAAGAGCTTACGAGGAGGTAAAGGGAGAATGAAATTACCAGGATGGAAAGAATTAGTAAATATAGGTCCTATTTTACCTGCACAGACTTCTAAAGAGTATAAGACGGGGGACTGGAGAACCTTTAGGCCTGAAATTGACTATAACAAATGTACTACTTGTATGTTTTGCTGGCTCTTCTGTCCTGATTCTGCAGTAAAATTTGATGGTCAAAAGGTTTATATTGACTATGATTACTGCAAAGGTTGTGGTGTTTGCGCAGCAGAATGTCCTGTCAAAGCAATAACCATGAAAGAAGAAGAAAAATAAAGGAGGGAAGAAAAAATGAAGACTCAAGTCAAAAGAATCGCTATTGAGGGTAATGAGGCAGCAGCCTTAGCTTTTAAGCAGGTAAATCCTGATGTGGTTGCTGCCTATCCTATAACCCCTTCCACCGAGGTGGTACAAAAATTCTCTGAATATGTGGCAAACGGAGAAGTAGATACCGAATTTGTGCCTGTAGAAAGTGAGCACAGTGCCATGAGTGCATGTATTGGTGCCGCTGCTGCAGGTGCAAGGGTAATGACTTCTACTGCATCCCAAGGACTTGCTCTCATGTGGGAGATGCTTTACATTGCATCTGCTTTAAGACTTCCCATTGTAATGACTGTGGCAAACAGAGCCCTCTCTGCCCCAATAAATATCCATGGAGATCATAGTGATGCTATGGGAGCAAGAGATTCTGGTTGGATACAAATTTTCTCTGAGAACGTGCAAGAAATATATGACAATATCTTTCAAGCAGTTAAGATTGCAGAACATCCCGACGTAAGACTCCCTGTAATGGTAGGGTATGATGGTTTTATTACTAGCCACTCCGAAGAGATGATAGAAGTTCTTGACGATGAAGTAGTAAGAAACTTTATAGGAAAATATAAGCCCCAATATACCTTGCTTGATGTGGATAATCCTATAGCGGTAGGTCCCCTCGCTCTAACGGACTCTTACTTTGAGTTCAAAGTAGCCCAAGCCTATGCCCTTGAAAACTCTCTTCCCATTATAAAGCATGTAGGAAAAGAATATGGGGATATTACAGGAAGATACTATGATGTAATAGAGAAGTATAAAACCGAGGGTGCAGAATATATAATCGTGGCTATGAGCTCTACTGTAGGAACCGCAAGAGAAGTAGTAGATGCTCTAAGAGAAAAGGGACTTCCTGTGGGACTTTTGAAGATCAGAGTATTCAGACCATTCCCCACCGAGGATATTATAAATGCTCTTAAAGATGCAAAAGTAATAGGAATTCTTGACAGAAGTATGGTTCCTGGATCCTTTGGTGGTCCTCTTTACCATGAGATAACTTCTGCCTTCTACCATTATGATAAAAGACCAATTGCTCAAGCATATGTATATGGTCTTGGAGGCAGAGATATCACTACTCAACACATAGAGAAAGTCTTTGAAGAGCTCATGGATATAGGTAAGAAAGGAAAACCAAATCCTCTCACCTATATTGGAGTAAGAGAATAGGAGGTGCTAAAAATGGCAATTAACTTAAGAGAATTAGCGTTAAAAGAGGAAAGATTAGTTAGTGGACATAGATTGTGTGCAGGATGTGGAGCAAGTATTGTTGTAAGAATGGTTCTAAACGCCATAGATGAACCAGTAGTAGTGGCCAATGCTACAGGATGCCTTGAAGTTGCCACCACCATATTTCCTTTTAACTCTTGGAATGTGCCATGGATCCATTCTGCCTTTGAAAATGCAGCAGCAACCATAGCAGGAGTGGAAGCCGCATATAGAGCTTTAAAGAAAAAGGGAGAAATTGATAGAGAGATAAGATTTATAAGCTTTTCTGGGGATGGTGGTACCTACGATATTGGACTTCAGGCCCTCTCAGGAGCAGTAGAAAGAGGACATAGGGCAGTCTTTATTTGCTATAACAATGAGGCATATATGAATACGGGAATTCAAAGATCAAGCGCAACTCCAAGAGGTGCCTTTACTACTACCTCTCCAGCAGGAAAGGTAGTTCCTGGAAAGCCTCAAAGGAGAAAGAATTTAACAGAAATGATGGTAGCAAATGGAGCAAGATATGTAGCTCAAGCATCACCAAGCCACTGGAGAGATCTCATGGAAAAGGTTAGAAAAGCAGTAAATACTGATGGACCTGCCTTTCTAAATATATACTCTACCTGTCCAAGGGGCTGGAGAACACCCGATAACTCAGCTATAAACATTGCAAGGCTTGCAGTAGAGACCGGTGTATGGCCCCTCTACGAAGTGGAAGATGGAAAGTATAAGATAAACTATAAACCTCCAAAGGGATTTAAACCAGTAGAGGAGTTCCTAAAAGTTCAAGGAAGATTTGCTCACCTTCTTAAGCCAGAAAATACCCATATATTAGAAGAAATCAAAAAAGATATAGAAGCTGAATGGAAAAGACTTCTTAGTATGGAGGAAGCCACAAACAAATAAAAGCCATGGAATACAAAAGGCTCCCCCTTTATGGGGGAGCTTCTCTTTTTAAAATGAATAAGAATAGCTATAAACTTGGAGTTCATCTTTTTAGAGGTGGAAGATCTATACTCGAAGATATAAAGCTTCTTCGAATAAATACTGCACAGCTTTTTTCAGGAAGTCCCAGAAGCTATAGACCTACCAATGAGAAACTCCCAGTTTTTCCCTTCAACTCTGTTTTCATTCATGCTCCTTATGTGGTAAATATAGCATCTCCTGACGAAAAAGTATTCAACTTGTCTATTAAAAAAGTAATAGAGGAATTGAAACTTGCAGAAGAACTAGAATGGGAAGGATTGATAATTCATCCTGGAAGTAGCAAAAAGATGGGAAAGGAAGTGGCAAAGAGAAATTTTTTTAAAGCTCTTGAAAAAATTCTTGAAGAAGACATAAAGGCAAAACTTATAGTAGAAAATAGTGCAGGGGAAGGAGATGGATGGGGTTCAACCTTAGAGGACTTCTACTCCATACATGAGGAATTTCCATCGATATACTTTTGTATTGATACCTGTCATCTTTTTGCTGCAGGATATAATTTAAAAAATCCAAGGGTATGTAAAGAAACTTTTTATTCTTTTTTCGAAAGAATCCCTGTGGAAAAGTTAGTATTAATTCATATAAATGACTCTCATTTTCCCCTTGGATCTCACAGAGACCAACACGCCCACATAGGTAAGGGGGCTATCGGGATAGGAGGATTTAAAAATCTATTAAGTATTCCTGAAATAAGAAAAATTCCTCTTATCCTTGAAACCCCCAAAGACAGTCCTATGGCAGACCTCTATAACCTACATACCATAAGAAAGATCTTAGAAAATTCTGATTAACCCTTCAAATACTTCTTTGCAAACTTCATTTTTTCGTAAGTATGGAAAGTGCCTCCGCCTTCATGTCCATTAAAAGGATAAATCTTTATTTCTTTCTCTCCTTGATAGTAATTATATGCAGCAAAAACTGTTGAAGGTGGACATATATTATCCATGAGGGCTACAGAAAATAGTGCCTTTGCTTTTGCCCTTACTGCAAAATTTACTCCATCAAAATAGGATAGAGTCTTAAAAACTCTATCTACATGATCTCTATGGGATTTTAAATATTGCACTATTTCCTGATAGGGATATCCATCGGTTATCTCTACAGCCCTTCTATAATGGCATAAAAACGGGACATCAGGCATTACAATCTTTACGTCTATTCCTATATAAGGAACAAGACCTGCAACTGCTATAGTAATACCCCCACCTTGACTTCCACCTGTTATACCAATTCTCTCCTTATCCACATCAGGAAATGCCATAATAGTTTCTACAGCTCTTACTGCATCGGTAAAAACTCTTCTATAATAATATTTCTTAGGATGAAGAATTCCTCTGGTCATAAATCCAGAATACTGAGGATCAAAAGGTTCATCATCATAATCAGGAGTGTCCCCAGGACTCCAAGAGCTTCCTTGTCCTCTTGTATCCATTATAAGGTGAATAAACCCCATATTTGCCCACAAAAGAAAATCATAAGCAAAACTTCTTCCTCCACCATACCCAATATATTCTACAATTCCGGGAAGTTTTCCTGACCTATTTTTAGGCACTATAAGCCATCCCTTAATTCTCTGTCCTTTATAACCCGAAAAGGTCACATCATAGGTATCCACAAGCTCAAGTCCAAAATCTACCTTCTCAAAAATAGGATCCAAAGGATATTTTCTTGACTCTTCTAAAGTTTCCTTCCAAAAGAAATCAAAATCTTCAGGCTCCTCTCTTTCAGGAAAATACTTCCAAAGTTCCAATAAAGGTAGATCAAAAAAAGCCATAATACACCTCCCATAACCGTTTTTGAATATTATACTACTTGTAATTAGCTTCAAAATTAATATAAAATGAAATAATTTCAAAATCATAGGTAAAAGGAGGAAGAATATTATGTCAGAAATTAAAACCTACGAAATTGAAAAGGGGTTATACCTTTTTAAAGATCCAGAACCTTTCTTTAATTTTAATAGCTA
The DNA here is from genome assembly GCF_000021645.1 of Dictyoglomus turgidum DSM 6724. NCBI lineage: Bacteria > Pseudomonadati > Dictyoglomota > Dictyoglomia > Dictyoglomales > Dictyoglomaceae > Dictyoglomus > Dictyoglomus turgidum. The sequence continues at coordinate 271,861 of NC_011661.1, forward strand.
TTTATTAACTTGCTCTATGGATGATAAAGTAAGCATTAATATCTTATTTGACCCCTTACCGCTAAAGTATTTTAGAGCTTTTATTAAAACCCTTAATGAACTTGTAGGTGTTGAAAATATTGACATAATTTATACAAACCACCAAGACCCTGACTTAACTTCATCGGTGCCTGCCCTCCTTGATTTAGCACCGAGGGCCATATATATTACATCTCAAGACACATGGAGATTAGTAAGTGGATACAACATTGATCCTAAAAAGTTTCAACCTGTAGAATTTATCCCCAACAGAAAGTTAAAACTTAATAAAGAAGGAGATATGTGTTTAGAATTCATACCTACCCCTTTCTGTCATTTTAGAGGCGCCACTGCAGTATATTATCCTAAATTAAAGGCATTGTTTTCTGGAGACCTTTTAGGAGGTGCCTCCACAAAAGACACTGAAGGTATATATGCAACCGAAGAATCTTGGCTTGGAATAAAACTATTTCACGAAGTGTATATGCCTACAAAGGAAGCCTTAAAACTTGCTGTAGACAAGATAGGACGTCTTAATCCCCTTCCTGAATTAATCCTTCCACAGCATGGAGATATAATTAAGGGTAGCCTGATAATAGAATTCTTAAGTAGATTAAATGACTTAGAGGTAGGACTTGATTATATTCATACTAAGGAAAAAGAAGAGGAATTTTATATAAGAGTTTTCAATGATATGCTTGATTTTGCTAAAAAGAAGTATGGAGAAGAAAATGTATACAATAAATTAAATAGAATAAGCACCCAGACTAGTAATTTCCCTGAAATAGTAAAAATAGAAAATGGAGTAATATCAGAAGTCTATATACCAGCTCCCACAGCCTTTGTCTTTGTATACGATGTTTTTTGTGAAGATTTACCCGAAAGCGAAAAGGAAGAGCTGAGATTAAAATCAATTGAAACCCTTAAAAAATACAATTTAGAGGTTCCAGAGGAACTTCTATATAAAAAATCCACATCCATCATGGATACCTTTAAAAGAGTCTTTGACATCTTTAGAAGATGAAGATAAAGGGCCCTCCAAAAACAGAGGGCCCAACAAATTTATGTCCTACTTAAAAATTTACTAATATCCTCAAAAGTTCCAATAATATAAAGGATGTCTCCTCTTTGAATTCTCTCAAAAGGATTAATATTTCCGATTACCTCTGAACCTCTCTGAATAGCAATTATAGAAAGATTGTAATTCTTACGAAGATCAAGTTCTTGTATAGTCTTACCAATTATGGGCTCAGGTGGCTCAACCTCAAAAATCTTAATATTTGCAGAAAACTCCATATAATCTATTACATTAGGGACTACCAACCTTTGAGCGAGTCTTACTCCCATATCCCTCTCAGGATATACTACAAGATCTACTCCAATCCTCTCAAGAATTTTTTCATGAGGTTCACTTATAGCTCTTGAAATAACAAATTTCACTCCCAGCTCTTTTACAAGCAATGCAGTAAGCACACTTGCTTCCACATCATGAGCAATGGAAACTATAGCCACATCCACATTTTGTACCCCTGCCTCTCTTAATGCATTTATATTTGTAGAATCTAAAACCTTTGCATAAGAGACATAATCTTTAATCTCCTCCACTTTAGTCTCATCCTTATCAATGGCAATAACAGAAAAACCCATCCTTTCAAGAGTAGTTGCCACCGCTACTCCAAACCTTCCAAGCCCTATCACCGCAAAACTATTTAATTTTGTCTTATCAAGTCCTGCCCTTTTTAGCCTATAAGATAGAGATTTCATAAATTAGCCTATACTCACCTCCTCAGAAGGATATTCCACTTGAGATCTCTTAGAAACAGGTATTAAAATCGCCATTCCTGCTGTAACAGTACCAACTCTACCAAGAAACATGGTCAAAATAATTACCAACCTTGCAAAAGGAGAAAGATAAGGAGTAATTCCTGTAGAAAGTCCTACAGTGCCAAAAGCAGAAACTACCTCAAATAGTATATTCAAAGGTGGAAAAGGCTCAGTAATAAGCAATAAAAACCAACTAATTATTACAAGAGTTAAAGAAAGAAGAAATACAATATATGCCCTCTTCACATTTTCCCAGGGGATAGTCCTATCCTTAAAATGTACATTTTTTCTTTCAAGAATAATTGTAGAAACGCTTAACCATAAAACGAGAAAAGTTACTGTTTTAATTCCACCTCCAGTCCCTCCTGGAGATGCACCAATAAACATTAAAACTATGATAAAAAGTAATGTAGAAGGATTCATCTTACCAATATCAAGGGTATTAAATCCAGCAGTTCTGGGAGTCACAGACTGAAAATAGGCTCCTAAAAATTTGCCCCAAAAATTCAATGGTTTTAATGTATTTGGATTGTTATACTCAAGGATAAAGATCACAATAGTACCAATTAAAATCAAAAACAATGTAGTAAATAAAGCCATCTTACTATGTAAAGAAAGATGTATTCTCTTCCCCATAAAACGTTGAATTATGTCATGGATCACAATAAAACCAATCCCACCCACTATAATAAGGGTAGTTATAGTAAAAACAAGATGCGGATCAGAAACATAATCGGTAAAACTCCTAAAGCCTCCTATCAAGTCTAAACCAGCATTACAAAAAGCAGAAACAGAATGAAAAATTGCAAATTTTATACTTCTTAATAGAGGATATCTTTTTATAAAAACAAAAAATAGAGAAAGAGCACCAATACTCTCAAAAATAAAAACCGTTATCAAGACGTTTTTTAAAAAAGAAACAATACCTCTTAAAGATGTGGTATTCAAAGAATACTGTAAAATTAACCTTTCCCTAAGCTGGAGTCTTCTATTTAAAAGAAGCATCATGCCCGTAGAAATTACTGCATAACTTAATCCTCCAATCTGTATAAGAAGAAGAATTACTAAATGACCAAAATGAGACCAATAGGTTCCTGTATCCACCACCACAAGTCCTGTCACACAAGTTGCCGATGTCGCAGTAAAAAGGGCTGTAAGAAAGTTGGTAAATTCTCCTTTAGCAGAAGATATAGGAAGAGATAACAGGATAGCTCCAGTAAGTATGACAATAGCAAAACTTATAATAAAAAATACAGCAGGATTGAACCCCCTCTTCTTAGAGATTAACTCTTTTTCAAACATAAAAAGATTCAAAAACACCTCTTTTCTTCTAATGTCTTACTAAGACACATTTGAATATTTTATCTCAAAGGGTAGTGATAGTCAAACTCACAAAAAATTTTTACTTTTGTTAAAATAAAAGGCTCAAGGTTTAAATACATGTCAATATTTTTCTCTCCAGTTATAGCTTTTTACGTCTAATGTGAAGTTACTATTTAATACCATATACTTTTTAGCTAACATGTTAATATTTAAACTTTCCTTAATTGAATAGCCCAAAGAGAATTTTTTATAATTAGTTAAACTATAAAAGGAGGTATCCTCAATGTTAGTTGTGATCCTAATGGGCTCAAAGGGAGATTTGGATCATGCTAAAAAAATAGCCCATACCTTGGAAAAATTTGAAGTTCCATATGTGATGAGAGTAGCTTCTGCCCACAAAATTCCTCTAAAAGTATTAGAAATTATAAAAGAATATGAGGAAAAAGACGTTGTATATATCACAATAGCAGGAAGAAGTAATGCCCTTTCAGGTTTTACTGATGCTAACACAACAAAACCAGTTATTGCTTGTCCTCCCTATAGCGAGAGATTTGGAGGAGTAGATATATTTTCTACATTAAGGATGCCATCAGGAGTCGCTCCTTTAACCATTTTAGAACCAGAAGAAGCTGCACTTGCTGCTGTAAAGATATTGGCTATGAAATATGAAAATTTAAAAGAAAAAATCAAAAAATATCATGAAGAAAAAAGAAAAGAGATAGAAAAGGCTGACGAAGAGGTGAGAAGTAATGGGTAGTGTAAAAGACCTAATAATAATAGAAAGTCCTACAGAAAAATCTCTTGGAAGAGGAAGATTTGTATTTTCTGATAGATATTCTGTATTTGATTATGGAGAAATGCCTGATCATATAGATGATAAAGGAAAAGCCATATGTATAGCTACGGCTTATTTCTTTGAAAAATTAGAAAACTTAGGAATTAAAACCCACTACGTAGGGCTTGTAGAAGATGATAAAATTAAAACCCTTTATGAATTAAAAAAACCCACAAATGTTATGGAATTCAAAATGGTAAGAGTAATAAAGCCAGATCTTAAGGATAACATTTATGACTATTCTGTATTTAAAAAAGAAAAATCAAATTTCCTAATACCTTTAGAAGTTATTTATAGAAATTCCCTTCCCGAAGGATCCTCCATATTTAAGAGGCTAAAGGAAGGAAGTTTAACTCTCCAGGACATAGGTCTTGAAGAGATGCCAGAGCCGGGACAAAAATTAGAAAAGCCTATTGTGGATTTCTCTACAAAATTAGAAGTAAATGATAGATATTTATCTCGAAAAGAAGCTTTAGAAATTAGCGGACTTTATGAGTCAGAATTTGAAAAGCTAATAAATCTCACCTTATTCATAGACGATCTAATCACAGAGGAAACCCGAAAAATAAACCTAAACAATGAGGACGGAAAAGTAGAATATGCTCTTGACTTGGAACGTAACATAATGCTCGTAGATGCTCTTGGAACTCTTGATGAATGTAGATTTACCTTTGAAGGAATACCGGTAAGCAAAGAAATTGCAAGAATCTATTACCGAAAAACCGATTGGTATAAAGAAATAGAAGAGGCAAAAAAGAAAGATCGTTTTCATTGGAAAGACTATGTAAGCTCTCCTCCTCAACTTCCAAAGCAAATAAGAGAGTTGATATCCTTAATTTATAAAGCATATGCCAATGAACTTACAGGAATAGAATGGTTTGAAACTTCCCCTCTGAAAGATCTACTCTACAGAGTAAAGGAATTAATTTAAAAATAAATTTAAATTCTAAGGGGGGCAAAAACTGCCCCTCCTTAAAAAACCCCTTATCCCTTATGAAACCTTTTCTTGCCTCATTTTTAAAACTTTCTCACAAGTAAGTGCTTAACTTTATCCACAATTGTGGATAACTTTGTGGACAGGTTGTGGATAACTCTGTGGATAACTTTAGCAAATTGTGGATAACTTTGTGAATAAGTTGTGAATTGTGGATAATGTGGAAAAGTTTGGAAAACTTATCCACAATTATAAACCTTTTAAAAAGTAATTTTTCTCCTTTTATCCACAATGTCCACAGTCCCTACTACTACAACAAGTTTTTGTTTTTATAAGCATATATTTGTAGTTTTTATAGAAAACTGTGGATAATTTTTGAAGATGAAGAGCCCCTTGGCAGGGGCTCCCTTTGAGAAAAGAAATTCTGACTGGGATGGAGTTTATTCTTTGATTAAAATTATATATTTTATTAATTAATTTTGCAATACTTTTCGTAAGAAATTTAATGACCTCAAATAAAAACGTGTTAGCTAAAACTAAATTCTTTTTATATTTATTTTTTGAAGTGTAAAAATAATACTCTCAGAAAATTGAATAAAAATTTTGATATAATCTAAACTATGATAAATGTATGGGATGTATTATTAAGATTTATTCTATCTACATTATTCTCTGGAGTTATAGGCTGGGAGAGGGAAAAAGAGGAAAAACCAGCTGGGCTTAGAACTCATATATTGGTTTCCTTAGGTTCTACTCTCTTTATGATTGTATCCGCCTATGCCTTTCCAGGAAATGGTGATCCTGGAAGGATAGCAGCTCAAGTTGTGACAGGTATAGGCTTTATAGGAGCGGGTACAATTTTAAGAACAGGATTTACTGTAAAGGGGTTGACTACGGCAGCAAGTATATGGGCAGTCTCTGGAATTGGACTTTCGGTGGGAGCTGGACTATATTTTCCAGCTTTTATAGCTACTATTTTTATTATAGTAGTACTTGTTTTAGCAACAAAACTTGAAAAGATTTTTTTAGGTACTCATCAAGATGTGGGATTAAATTTGATAATAGAAGATAGGCCTGGGGCTATAGGAGAGATAGGGACTCTTCTTGGAGAATTAAATGTGGACATAAAACAGATAGAACTTGGAAATTCCTGGGAAGGAAAAATTTCTTTAAAAATATTAGTTAGGATTCCTCAAAAGTTGACAAAAAATGAATTACTTTTAAGGCTTTCAGATCTTCCTTCTGTTGTTGATGTGGAATTGATTTAGAAATTTTAAAGGAGGGAGGTTATGGAAACTGATAAATATATTTCAAGATTAGTTGAGGAAAATGTTTATCATATTTCTGATTATAGGGATGATAGCTTTTATTTAATAATTGGAGAAAATAAAGCAATACTTTTTGATACAGGAATGGGGACAGGAGATCTTAAGAAGTACATAGGGAGTCTTACTAATAAAGATGTAGAAGTGGTGATTTCTCATGCTCATTGGGATCATATAATGCAGGTGAACCAGTTTGAGAAGGTGTATATGAATCATAAAGATATAGAGATTATAAAAATTTTTAAGATGGATATTAAATATGACCATTTTTTAGATATTAAAGATGGGGATATTTTGGATATAGGGGGAAGGAAATTAGAAGTTATAGAGGTACCAGGACATACTCCTGGTTCTATTGTTCTTTTGGATAACAAGTATAAACTTCTATTTAGTGGTGATGCTATAGGAGCTGGACATACATGGATGCAACTTCCAGGATGCCTTCCGTTAAGTAGTTATTTGGAGAGTCTGCACAAACTTGCAAAGAGAAGTAATGAATTTGAGAAAATCTATAACGGCCATTTGGCTCAAAGAAATGGTATTCCTGTGCCAAGGGAATATTTATTTGATCTTATAAAAGCTGTAGAAAAAGTGATCTCTGGTGAACTTATGGGAGAACCTTATCCTTATGGTAATTTTGGAGGATTATATGTGAATTATGGTATGGCTACGCTTGTTTATAATCCTCAAAACATTAAATAAAAATTTTATTAAAATAGTTATTGACAAAAAGAATTTTTTGTTATAAATTCATAATAAACGATTTCGTAAATGATTTTATAAGGAGGTGGTATAGAAAAATTTAATCCTCTTTTTTGAAAGGATCATTCTGGATTAAACCAAGTTTTTAAGTTAAAAGGGGGATTTTTTATGAAAAAGGTATTGTTATTTGTTATCTTGTTATTACTATCCTTAATCAGTTTTTCTCAGATGGGACTCTCTCAACTTGCTGTTAATGTTCCAAGAAACGAGACTATTATTGCAAATATTTTAAGTGGAAGAATTGGATCACCTGATAACTTTAATGTATGGCCTGCTACATGGAGATCTCCTGATAGAGGAATTCAACAATTAATGCTTGAGCCTCTTTGGATTGTGGATCCTGCAACAGGTAAAGTGATTAATGCTTTAGCAAAGGATAAACCTATTTATAATAGTGATTTTACAAAGATGATTGTAAAAATAAGAGAGGGTTGCTATTGGAGTGATGGGGTAGAATTTACTGCTGACGATGTGGTGTACACTGTGGAATTAATTATGAAGTATAAAGAAATGGGATATAATGCAAGTTTTAATGAGTATGTAAAAAGGGTATACAAAACTGATAAATACACGGTAGTATTTGAACTAAAAAAACCTAATGCAAGATTCCATACTTATTTCTTAGATAGATGGGGTGCTTGTAGACCTCTTCCAAAACATGTATTTGAAAAAGTAAAAGATCCAATTGCCTTTGATTTTAAACCTCCAATTAGTTCTGGTCCTTATGTACTTAATAGCTATGATCCAGGTGGATACTGGGTACTTTGGGAAAGAAGAGAAGATTGGCAGAGGACTCCGACAGGAAAGCTCTTTGGAATGCCTCAACCCAAATATGTATTGTTCTACTACTATGGACCAACAGAAAAGCAGGTTCTTGCTCAGAATAATCATCAACTTGATATGGCAGATCTAACCATGGAAGGATTGAGATCTGTTCTTCAAACTAATAAATATGCAAGGGCATATAGAAAAGAATTCCCATACATTGTTAACGTAGATCCTTGTGTAAGTGGTGTAATATTCAACAATGCAAAGGCTCCATGGAATAATAAAGAAATAAGATGGGCTTTAACCCTTGCAATAGATATTGTTGATTATGTAGGTCTTGCTTATGACTATGCGGTAACTGTTTCACCTCTTCATATACCTGCAACTCCTGCATATATGGAGTGGTACTTCAAGCCCTTAGAGCCATGGTTAAAGAACTTGACAATCACTGTTGATGGAAAACCATTTAAAGTATATGATCCTGATGTACCTATGAGAATAGCGGAGAATGCTAGAAAAAGAGGATACAATGTACCTACTGATCCTAATGAAATAAGAAAGATTTTTGGAATTGGATGGTATAAATATGCACCTGATATAGCAGAAAAATTACTTATGAAGAATGGATTTAAGAGAGATAAAGATGGTAAGTGGTTGACTCCTGATGGTAAGCCTTGGAAGATTACAATTCTTACTCCACCGAATCCTGCTTCTGTGAACTATAGAAATGCCTTTGCATTATCTCAGGTTTGGAAAAAGTTTGGAATTGAGACCGAAGTATATGCTACAGAGAATGATGGTACATTAATGAATGTAGGAGATTTTGAGGTATCAACTTCTGGGCAATGGCCTGCAAGGGAGCCATGGGGTGGACATCCAGACTTATATAGAACTATGGAACAATTCAACTCATCTTATTATAGACCTCTCGGCGAGTACTATCCAGGGCATCAGTGCAGATGGACCAATCCTCAAATGGATAAAGTGATAGCAGAGATGCAGAAAATCAGTTGGGATTCACCGAAGAATAAGACCCTTGGTATGGAAGGATTAAAGATATTAGCCCAAGAAATGCCAACAATTCCAACCTTTACTTATCCAGGAGTGATAGGATACGATGAATACTACTGGACCAATTATCCAACAGCAGAAAATCCATATTGTATACCATATCATCATTGGCCCAACTTTAAGTATATGTTACCATTCTTAAAGCCAACAGGAAGAAAGTAAAAGTAAATTTAGCAACAAAATATATGGAAAAGGGGACCGAAAGGTCCCCTTTTTATTTTGTATTTGTGATTGTATAATTTTACTAAAAATTGGTCTTAATCAACTTGGAGGATTTTTGCTATGGAAGGAAGATTTGAATCAAATTGGGAAGCAGTTTTCGAACCCGAAGATTATCTCTATTTTTATGAAGATATGTTAACCGATGAGCAAACCCAGATTGAAGTGGATTTTATTAGAAGAGAACTTGACTTGAAGGATCCTAAAAAAATTCTTGATATGGCATGTGGTTATGGAAGACATGCAAATAGGCTTGCTCTTTATGGACATGAAGTGGTGGGAGTAGATATAAGTGAAAAGTTTTTAGAAATGGCAATGAAAGAGGCAGAGAAGTTAAATGTTAATGTGAGATATGTTTTAAAAGATATTAGAGAAATAGATTTTGAAGAGGAGTTTGATGTAGTTATATCTATGTTCACGTCCTTTGGGTATTATGAAGACGAGGATAACTTGAAGATATTAAAAAATGTTGCTAAAGCCCTAAAAAGGGGTGGTAAATTTTTATTAGACTTAAGCAATAGAGATTTTATATTAAGAAATTTTCTACCTTATGTAGTTATTGAGAGAGAGGGTAATTATATGATTGATTTTAATATTGTAGATATAACTGAGGGGCGTATATATAACAAGAGGGTAGTAATAAGAGATGGGGTAAAAAAGGAAAAGCCTTTTTTTATAAGGCTCTATGCTCCTACCGAGATAAAGTTTATTCTTGAAAGTTTAGGATTGAAGGTTATAAAGTTTTTTGGAGGATATGATAGTAGCCCATTAAGTATTTACTCAAGAAGAATGATTATAATTTCCGAAAAGGTATAAGGGGGTTAATATGAAAAATCTATTTTTAATTTTGTTTCTTTCCGTTTTTGTTATTTCAAATCTTTTTGCCATAGATTTTGATACTGCCAATAAGATCTTTTTTGAAGCAAGAAGAGATAGAGACGTAGAAAAGATTAAGGCTTTAATAAGTACTTTAGAAGGTGATAAGGATCTCCTGACAAGCTCTCAACTTTTAACTGTTCTTGCGGACTCTTATCTGGAATATGGGCTTTGGGGGGTAGAAGGTAAGGAAAAAGAAAAGATCTATGAAAAGGCAAGAAGTTATGCGGAAAAAGCCATAAAGCTTGATCCTAACAATGGAAGGGCATGGTATATAGCAGGGGCTTCCATTGGAAGACTTGCTCAATATAGGGGAATAGTTCAAAGCTTATTTATGCTTAAGGATTTTGATAGGTATATAAGTAAAGCTATAGAGATTTTAAATGATCCTCTTTATAGGACTTTTGCTCTTCTGGCTATGGGTATGAGATATAGGGATGTTCCATGGCCTCTTTATAACTACGAAAAAGCAGAAAGTTATATGAAAGAAGCTTTAAAGTATACTCCAATCTATCCTAATATATATCTTGAACTTGGATATTTATATTTGAAAATGGGAAAGAAAGATCTTGCTAAGGAGATGTTTATTAGAGTGGTAAAATCCGATCCTCATCCATGGTTGATAAAAACTCATGAGGAATCGGTCAATCTTGCTAAGAAGGAATTAGAAAAGTTAGGGGGGATTTAGGAATGAAATTGAAAGTATTCTTGTTATTGGCTTTGCTTTTGTTTGTGGCAGGCTGTACCTCCTATGAACTTAAATTGGAGATGCTACCTCTCCTTAGAGGTATAAACATGGGAAATGCTCTTGAAGCCCCAAGAGAGGGGGAGTGGGGTGTAGTTATAAAAGATGAATATTTTAAGATCATCAAAAATGCAGGTTTTTCACATGTTAGAATTCCCATAAGGTGGAGTGCTCATGCAGATTTGAACCCTCCTTATACTATAGAAAAATCATTTTTTGATAGAGTAGATCATGTAGTAAATGAAGCTTTAAGGAATAATCTTTTTGTGGTGATCAATATTCATCACTATGAGGAGATAATGCAGTATCCTGAGAAGCATAAAAATAGATTTTTAGCTTTATGGAAGCAAATAGCGGAACATTATAAAGATTATCCTAATACTTTAATTTTTGAACTTTTAAATGAACCTTGCATGAATTTAACTTCAGATCTATGGAATAAATACTTAGCAGAAGCCATAAAAGTGATAAGAGTAAGTAATCCTGATCGATTTATAGTGGTAGGTCCTGTGAATTGGAATAGTGTTTATGCTCTGAGAGACTTAAGATTACCAAAGGACGAAAAGAATATTATAGTTACCTTCCATTATTATAACCCCTTTTATTTTACCCATCAGGGAGCTGAGTGGGTACAGCCTTCTCCTCCTGTGGGAGTAAAATGGTGGGGAAGGGAAGATGAAAAAGCAGAAATTGATAGAGAGCTTGATATGGCAGTAGAATGGTCCATAAGGAATGGTAAAGTACCCCTTTATATGGGAGAATTTGGAGCGTATTCTAAGGCAGATATGGACTCAAGGGTAAGATGGACAAGTTATGTAGCAAGATCAGCTGAGAAAAGAGGTATAGCTTGGGCATACTGGGAATTTTGTGCAGGATTTGGAGCTTTTGATCCTATAAAAAATGAATGGAGAATACCTTTGTTAAAAGCCCTTATACCTGAAACTAAATTATAATAAAATAAATCCCCCAAAGCCTTCCTTTGGCTTTGGGGGATTTTGTTTTATTCTTCAACTTTTAAATTAGGAAGTTCATCTTTAGTGATAACAAAGGGATGATTAAATACTTTTTTAATGTGAGAAATTTCATTTTTATTGGGATCATTTTCAAATCCTGACCAGGTCATAAACCATGCCCAGTAGGCTTTTTGTTCTTTCATTAAATCAGGATCTGGAATAATTCCATTTTCTGTGAGAGCTACTAATTTCTTTCCACCAAAGATTTTTACGATATTATAGAACATACCTGTAGAAGGAGAATAATTTTTGTCATTAAGATAGACATCTGCACCTACAATGTCTACATACTCGTCTCCAGGATACCATTTCAGGGCATCGGGAGAGTCAGTAGTGGTCCATACCCATATAAGGTTATTTATCTTATGGTAGTTTACAAGCCTGTCAAAAAGTAATCTCCATAGCTTTTTGCAAGGTTCAGGACCCTTTGCACCCCACCAAAACCATCTACCCTCTGCCTCATGTAAAGGCCTCCAGAGTATAGGAACTCTCGCTTCTTGAAGTCTTTTTAATTGAACTGCAATGGCATCTATATCCCTTATTATAAGTTTGTAATCCTCCGATTCAGGATGATTTAGAGCATACTCTATGTCAAAGCTGGTGGCATTAGTATAGAAGCCTCTCCACCATTCCTTTCCTGGGGTATCATAAAGTCCTTTTGGTGCATTCCAATGCCATTGAAATTGAACAATTCCTCCCATATTCCACCAATCTATAGCATCTTCCACATCCCTTGAAGAAGCTCCTCTTTCTACTCTTGAAGGAGAGTAGTCTATCATATCAAATCCACATATAGCAGGGAATTTGTCAGTAATGTTCCAAATCCAAAAGGCATCTTTATATCCCATCTGTCCTGATAAAGTGTATTTTCCATATATACTTACTAAATAATCCATTAGTTTTTGGGCTTCTTTTGAAGGATTGGGAGTTACTAATTTATTTGTGGGATTCATAGTGGGAAGTTCTGCTTTTTTGATTTTAAAGTAGTCAAGAAGGAACCACCCCCAGCTTTTTACTATGCTTATGGTATTTTTTCCGCTTTTCAAAGGAATCAATCCTCCATAGACCGTTGTGAAACTTTGAGATGGAGGAAATTTTACATTAGTTTGGAATACGCCATTAACATAGAGAGAATTCTCTTTATATCCATAGGGTGCAGCGTATCCGATTATCAGTTCATACATTCCAGCCTCCTTGACCTCAAAGGTTATGGTGCAGGAATCTCCGTCCCTATCAAACCCATCCACATAACCTGTGCCTTGGTATCCAGGGAGATTTTTTGCTACATAGGTACCATTTAATACTCCATTTTCTGCTTCAACAACTATTTCATCGGTGGAAAAATTAAGAGAAAAAATTAGGATGAAAGTAATGAGGAGAATTAATAAAAATTTCATAAGAGAAAATACATCCTCCCTTCTTTATGTAATTAATTTATTTTACACTTTATAAAGAAGGGAGTAAATATAGTTTAATAAATAATTGTAACTATTCACATTTTACTTTACAGTTAGTTCTTTTTTCTTAAGCTTATCTTCCGCCTCTTTAATATAGGTCTCGTAGGCTTGTATTTTATAATTTAACCTTTCAAGGGCTTTTTGCATTTCCTCTATTTTCTTTTGGAGTTTATCCCTTTGTTCAATTAATATTTTTTTCCTTTCTTCTAAGGTTGAATCTCCTTTTTGAAAAAGTTTTACATATTTTACTAAGGCTTCTATCTCGACTCCTGCAGATCTCATGCATTTTATAAATTCTATCCATTCTTATTCTCATATTTTCACCTCTTATTTCTTAATTTGTAATTTCTTTAGCCACTCTAAGATCTTTTCTCTAAGGTCTTTAGATCCACCTTCGTATGTAGAGAAAGGCTCTAATATTTTAGATTCTGGGCATAGTTTTTTAATATCGTTTATTATTCTTCCTTGTCCTCCTCCACCATGGGTTATGAAGGGTATAACATTTTTTCCTGATAAATTATGTTGGGAGAGAAAGGTTGCTATAGGAGGAGCAATGGTGCTCCACCAATTTGGGGTGCCAACAAAGATTATGTTATACTTTTCTATATCTTCCACTTTTGTTTTTATGGGAGGCTTATAATTCATTTTTATCTCTTTTTTTGCTTGTTCTACTGTAGCGTTATAAGAAGAAGGATAGGGATTTTCTGGAATTACCTCTATTACGTCTCCCCCCGTTTCCTTTTGGATTATCTCTGCAATTTTTCTCGTATTTCCCGACCAACTATAATACACAATAAGTATATTAGACATATAATTTCCTCCTCTTTATCCTTCTTATTGGGAGTATACAATTTGGAGTTTACTCTAAGTCAAATGCAATGTAAACGAAAAATTAAAGATAGAGGGTAAAGGTTTTTTAAGTGAGCATAAGGTTTCTTTATTCATATAGAAGTTTTCTTTTCTCTACTTTATACTGTAAAATAATTCAAAATATAGTGCTATAATCTATTGTTATTGTTGAAGAGCTTTTTCTTAAAAGTATTACATCTTCAGGTTGTAAAATGGGAAGATGATTGGACTATCATGGGTATTAATGGTGAACTTATGAGTTTGTATAGGAAACTTTATAGGGGTAGTAAAGCAAAAAACTAATTTTAGACTCATCACGGTTACTAATGGTATTTATTATCTCAGAGAGTATCTTTTTTAGTAATTTTAAATTATGAGTATTCTTAAAAGGTTTGGAGGTAAGACATGGAGGTTAAAAGAATTTTAGGAGCTATGTTTTTAAATCTTTTTATGGCACTTTTAGAGGTTCTTGGTGGAGTTTTTTCGGGGAGTTTAGCACTTATAAGTGATGCTCTTCACAATATTAACGATTTTTTTGCTTTGCTTATTAGTTATCTTGCGGAAATAATTTCTAAAAACAAAAAGAGTAATTTAAATCACACCTTTGGATTTAGAAGAGTAGAGATTCTTGCTGCCCTTTTAAATGGTGTTTTACTTCTTGGAGTTTTTTTATTTTTGATTATAGAGGCTTTTGGTAGGATAAAATCTCCAAAGGAAGTAGAAGGGATTCAAACGGTTATAATTGGAGTTATAGGTCTTGTAGGTAATATTCTTGGAGCCTCACTTCTCCATGAAGATTCTCATCATAATTTAAATATTAAAGGTGCTTTTTTACATCTTCTTTCTGATGCCATATCTTCGGTAGGAGTTATTATAGGAGCCTTATTTATTATTTTTTACAGACTTTATGTTGCGGATACCATAATGTCTCTTCTTATTGCGGGATTTATTTTATATAGTTCTGTAGATCTAATTAAGGAGACCATACATATATTGATGGAAGGAACTCCAAAGGGACTTAATATTAATGAAATTCAAAAAATCATATGCCAAATTTCTGGAGTTAAAGATATACATCATATCCATGTTTGGCAGATATCTACTAAGGATTATCTTTTCTCAGCCCATGTGGTGGTTGAGGATCAAAAGATCTCAGAGGCTCAAAAAATAATTTCTCAAGTAAAGCAGGCTTTAAAGGATAAATTTAACATACATCATTCAACCATTGAGATAGAATCTGAGGATTTGCTTAAAGAGAAGGAGTGCCAGTGTGAATACTGAAAGATTTCTTCCTATAAATCTTTATGAAGCAAGAAAGAGAGGGTGGGATGAAGTTGAGATAATAATTATCACAGGAGACGCTTATGTAGATCATCCCTCTTTTGGAGCTTCAGTTATAGGAAGATATTTGGAATATTTTGGATTTAGGGTAGGAATAATTCCTCAACCTAACTGGAAGAATAAAGAGAGTTTCAAAGTATTAGGAAGACCAAAGCTCTTTTTTGGTATTACTGCAGGATCTGTAGATTCTATGGTTGCTAATTATACTCCCAATAAATTTAGGCGAAAGGAAGATGCATATACTGAAGGGGGAGTTCCTGGAAAAAGACCTGACAGAGCTACTATTGTATATGCTAATTTTGTCCATGAGATTTTTCCTGATGTCCCTATAATTCTTGGTGGAATTGAGGCGAGCCTTCGTAGGTTTTCCCATTATGATTTTTGGGATGATAAAGTAAGGCATTCTATTCTTCTCGATTCTAGGGCAAAGATCATAGTTTATGGAATGGGAGAAAAACAAACTTTACAAATTGCCAAGATGCTTTCCGAGGAAAGATCCTGGTATGAGATTTATCAAATTCCAGGAATTGTATTCTCCCTAAGTGAGAAAGAGTTTGAGAGTTTCATGAAAGACAAAGAATATATCCTTCTCCCTTCTTTTGAAGAGGTTTCTCAAGATAAGGATAGGTATTATGATTTTCAAAAATTACTTTTAGAAGGAATGAAAAAGAGAAAGATATTGGTACAAAAAGATGGGAAAAGATTTATTGTTCAAAATCCTCCTCCCACTTATACATCTCAAGATCTTGATCTTATTTATTCTTTACCTTTTATGAGGCTTCCTCATCCTTCATATAAAGAAAAAATTCCAGCTTTTGAGACTGTAAAAACCTCTATTGTCTCCCATAGGGGATGTTTTGGAAGTTGTACTTTTTGTTCTCTAAATCTTCATCAGGGATGGCAGGTAATATCAAGAACCGAAAGGTCAATTCTGGAAGAGGTTTATAGATTGACAAGACATAAAGAATTCAAAGGGACTATCTCTGATGTAGGAGGACCAACAGCAAATATGTATAAATTAAGGTGTAAAATTCATAATGTTCCTGGATCATGTCCAGAAAGGGATTGTCTTTTTCCTGATGTGTGTAAATATTTGGAGATTGATCATTCGGCTCAAATCAATCTCTTGAGAAAGATTAAAGAGATAGAAAAAGTAAAACATGTATTTATAGCTTCGGGTATAAGATACGATATTGCACTGAAGGATGAAGAATATATTAGGGAGATTATTAGAGAAGGCTATATTGGAGGACATTTATCTACTGCTCCTGAGCATGTAAAGGGACATGTTCTGGAAATTATGAAAAAGCCTAAATTTGAAGTATATGAAAGGTTTGTAGAGGCTTTTGAGAAAAATTTAAAAAAATACGGAAAAGAACTTTATATAATTCCCTACTTTATATCTGCACATCCTGGTGCAACCATTAAGGATGCATGGGATCTTGCCATGTATGTGAAGGGGCTTGGGCACTATTTGGAGCAGATTCAGGATTATACACCTCTTCCTCTAACTCCTGCATCTTGCTCCTTTTATACCGAATATCATACCTTGAGAAAAGAGAAAATTTACGTAGCAAAAACTTATGAAGAAAGAAGACTTCAAAGGGCTTTAGTTCAGCATAAAGATAAAAAGAATAGGGAGTTTTTGATAAAAAATAAAAGAAAAATTCCTTTCCCTTTGGAGAAGTTATTGGGTTAAAAAATGAGACAAAAAATTATATAATTTAAGCTGTATAAAAGGAGGGGAAGTTAAATGGGGGATAATCTTAAAAATATTCTCAGAATAATTCTTATATATCTTGTTATAGGCATATTTTGGGTATTTTTGTCCCATCGGTTTATAGATGTTCTGGTAAAAAATGCAAATATCATACCTTTGGTGTATGCTCTAAATAGAAAAGAAAAGAAGAACTTATTAGGAAGATTCAGATAGAAAAGGAGAATTTTAGTAATCTTGTTAGTATAGCTAATGATATAGTGGTTATGTTAAATAAAGTTGGAAATATTCAGTATATTAATGATCGTGGATGCCAGTTATTAGGCTATGAAAAAGAAGAAATCTTAGGAAAAAAACTGGTTTGAAAATTGTTTACCTTCAAGAGTTAGGAATGAGATTGAATCGGTTTTTTATAGGATTCTGAATGGAGAGGAGTCTTTGCTAGTAAAAGAGGTTAAAAATCCCATTTTGACTAAAAATAAAGAAGAAAGAATTTATCTTGTGGAATAATACTATTATTAAAGAGAACAATAAAGTGAAGGGAATATTAAGTTTTGGAAAAGATATCACTGATGGAGATTTTAACTCTGCACTCTATGCTTTTTTGAAAAAAGTTTGTGAGTTCTTTTTTGCACCTTACGGAGAAATGTGGACTTTGGATAGTAAAGGTAGGAAGCTTATTCTTTCCAACGTTTTTATGCAAGAGAAGATAAATATAAGGGGTTTTATAAAAGAAGTAAAGAACTTTCTTTTTCTCCTGGAGAAGGGGTTCCAGGTAAATGCTGGATGAATTTAAATTACCTAATAATAGAGAACTTACAAGAGAGAGCAGAATTTATAAGAAAAGAGTTGGCAAAGGAATTTAATCTAAATTCCTTGATAGCCATACCTATCTATAGTGAGAATGAGTTTATAGGCGTATGTGATAAAAAGAAGACAGAACTATCTCCCTCTCTTGCAGTTCAGATTGCAAGAGTCTTTGAGACTAAAAAGAGTATAGCAAAGATTCAAGAATTGTTAAGATTAATTGATATTTCTGATGATGCAATAATTGTATTAGACGAGGAAGACAAGGTTTTATTTTGGAATCAAGGCGCAGAAAAACTATATGGTATATCTAAGATGGATGCTTTAGGAAAGAATATCAATAAGATTCTTTCTTACTCTTATGAGGCTATTAAAGGGAAGCTTATCAGTAAAAGAAAATGGATAGGAGAGATAGAACAAAGAAAAAGTGGCGGAGAAAGAATATTAGTAGGGAGTTTTATGGAGCTTGTAAAAAATGAGGAAGAAGAGGGTTATAAAATTTTTATAAGAAATACAGATATTACTTTCATTAGAAGGCTTCAAGAACAGTTGAATAGGGCTCAGAAACTTGAGAGTATTGGAAATCTTGCAAGTGGCATTGCTCATGACTTGAATAACATTTTTACTCCTAAAAATATAGATATAAAAATTGAAATTTCTGGAGAGCTTCATCCTATATTAGGAGACCCTACTTCTATAAACCAGGTGCTTCTGAATCTCTGTGTAAATGCAAAGGATGCAATGCCAAATGGTGGAGTTCTTACTATAAAGGTAGAAAATGTTTATATTGATGAGGATTATGCTAAGTGGAATCCTATGTCAAAGGTGGGAGATTATGTGGTGATTACAGTAGCAGATACAGGGATAGGAATCCCTAAGGATGTAATGGACAAGATCTTTGATCCTTACTTTACTACAAAAGGCGAGAAAGGAACGGGCTTAGGACTTTCTACGGTTTACACTATTGTAAAAGAGCACGAGGGATTTATAAATGTATACAGTGAGGAAGGGAAGGGAACTGTTTTTAAAGTATATATTCCAGCTATAAGCAATCATAAAAATAAAAAGGAGGAAGATAGAAAAGAGATCTCTGAAAAAAAGAGTTATGTTTTAGTAGTTGAAGATGAAAAGCATATTAGGGAAATAGTAAAAGATATGTTGGAGAGGAATAATCTCAACGTACTTTTGGCAGAAAATGGAAAAGAAGCTGTAAAAATTTTGGAGAAGAATAAGGAGTTAATAAACCTTGCTATTGTGGATTATAACCTCTCAGACGTAAAAGGGGATGTACTTATTGGGGAGATTAAAGCTATGCTACCTGAATTAAAGATTATACTTATGAAAAATAAACAATATTCCTGCAGATAGTTACTTAAAGAAGCCCTTTAAGAAAGAAGAGTTACTAAGGATAATAGAAGAACAATTAGGTTAAAAGATTGGATTCTTTTTCAATTTTAAGAATTTTGTCCCATATTTCTAAAGCACAATCTACTAATTTTGGATCAAACTGCAAACCCTTTTGTTTTATTAATTCTTCCTGTATCTTTTCTTTTGGCATAGGATCCTTGTATGGTCTTTTGGAGAACATAGCATCTATTGCATCCGCAATACAGACAATTATTCCTTCTACAGGGATGTCTTCTCCTTTTAAGCCATAAGGGTATCCCGCTCCATTCCATTTTTCATGATTTCAAGTTCTTCTGCAGTTAATTTTCCTGATTTTAAAAGTATACTATCAGGAATTCCTACTTTTCCTATATCATGAAGAGGGGCAGCTAATTTTAAGGAATAGCAATACTCAGGGGAAAAACCTAAGGCATTAGCAAATTCATAAGCAATATTTCCAACTCTTATGGTATGTTCATGAGTTTCATCATCTCTAAATTCAGCAAGGAGATTGATTCTTTCCAAAAGCTCCATGGTTAACTCTTTATTTTCTTGCAGAAGTTTATTAATACTTTCTTCTGCTATTTTATAAGAAGTTTTTAAACTTTCTAAAAAACTCTCTCTAAAAGCATAAAAAAATTTTGCTCTTTTAGCAAGCTCTATTCTTATTTTAAGAGTAGTCATATCTATAGGTTTGACTGAGAAATCATCTGCACCAGCTTCTGCACACTGTTTCATGGTTTCCTCATCTCCATATGCGGTAAGCATAATCACCAATATATTTCTTTTAGTTTCTCTAATTTTTTTAAGGTAGTTATTCCATTCATTTCAGGCATTTTTACATCAAGGAGAACAATATCAGGATTTTCTTTCTCTAAAATTTTAAGAGCTTTAACTCCATTTTCTGCAAGAAAAGGTTTCTCTTATAAAGGGTTCATCGTCAACTACCAGTATCTTTTCCATCTTCCTCACCCACCTTTAGAAGTCTATCTACTAAATCTGATATCCTTTTGGAAGAGATCTCTATCTGTTCAGCTATTTCTTTAATTTTTTCAGGAGAACTATAAAATCTACTCTTTAACACTTGGGATTGTCCAAAGATTATGGTTAGAGGATTTCTAAATTCATGAGATACAGTTTTTATAAATTCTTTTCTTTCCTTTTCCAAATTTTCAAGCTTATCAATGTAATTTATTTTCTCAAATATGGAGAAAATAGAGAGAATAAAAAGTCTATAGATTTTTGTAATAATCTCATCTTTTTTTTCAATAAAAATTACAGTCTCGTTTCCTTCTATTTTGCAATATTTCTTAGCATCATATCCTTCAATGGCATTTGGAAGATGTAGGGAGGAACTATAAATATTTTTTTCCCTGGAAAAGACAGAGATTTCAATGTTTTCTTTTTCAGAAAAAGTTCTTAAAATTTCTACTAAGCTTTTTCTATCCTTGTAATTTATGGCTTCACTTAAGGTCTCCAGTGCATTATTTTGGACAGATATAATTTTTGAGATGGTCTCATTAAGTTTTTCTCCCTCTCTTCTGTATTTATCACTAAGGGTTTTATAGTCTTTCAATGGGTTATAAATAAAGTTGGTAAGAGTATAGAAAGCAATGTTAAAAACTCCCAAAATTTTGAATATATGTCCAAACCATAAAGTCCAGTCAAAGAGGGAAGCATATTTTATAAAAGCTATTTCGCTTAGAGCAAACATAACCCCACTTAAAAGTAAATAAGGGTTGTTTTTGTTTTTAATGCTAAAGGTTAAAAATAAAAGAGTATATAAAATTTCTAAGACACTTTTTAGGGTTGTTGTCCCTAAACCTTCCACATGGAAGATGTTAGTAGGAAGAAGCTTAATAAGAAATATTAAAAGTATGGAGAGCAAAGGAAATAGGAATGTAAAAGAAGTAAATCTTGTGTTTAGATTTTTATATTTTAAGTGAAGTATGGCAAGGATTAATCCACAAGATTGAATGAACCTTGCAAACATCCAGAATATAACACTTAAACCTGTATTGCTTATTCCAGTAAATCCAGCATAGTAAATAGTATGGGGAATATCTAAGATAGCAGAAGAAAGGAATACTGTTCCGATAACTTGAAGAAATGGAGTTCTTTCAGGCATGGGTAGAGAGATTAGTACAATAAAGATGATAAAGGACATAAAGATGGACAAAAATTCTAATAAAAGATGGGTAATGTAGGTATAGCTGACAAAATAAATAATACAAAGCAGAATTAACAGTGCTATTAAATTATGTAATGCTATTTTTCATACATATATTTTAGCAGATAATCGAGTGATGGAAAATTGTTTTAGTTTTTGGTTACATTGTTTGACAATTTTAAAATTTAGTCTTATATTATACTTTCAAGAAGTTAAAGTGGGGAGTCAAAAAATGGGTAGAGATAAGAATGGGATAATAAAAAGTATTATAAAGTACATTTCAGAGGTTTTAATTTTAATTTTTGTAATATTTCATCTTTCTTATGCTTATGTAGAGCCGAGAGCAGACATCAATTCAAAAAGCGAATTTAATCCCCTTTTTAGAGTTTATTATAGCAATGCGGTAATAGTTTTGACCTATCATGCAGTGGATAGGAAGATTTTAGGACCTATAAGCCTTTCTCCAGATCTTTTTGAAAAGCATATGGAATATTTAAAGTATATGGGGTTTCACTTTATTACTCCTGACCTTTTAAGAAGATTTATGGAAGGAAGGGAAGATGTACCTGATAATGCAGTTCTTATAACCTTTGATGATGGTTACGAGAATTTTTACACGAATGCTTACCCTATATTAAAGAAATTTCATATTCCTGCTATTAATTTTGTTATTGTTTCAAAGATTGGTAAGAATGGAGCTTTTCCTCACTTGAAATGGGATGAAATGAGGGAGATGTTAAAAAGCGGTTTGATATATTTTGGATCCCATTCTTATGATTCTCATTATTTAATAAAGATCGGTATATTTAAGAAGGCTCCTGCCCTTGTAGGTAGAAAATTTGAGCTGTTTGGTTATAAAGAGAGCGAAGAGGAATATGAAACAAGAATAGCTTTTGATCTATGGTATTCAAAGGTGCTTTTGGAAAATAATTTAGGTATTTCTGTTAAGGATTTTTGTTTTCCTTATGGGGCATACAATGAGAAATTGTTAGAAATAGGTAAAAATTTAGGATATGAGGTTTTTTACACTACCGAGAAAGGAATAAATAAAACAGCTAAATCAAAATATATCTTAATAAAAAGATTAAATGCTGGTTCCTATAATATGACTTTTTCGAGATTTCAAGCCCTTCTATTTAAGTATATTATACCTCACAAGGTTCAGTCTATTCCTCGTAAAGTTAGGAGTTAAAAGACCTATCTTTACAAATAAATCATTTTTCTTGTCATGCCACCATCTACAATAAAGTTTGCTCCTGTGATGAATCCCGCTTCGTCAGATATTAAAAATAGCACTAAGCTTGCAATATCTTCTGGCTTTCCTACTCTTCCTGCGGGATGTTGTTTGTGATCAAGTTCTGTTAATTCTGGTTTTCTTCTTAAACTTTTCTTTTTCCATTCAGAAGTTTCAATCCAACCAGGGCTTATGCAGTTTACTCTAATCTCTGGTCCGAGGCTTATGGCAAGGGCGTGGGTAAGAGCATAAATTCCACCTTTTGATGCAGAATATGCTTCAGTGTTTGGTTCTGACATAAAAGCTCTTGTGGATGCAATGTTTATTATTACTCCTCCTTCTTTCTTCATATAAGGATAAACATATTTGGAACATAAAAAGGTTCCCGTTAAGTTTACTCCTAAAACCCTATTCCATTCCTCAAGGGTTAATTCTGAAATGGGTTTGTTAATAGAGATTCCAGCATTGTTTATAAGATAATTTATTTTTCCAAAACTTTTTGCTGTCTCCTCTACCATATTTATAACGTCCTCTTCTTTAGAAACATCAGTTTTAATAAATTTTATATTTCCTAATATTGAATATTCCTCTTCTGTTTCTTTTCCTGCCTCTTCATCAATTTCGGCAATAACCACAGAAATACCATTTTCCAAGAATTTTTTTGCTATGGCTTTTCCTATTCCTTGTCCTCCTCCTGTAATAATGGCAACTTTACCCATGCTTATCCCTCCTTAAATGGTTTTTAAATAATTATATAATTGATATACTGATAAGAACATTTACTCAAGGAGGTAAACCAATGAGTGTGGATATAAAAAAGCTCATATCTCAAATGACCCTTGAGGAAAAGGCAAGCCTTTGTTCTGGGCTTGACTTTTGGCATACAAAACCCATTGAAAGACTTGGAATACCATCTATAAGAATGTCGGATGGTCCTCATGGACTTAGAAAAGAAGAAACCATGTTTAGTAAGACTGTTCCTGCTACATGCTTCCCTACTGCTGTAACTATTGCAGCATCCTGGGATAAATCCCTTGCTGAGAAGATGGGAAAGGCTATTGGCGAAGAATGCCAGGCTGAAAATGTACAAATACTCCTTGGACCTGGAGTTAACATAAAAAGATCTCCCCTTTGTGGAAGAAACTTTGAATACTACTCTGAAGATCCACTCCTTGCAGGAGAACTTGCAGCCCATTTTATTAAGGGAGTACAAAGTGAGGGAGTAGGAACTTCTCTTAAACATTTTGCAGCAAACAACCAAGAACATAGAAGGCTTACTGTAAATGCCATCATTGACGAGAGAACCTTGAGAGAGATTTATCTTTCTGCCTTTGAGAGGGCAGTAAAAGAGGCAAAACCATGGACCGTTATGTGTTCATACAATAGAGTAAATGGGACTTATGCATCAGAGAATGAATTTCTTCTCACAAAGGTATTGAAAGAAGAATGGGGATTTGAAGGATTTGTAGTATCCGATTGGGGAGCAGTAAATGATAGGGTAATGGGACTTTCTGCAGGACTTGATCTTCAAATGCCTTATGATGGTGGATATGGAGACAAAAAGATCATTGAGGCAGTAAAAAGTGGAAAAATTCCTGAGGAGGTTCTTGATAGGGCTGTAGAAAGAATTCTTAGGATTGTATTCAAGGCAATAGAAAACAAAAAAGAAAATGCCACCTATGACAAGGAAACTCATCATAAAATTGCAAGAGAGATTGCAAGGGAATGTTTTGTGCTTCTCAAAAATGAAGGGGACATTCTTCCACTGAAAAAAGAAGGAAAGATTGCATTAATAGGAGCCTTTGCTAAGAACCCTCAAATACAAGGAGGAGGAAGTGCCCATGTAAATCCAACCATGGTAGATGATGCAGTAGAAGAGATAAGAAAGATGGTAGAAGGAAAGGCAGAGATTCTTTATGCCGATGGATATCATATAGAAAAGGATGAGGTAGATGAAAGACTTATAGAGGAGGCAAAAGAGGTTGCAAAGGTAGCGGATGTGGTGGTAATTTTTGCAGGACTTCCCGAAAGATACGAATCGGAAGGCTTTGACAGGCCTCACATGAAGATGCCTGAAAGCCACAATAGGCTAATAGAAGAAATCTCAAAGGTAAATGAAAATCTTGTGGTGGTACTTAGCAATGGAGCACCTATAGAGATGCCATGGTTAGAGAAGCCAAAGGCAATCCTTGAGACCTACAGAGGAGGACAAGCCTGGGGAGGAGCAGTTGCAGATGTTCTTTTTGGAGTAGTAAGTCCTTCTGGAAAGCTTCCAGAGACCTTTCCAAAGAAGCTAAGTGATAATCCGTCTTACTTATTCTTCCCAGGGGAGGATGACCGAGTAGAGTACAGGGAAGGGATATTTGTAGGATATAGGTATTATGATAAGAAGGAGATGGAAGTATTGTTTCCCTTTGGATATGGTCTTTCCTATACTACCTTTGAGTATTCAGACTTAAAGCTTGACAAGAAAGAGATGAGAGATGATGAAGTACTTAAGGTAAGTGTGAAGGTAAAGAATACGGGGAAGGTAAAAGGTAAAGAAGTAGTGCAGTTATATGTGAGGGATGTGGAAAGTAGCTATATAAGGCCTGAGAAGGAGCTAAAGGGATTTGAGAAGGTAGAGCTTGAGCCAGGAGAAGAAAAGGAAGTAGTGTTTTATCTTGATAAGAGGGCTTTTGCCTTCTATAACATAGACATAAAGGATTGGTATGTGGAGGATGGAGATTTTGAGATATTAATTGGGAAGTCATCAAGGGATATTGTGCTAAGGGATAAAGTATTTGTTAAGTCTACCGCAAAGATAAAGAAAACTTACCATATTAATTCTACTATTGGGGATATTATGAGGGACCCTATAGCATGGGAGAAGTTTAAAAATTTTATGTCTGAACTTGAAAAAAGATTTTCTATACCTTCTTATATTGATTTTATGAAACGTCCAGAAAGATATATAAGAAACGACTGTTTAAGAAGAATGCTTTTTTATTACGTAAGACAGGGAGCAGACATGGAAGAAGTTGAAAGAATGTTTTATAAATTTATAGAGGAACTGAATACTGGAGGTGATAATTAAAAATGAAATCTTACAGAAAGGAACTTTGGTTTGAGCTTCCTACAAGAAGGGGATTTGTGAATATAACGGATACTCTTCAAAGGTGTGTAGAGGAGAGTGGCATAAAAGAGGGACTTTTGCTTTGTAATGCCATGCATATTACCGCCAGTG
Source organism: Dictyoglomus turgidum DSM 6724 (assembly GCF_000021645.1). Classification (NCBI taxonomy): domain Bacteria; kingdom Pseudomonadati; phylum Dictyoglomota; class Dictyoglomia; order Dictyoglomales; family Dictyoglomaceae; genus Dictyoglomus; species Dictyoglomus turgidum. The sequence goes on from NC_011661.1 coordinate 297,761, forward strand.
TCTTTATAAATGATGATGAACCAGGACTTTTAGAGGATTTTGAGATATGGCTTGAAAAACTTGCTCCCGAAAAACCCTATAATCAATATTATCACAATGTGGGAGAGAATAATGCGGATGCCCATTTAAAAAGAACCATAATGGGAAGAGAAGTGGTGATTGCAATAACTAATGGTAAGCTTGATCTTGGTCCTTGGGAACAGGTGTTTTACGGAGAGTTTGATGGTAGGAGAAGGAAAAGGGTCCTTGTGAAGATAATAGGTGAGTAGGAGGAGGAGAATATGTTTTTAACAGTATTTAGTAAGTTTTTGCCAGTATTTTTGCTTTTTCTTCTTGGAAATCTTTTTAGGATAAAAAGCTATGTGAGTGAGAATGCTGTATCGGAACTGAAAAAATTGGTAGTGAATGTTTTTCTTCCTTCCCTCTTGTTTTTATCCTTTTCTCGCACAGGAATTGAGCCCAAACATCTAATAATTGTTGTAATTATGTTTTTAGTTTGCACTATTTTGCTTTTTATTGGAAGGTTTTTTCAAAAGCTTTTAAAAGTTGACTCTAAGTATTTCTATCTTCTTTTTACAGGTTTTGAGGCTGGAATGTTGGGATATTCTTTATTTACTGTTTTTTACGGGACGGAAAATGTATTTAAGTTTGCCATTATTGATTTGGGACAAGTCACCTTTGTCTTCTTTGTTCTTGTAGGGATTCTTTTAAGTATAAAAGAGGGTAGAAGATCTTGGAATTTTAAGAGCATGCTTTACTCCTTCCTTAAGACTCCAGTAATAATTGCTATTTTTCTTGGAATAATATTTCAAAAAACAAAACTTATTGATATTTTTATGAAGAATATTCTTCTTTCTTCCATATTAGAAACTATTGAGATGCTTTCGGTAATGACTGTGCCATTTATATCTTTAATTATAGGGTACGAATTAAAGTTTCAAAAAGAAAATCTTTCTCTTTCCTTTAAAGTAGTTATTTTGAGAAACGTGGTTCTCATAGTTTTGGGGTTTTTAATCAATTACATTGTAATAAATAAAATGTTAGGTCTTGATAATATATTCCAAAGAGCTTTAATAACCATGTTTCTCCTTCCCCCTCCCTTTATTATTCCTCTATATATAAGGGATGAAGATAGAGAAGATAAAGTTTTTATTTCAAATACTCTTGCTTTGAGCACCCTTTTTACTATGTTAATTTTCCTTTTAATGAACATATTAGGAGGAGTAACGTTATGAAAAAATTTTTAATTATTAACGCGGATGATTTTGGAATGTGTCATTCTATGAATAAGGCTATAATGGATCTTTTTGATATGGACCTTATTTCTTCGGCATCTCTAATGATTACGTGCCCATGGGTAATAGAAGCTGTTGATTTTTGTAAATATAAAAAAGTAGATATCGGCTTACATCTTACCTTTACTAGTGAGTGGAAAAATTATAAGTAGGGGCCTGTTGTGAAGAGTAAAGTTAAGCTTTCAATAACTGATACATATGGGCATTTTTTTGAAACGGTGGAGGAATTGGAAAAGAGGGCTGAGGAAGGCGATATAGAGGATGAGATTAAAGCTCAAATAGAGCTTGCTTTTAAGTATGGATTAGCTGTGTCCCATATAGACAATCATATGGGAAGCCTTTATGGCTTTTATGGAAGAACTTTTCTTCCTTTAGTGTTCAAGTATTGTAAGAAGTATAATCTTCCCTTTAGACTTCCAAGATATTTAAAGGATAATTTTCCAGATTTCTTATCCCTTTGAGGAGATAAACGGGGAAGATCAGGAATTTCGGAGTTATATATTCACCCATCTATAGAAAGCGAGGAAATAAAAGCTATAACTCCTCATTGGAAAAAAGCGAGTTTGGGAATATAGAGTATTTCAAGAAGACAAAGTTCAAGAAGTAATAAGAAACGAAGGGATTTTAGTAACTTCTTGGGGGATTTTAAGAAAGTAATTGTTATTTTTTTTGGCTTGACAAAAAATTATAAATGAATAAAAATTTGTTTAGGCAAACGTTTATATTAGCGTTTGCAAAATTAAAAAGGGGGGCTGGTTATGAGGTCAAATTATCCTAAATTACTTATCAGTCTTTTGATCCTTATAGTTCTTCTTGGGAATACTTTTTCTGCACCGAAATATAACGAAGCACCAGTTCTTGCTCAACTTGTAAAAGAAGGCAAGCTTCCTCCTATAGAGGAAAGACTTCCTAAAAACCCTGTGGTTTTGAAGCCTTATGAAGAAATTGGTAAATATGGGGGGACTTGGAGGAGGGCTTGGCTTGGAGCCGGAGATAGATGGGGGATTGCAAGAATATCTATTGCTGCATGTAATCTTTTAAGGTTTAGCTCTGATGGTAAAAAGATTCTTCCATGGCTCGTAGATAAGTACACAGTTTCAAAGGATGGTAGAATATATACCTTCCATATACGTGAAGGGATTAAATGGTCCGATGGACAATCTTTTACTTCAGATGATGTAATATTCTGGTATGAAGATATTATTTGTAACAAAGATTTAACTCCTAATATGCCCGCTCAATTTGTGGGTTCTGATGGAAAGTCTATTGCAAAATTTGAGAAGATTGATACTTATACTTTTAGGATAATCTTTCCTGAACCTAAACCACTCTTTATTTATGATATACCTGCGCAGGGTTGGTATATAGATAATACTCACGGGTCTCTCTCATATTATGCTCCAAAGCATTATTTGATGCAATTCCATCCCAAGTATACCCCTATAGATAAGTTAGAGAAGATGGCAAAAGATGCAGGTTTTAATAAGTGGTATGAACTCTTTAAGTTCAAAGATGACTGGTTACAAAATCCTGACCTTCCCATAACTGCCCCATGGAAAGTTGTGAGCAAGAGTCCCAACGAACCTGTATTTGTAATGGAAAGAAACCCATACTACTTTGTAGTGGATCCTGAGGGAAATCAACTTCCATATATTGACAGGATAGTCCACTATTTAGTAAGTGATGCAGAAATGATCAATATGAAGGCAGTGGCGGGAGAAATTGATTGTCAAGATAGACATATGAGGGTTTCTAATTATTCTCTATTTATGGAAAATGCTCAAAAAGGAAATTACAGAGTTTTAAAGTGGGCATCCGCAGTTGGGGCTGATCCTGCCATATATCTCAACCAAAATGTAAAAGATCCTGTTAAGAGACAACTTTTCCAGGATGTAAGGTTTAGACAAGCATTATCTCTTGCCATAAATAGAGATGAAATAAACAAGATACTGTATATGGGACTTGGAACTCCAATGCAAGCTGCAATACCCAAAGGTGCTGCTTATTATGATCCATACTGGGAGAAGGCATATGCTCAATATGATCCAGGAAGAGCGAAGATATTACTTGATGCTATGGGACTCAAAGTAGGAAAAGATGGGTTTAGGCTTGGACCTGATGGCAAACCTATCGAGCTAATTGTCAGTTTTACTACCTATCCTGGAAATGCTAATATGAGTATTATGGAGCTTATCAAAAGTTATTGGGAGAAAATAGGAATTAAGACCATAATTAAGCAAATAGATAGAAGTTTGTACGTAACTAACTGTAATTCGGGAGATATTGAGATTGGTATATGGGTAATGGACAGATGCTCTAACTTTATCTTAAGCCCTGGAAGAATTTTAGGAACCATAACCGATGGTCCATGGGCTCCTCTTTATGCAAGATGGTACTGGACAAAAGGTAAAGAAGGAGAGGAACCTACAGGAGATATAAGAAAACTTTATGAGTTATGGGATCAAGTCAATCAAACTACCGATACAGTAAAAAGAGATGCACTTATTAGACAAATTGTTGCTCTTCATAGAAAGAATATATGGATTATAGGTACTGTGGGTGCTCTACCGTCCCTTTGTATAGTAAAGAATAATTTCAGAAATGTCCCTGAATATCTAATAAGTGATGCGCCACTTTTCACTCCTTTGAATGCATTCCCAGAACAATTCTTTATAAAGTAAGCTAAACTGAAACATAGAATTTTAAAGGGGAGGGAGAATGTTCTCTCCCCTTTTTAATTTTATTTAATATTTTAAAGCCTCCTTTGGTATAATACATTTGAATTATTAATTGGAAGGAGAGATAATTAATGGAAGCATTGAGACAGAATTTTCCGTTGCTTTTGCCTCTTTTTGTTGTTCAATTAATTTTTCAAATAACAGCTATCGTTGATATTTTTAAAAGAAGTAAAGAAGAAATCAGATGGGAAAACAAAATAATATGGCTTATAATTATTCTTGTCTTTGGGTTTTTAGGGCCTGTTATTTATTTTATTTTTGGAAGAAAGTAGTATGAATGTAATAGAGACGCATAATCTGTACAAATATTATGGAATTAAAAAGGTGTTAGATGATTTAAACTTAGAGGTCCCTGAGGGAGTTATTTTTGGTTATTTGGGGCCTAATGGAGCGGGAAAGACAACTACCATAAGGATTCTTTTAAATCTTGCAAAACCTACAAAAGGCAGTGTTTTGGTTTTAGGAGAAAATATATCAAAAAGTAGAAAATATTTAAGAAGGATAGGTTATCTTCCTGACGTACCCAATTTTTATAACTATTTTACTGCTAAGGAATATTTAGAAGTTCTATCTGAAATAATAGGCGTGGATAAAAAAAGAGTAGAAGAAGTTCTGGAGATAGTTGGTCTTAAGAATGAAAAGAAAAGAATTGGGGCTTTTTCAAGAGGTATGAAACAGAGGCTTGGAATTGCTCAAGCTTTGCTTCCAGATCCAAAGCTTCTTATTTTGGATGAACCAACTTCGTCCTTAGATCCTCAAGGAAGAAAAGAGATCCTGGATTTGATTTTGTCTTTGAGAGGAGAAAAGACAGTGTTTTTCTCAACCCATATTCTTTCTGATGTAGAGAGAGTATGTGATAGGGTTGGGATTTTGAGAGAAGGGAGACTTTTGTTAAATGATACCTTAGATAATATTAAGAAAAAACTTTCTAGAAGAATTGTGAAATTAAAAGTTGATGATCCCTTAAGAATGATGGAAAGAGTAAAGAAAGAGGATTTTGTGGAGGAAGTTTTGATTAAAAATCAGAATTCTTTAATAATAAAGGTGAAAGATCTTCAAAGGGCGGGAAAGAAGATTCCTGAAATTATTGTGCAAGAGAATTTATCTATTATGCATTTTGAAGTTTCAGAGCCAACTCTTGAGGATATATTTTTTGAGGTGATCTCATGATCCTGAAATTAATGAAAAAAGAATGGAAAGAACTTGTTAAAACTGGTAAAATATATGTGCTTCTTTTTGTTTTTCTTTTCTTCTCCATAGGAAGTCCTGTGATTGCAAAGTTTACTCCCGATATAATAAAAAGTCTTGCATCAGGCTCAGAGATGCAAGGAATTATTATTCACCTTCCACCTCCTACTTGGAAGGATGCTTTATTGCAATTTTTTAAAAATCTAAATCAAATAGTCTTTATCGTGATTGTAATAGTTTTTATAGGGAGTATTTCGGAAGAGAAAAACAGGGGAACAGCAAGCATATTACTCTCTTTTGGGGTTGAAAGAAAAAAATGGCTACTTTCAAAGTTTTTGTTTCAACTTTTTGTAACTTTTATTTTTGTTCTATTCTCCTATATCCTTTGTGCCTATTATACTTATTTTCTTTTTAAAGAGATTTCTATATATAGTTCCCTTTTTGCAACTCTTCTTTATTTAATATATGTTTTCTTTGTTCTATCTTTATTAATTTTTTCTAGTTCTCTTGGAAAAAATACTATTCAATCTGCAGGAATATTCTTTGCTATTTTTATAATTTTTAACCTTATTTCCATTTTTCCTAATTTAAATGAGTATAATCCTATGAGCCTTTCCTCTTTTGAAAATCAATGGATCCTAAAGGGAGTATTATGGAAAGATGCTATTAAAAATATAATCTTTACCCTTATTTATTCTTTTATTTTACTCTTTTTAAGTATTATTCATTTTGAGAATGAGGAGTTATAAAGGAATGATTGTGGGACTTTTTAATGACTCCTTTCCTCCTATAATGGATGGTGTAGCTATTGCAGTGAAAAATTACGCTTATTATATAAACAAAAAATATGGAAAAGCCTATGTTATAACTCCCTCTTTCCCAGGATATAAAGATAAGGAAGAATACGAAGTAATAAGGTATTTTTCTATTCCAGTTATTTTAAGGCCTCCCTATAGGTTCGGTGTACCTTTTTTAGACATTAAAGTAGTGAAAAAAATAGAGAGTATTCCCTTTGATATTATTCATGTGCATTCACCCTTTTCTTCAGGCATTTTAGGACTTTATATCGCAAGGAAGAAGAAAATTCCAATTGTGGCTTCTTTTCATACGAAATATTATGATGATTTTAAGGAGGCCACAAAGTCAGATTTCCTGGCAAAAATTGGGGTGAAGATAATAGTGGAATTTTATCATAGGGTTGATGAGGTCTGGACTGTAAATTCTGCAACTGCAAAAACTTTAAAAGAGTATGGGTTTAAGAAGGATATAAAGATAGTTCCCAATGGCACGGACTTTTTTCCTCTTGAGAATTTGGGAGATTACAAGAATAAGATAAATAGGATTCATAATTTATCAGAAGAGGATACAGTTATTCTCTTTGTAGGACAAATGGTAAGGCAAAAAAATGTAGAACTACTTTTGAGATCCTTAAGTATTTTGAAAGAAGATAATGTTAATTTTAAAGCCATATTTGTTGGAACGGGGAAAGATGAGGACTATTTTAAAAGGCTTGCCGAAGAGCTAAAAATAAAGGACAAAGTCATTTTTACAGGAAAGATTTTTGATAGGGAACTTTTAAAGGCGTACTATGCAAGAGCTAATCTTTTGGCTTTTCCTTCCTTATATGATACCTCTGCTCTTGTGATAAAAGAGGCTTCTGCTATGGGATGTCCATCTCTCCTTATAAAAGGATCGACAGTAGCAGAAGGTGAAGGAGTAATAGATGGTTTTAATGGCTTTCTTTCAGAAAATGATCATATCACCTATGCAAGAAAGATGAAAGAGATATTATCTCAAAAGGAGTTTTTAAAAAAAGTTGGGGAGAATGCAAGAAAAACTCTTTATAAGCATTGGGAAGAAATAGTAGATGAAGTAGTTGGAAATTACAGAGAATTGATAGAAAAGTATAAAAAGGAATACTAATTTTTAAACTCTAATTAAAAATTTGGTTTTAATTTATTTTTAGAGAAGTAAACCTGGGTTGTTATTGTTAAACTTTCCCTTTTAAATTTCTTTTAAAAAATCACTTGTCAATTTTATTATTTTTTGCTATAAAAAAAGTGTAGATTTTAAGTTTACAATAAAAAGATTTTTAATATCAAAATAAAAACGATATTTGAGAAATAAAGCACGAGACAAATTTTTACAGTAAAAGAAAAATTAAAAAATTAAATTATTAAATGGGGGTGAGAAAAAAATTATGACTTTTAAAAATTTCTTTGTGAAAGGGGGAAGAATGATGTTTTCTAAAAGACTATTTATCGTTTTAGCTTTGTTATTAATTCTATTAATTACCATTGGAAGTGGAGTGGATTTTCCTACAAGGCCGGTACAGATAATTGTTCCTTGGTCAGCTGGTGGTGCAACAGATGTTCTTTTTAGATCTATTGCCTCCGTATTTCCTAAATATGCCAATGGACAACCTTTAGTAGTGAATAACATTCCTGGTGGTGGTGCTGTTCCTGGTACTATGGAGTTCCTAAGGGCAAAGCCCGATGGCTATACTCTTCTTTCCTTTGCAGCTCCTATTTTAATTAAGTCCCATATGGATCCTGTAGAATTTAGTGCTGATTCTTTTGAACCTGTAATCCTTATTGTAAACGATCCTTGTTATATTCTTGTTAGAAAAGATGCTCCTTGGAAGGATTTAAGAGAGTATGTGGAATATGCTAAACAGAATCCTGGAAAGATCACTATTGGTAATGGTGGTGCTGGAGGAGGAACCCATCTTGCTGCTCTTGCCTTTGAGAGTTTTGCAAAGATAAAGCTTACTCATGTGCCCTTTGAAGGAGGAGGACCTGCAGTTACTGCTCTTGTAGGTGGGCATATTAATTCCTACATGGGTGCTGCACCTGAAGGTCTTGCTAATGTGGATTCTGGACAACTTAGGATTTTGGGAGTTTTTGGTTCTAAACGTCTTGATAAATATCCCGACGTTCCTACAGCAAAAGAGCAAGGATTTAATTTCCAATTTGGTATGTGGAGAGGAGTTGCAGTACAAAGAGGTACACCGAAGGAGATTGTGGATAGGCTACATACCATATTCTATAGGGCTATGAGAGATCCCGAATTTCAAAAGAAGGCAAGAGAACTATCTTTAACATTAGATTATAAAGGTCCAGCTTCCTTTGCTAAATTTATTAAGGATTATGACAAATACTATGAAAATCTTATAAAGAGTAATAAGTTAGGAAATAAATATAAGTATTAGAGTATTCTCCCCCTACTTTAAAGTGGGGGGAGATTTTATTTTTAGCGTGGGAGGGAAGGGTTGATGAGATTAAGATTTAGTTGGGATACTGGTATAGGGATAGGTATAGTACTTTTTGGTTTCTTTATATTGATTAATGCCTTAAATATGCCTAATATGCCTTTGGGACTTGGGCCTGGAGATTTTCCTGAGATTGTGAGTATTGGGCTTATTATTTGTGGGATTATTTTAGCTATACAAAGCATAAGGAAGATGGAAAAAACTAAAAAGATGTATTCTGCGAATTCTTTAAGGGATATTTTAATCCTCATATTTCTCTCTCTTTTGTATGTGTATCTTGTAAGCTATCTTGGTTTTTTATATCTCACTCCTTTTCTCATGTTTGCTACCATGTATCTTTTTGGGTATAGAAAAATACCTTATGCAATTGTCATAAGCATCATTTTTACCCTTTTGGTTTATTACGTTTTCTACGGAATATTTAAGGTTCCTCTTCCTCAATTTTCTTTATTCTAAGGGTAGAGGAGAGAGAAAGATGATAAATTATTGGATAGAAGGTTTAAAAATAGCTCTTCAATTTAATAACTTACTTTTAATGTTAATAGGTACCATTGGTGGAATTATTGTAGGTGCGCTTCCTGGTGTTACTTCCTCTATGGGAATAATTCTTCTTCTTCCTTTCACTTATTATTTAGATCCTAAATCTGCCCTTTTAATGCTTGCAGGAATGTACTCTGGATCTATGTTTGGAGGATCTATCTCAGCTGTACTTTTAGGAGTTCCTGGAACACCCTCTGCTGCTGCAACTGTAATTGATGGCTATCCCTTGGGAAGGCAAGGAAAAGCAGGTAAAGCTATATTTACTGCATTAATAGCTTCTTTCTTAGGGGGTATCCTAAGCGGTATTGTTTTAGTATTTTTAGCTCCACTTCTTGCCTCTTTTGCATTGAAATTTTCTCCAATTGATTATTTTGCTCTTGCTATTTTTGGTCTTTCAATAATTGCAAGTGTATCAGGAAAATATTTGTTAAAAGGTATAATTTCAGGACTTTTGGGTCTATTTATTTCAATGGTTGGAGTAGAGAATATAAGGGGATCTACAAGATTTACTTTTGGAATATCGTCTCTTTCTGCTGGATTTGAACTTTTACCTGTTCTTATTGGTGTCTTTGCTATAACAGAAATTTTAATGGAATTAGAGCAAAAGGAAAGAGAGACAAAAATTCAACACAAAATATCAGAGGTCTTTTTAACAAGAGAAGAATTCAAGTCCTTAGTTATCCCTATATTGGTAGGAGCAGTTATTGGGATAATCATAGGAGTAATTCCTGGGACAGGGGGAACAATTGCTACTTTTTTAGCCTATAACGTCCTAAGAAATATATCAAAAAATAAAGAAAAATTTGGTAAAGGAGCAATAGAAGGTGTTGCTGTAGTAGAATGTGCAAATAACGCAGTTACAGGAGGTGCCCTAGTACCAACTTTAGCCTTAGGAGTTCCTGGAGATGTGGTTACAGCGGTAATGCTTGGTGCTATGATACTTATTGGGGTACGACCTGGACCTCTTTTATTTCAGGCAACACCTGATCTTGTTTATTCTTTCTTTGCGGGATGGTTTATTATTCAATTTATGATGCTTATAACAGGTTTTGTATCCACTTTAACTGCTCCCTACATTTTAGAGATACCTAAGAAAATATTAATGCCTATTATTCTTGTTTTTGCAATAATTGGTTCTTTTGCCATAAGAAATAGTTTATATGATGTGGCAATTGCTTTAATTTTTGGCTTGATTGGTTATTTTATGAGAAAACATAATTTCCCTGCAACTCCTCTTATCCTTGGAGTTATTCTTGGACCTATGGCAGAGCAAAATTTGAATAGGGCATTAATCCTTTCAGGAAATGACTATACCGTTATGTTCAAAAGTCCTATATCTTTGACCTTGTTAGTTCTTGCAATTTTATCAATTGTTTTGGGAGTTATCTCTGGAAGAAGAGAAAGTAAATAATGGGAGGAGTATGGAGAAATGGAAAGGAAAGAGGAGGTAAAAATTAAATTAGAGAAAGTAAGAAATTTTCTAAGGGAAAATGATCTTTATGCAGTGCTCATAAAAAAACAACCAAATTTTTCATGGATTACCGCAGGCGGAGTAAATTTTGTTGGTATGGCAACGGAGATGGGAGTAACGTCGGTTTTGATCACAGAAAAAGATCAATTTGTCATTGCTAATAAGATTGAAGCGAGAAGGATGAAAGATGAAGAGGTAGAAGACATGTTTGAGGTGTTGGAATATGAATGGTATGAAGACAAAGAAATGGAAATAGTTAGGACAATTGTTGGAAATGGTAAAGTTGGGTGTGATGTGTTACTTCCTGACATCCAGTTTGTGGATGATACCTTTAAAAAACTGAGATATGAGCTAACAGAAGGTGAGATTGAAAGGTATTTATATCTTGGAGAGAAACTTTCAAGAATCGTAGAAGAAGTGCTTATGTATGAAACAAAACCAGGAGAGACAGAAATTGAAGTAGCAGGTAAGATTTCAGCAAAACTTTGGAAAGAGGGGATTGAGCCAACAGCATTTATGATTGCTTCTGATGATAGGATAAGAAATTATAGGCATCCCATATCTAAGAATAAAAAAATTGAGAAAGTAGTAATGGCTTCGGTGAATGCAAGATATAAAGGGTTAATAGCTACTATGACCAGGATGGCTCATTTTGGAAAGATTCCCGAAACCTTAAAAAAGCAATACAAAGACAATGTGGAGATTGAGTGCATTATGATAGCAAAGACGAAAATTGGTGAAGAGATGAGGGTTCCAGTGCTTTCTGCTATAGAGGAGTACGAGAAGAGGGGATATAAGGATGAGTGGAAGTTGCATCACCAAGGGGGATCTATGGGGTATTATCCCAGGGATATAAGGGTAACTCCCACAACTACGGAAAAGATTTATAGGAATCAGGCTTTTTGCTGGAATCCGTCAATAACTGGCACGAAATCGGAAGATGGATTTATTACAACAGAAAAGGGTCCAATTATGATTACAAAACCTGTGATTTTTC